>JBAXQF010000114.1:0-7544 GCA_037131875.1 Verrucomicrobiota bacterium
TATGAGGTCTGCACGACGAAGCCGCCCCCTTTTCATAACAAAGTAGAATTAGAGCAATTTACCAAAAACTATAGCCGCGTCTTGGGGCGGCGAAGGCCGTTGCAAACCGTTTGTCCCTTGGGCTGTGTTTACAAACACAGCCGCTGCGGGCCAAGCCGCCTTGCACCAGCCTTCGGCGCTCCCAAGCCACTGGCCACATTTTTTTGTAAAATGCTCTAGCGGATTTTGATAAGCATACTATGCTCGGAATCGAGAAGGTGATCATTCATCAAGGAGTTGCCTTTGTTGTGGCTAGTGTCCTGTCACGAGAGGCGTTTGGCAGCCACCAAGGATTTTTGATGCCATTTTCCGGCGCAAAAAGCGAAGTGGATGACTTCCGAATCTCGTGACGACACTATCTAAAGCCCGGCAGGAAAGACTTTTGCGCACGCGCTCTTTTTTGAGTTGGGCCAGTTACCCGAGTTCCAGATTCGCCTCAGATTTTCCTTTGGACGCGCTTGTCTTGCACCCCCCCCTCAACTGACACTCGACGAACCGGTTGCGGGGTGATACAACCCTCGGACTCATGTCTGACGTCCAGCACACCCTAGCCTCGTCCGCCTCGCTTGCGGGATCCTCCCTGCATACCGGGGAACGTGTCACTCTTACCCTGCACCCCGCTCCCGTGGGGCACGGCTGGAAATTCAAGCGGAGCGATCTGCCAGATCAGCCAGTCATCGACGCCCATTGTTCCCATGTCAAAACTGTCGAGCGCGCCACCACCCTTTGCGAAGGCGCGGTGAAGGTGCAGACCGTTGAGCATGTCCTCTCCGCCCTCTTGGGCATGGGAGTGGATAACGCCCTCATCGAGATGGACGCCAACGAACCGCCCATCGGCGACGGCAGCGCCCGTCCGTTCGTGGAACTCATCAAAAAAGCGGGCACCGTCGCCCAGGACGCTCCGCGTGCCTATTACTTGATCACGGAGCCGATCCACCTCGAAACCAAGAGCGGCTCCCTCATGACGATTGTGCCGGACGACAAATTCCGCATCTCCTGCACCAATGTCGGCCCGGACGGACGCTTTGCCCAGTATTACAGCACGGAGATCACCCCGGCGATCTACGAGAAGGAAATCGCCCCCGCCCGCACGTTTGTTTATTACGAGGACGTCAAGCCGCTCCTGGACAAGGGCCTCATCAAAGGCGGCAGCCTGGAGAACGCCGTCGTCGTGCGCGGAGACTCCGTGATGAGCAAGGAGCCGGTGCGCTTTAAGGAGGAGTTCGCGCGGCACAAGATTTTGGACATCGTGGGCGACCTCGCTTTGTTTGGACGCCGCATCAAGGGCCACGTGATCGCCATCAAGCCGGGCCACGGCCCGAACACCGAGCTGGCCAAGCTGCTCACCAAACGGCAGGCGCAACTCATGGCGATGGTTCCGCCGTCCACCACCCCGAAAGGGGGCGACGTGCTCGACATCAACGACGTCATGAAATTGTTGCCCCACCGGTATCCCTTCCTCATGGTGGATCGGATTGTGGGTTTTGATGGCAACAAATGCACCGGCGTCAAGGCGGTTACGATCAACGAGCCTTTCTTCCAGGGCCATTTTCCCGGCCACCCCGTCATGCCGGGCGTCCTTCAGATCGAGGCTATGGCTCAGGTTTCCAGCATCGCTTTCCTGCACCAGCAGGGGGAGAATTCCAACGGGCGCATCGGCTATTTCATGAGTGTTGACGCCGTGAAATTCCGCAAACCGGTGCTCCCCGGCGACACGCTCTTTATCCATGTGGAGGTGACCCAGGCCAAACGCAGCATTGCCAAGGCCAAGGGGACTTGCATGGTGAATGGAGAAGTGGTCTCCGAGGCCAATATGATGTTCGGTTTCCTCTCCGCATAAATTTCATCCATGCCCGAGACCCAGATTCATCCCACCGCCCTTGTCGATCCCGCCGCGCGACTCGGTTCCGGCGTTGTGGTCGGCCCCTACTGCATCATCGGCCCCGACGTCGTTTTGGGCGACGGTTGCTGGCTCCAACACCACGTCACCATTGCAGGCCCTGCGCGGATTGGCTCCAACAACCGCTTTTTTGCCTACGGCTCCATCGCCCAGCAGACGCAGGATTTGAAATACAAAGGCGAGCCGACCCATGTGGAGATTGGGGATGACAACTGCTTCCGCGAATTTGTCAGCGTCCACCGGGCCACGGCGCTGGGGGACTGCACGCGCATTGGCAGCCGGGGCAACTTCCTGGCCTACGCGCATATTGCGCACGATTGCATTGTCGGCAACGACGTGATCTTTTCCAACAACGGCACCCTCGGCGGCCACGTGCAGGTGGGCGACCACGTGATCATCGGCGGGCTCTCCGCCGTGCATCAGTTCTGCCGCATTGGCCAGCACGCCATCCTCGGCGGTTGCACAAAGATCGTTCAGGACGTCCCGCCTTTCATGATCGCCGACGGCAACCCGGCGGAGATTCGCGGCATCAACAAAGTCGGCTTGGAACGGCGCGGTTTTTCCGTGGAAGCCGTCCGCGAGATCAAAGAGGCCTACCGGATTCTCTACCGGATGAACCTTAACGTGAAGAGCGCCGCCGAGCAGATTGGGGAGAAGCTCAAGCCCACCCCGGAAATCCAGCATTTGCTGGAGTTTTTGGCCGCCACCGAGCGGGGCATTGTGAGGTAGGCGGGCTCAGCCCTCTTTTTGCATCGGCTGATGCCGCGCCAGTTGCCACGCGTTGTAAGTGTTGTGGCAGAGGACGTAAAACGTCGGCCCCAATGCGACGAGCGGATTCACGTAGGTGAGGGCAATCCAGATGGTCAGGATGGTGTTCTTCTGGCCCAGGCTCTGGCTGGTTTCGCGGGCAAAGTCCGCCCCGCCCAGCTTCCAGCCCAAAGCGAAGTTCACCGCGCAGAGCACCGCCGCCAGCAACGCAAGCAGCGCGATCTGCCCCATGCCCCCGGCCACGTGCCACTGCGCCCGCAGGTAATGGCCCGCGTTGGAGGTGACCAGAAACAGCACCGCCAGCCAGAGGGTAAACGAGAAGTGCCGGAAGCGGAGAAGGGAGCGCGTCCACGACGGAGCGCTGATCCGCAGGGACTGCGCCACAATCAGCGGCCCCAGCACGATGTACAGCGTCTGTTTGAGAAACGGCGCGGTTTCCATTGCGGAGTGTGAGCCGAGCAGGAACGGCAGCGCCAGCGGGAAGAGCAGCCCGGCGGTGGCGTTGGTGAGCAGCACCGAGGCGGCCACGAACTCCACGCGTCCGCCGAGCATGCCGGTCACCACCGCAGAGGCCGTGGCGGTGGGCGTGAGCCCGATGAGCAAGGCGGCACAGGCCAACTGGCGGTTGAAAGGCAGCAAGGCCGCCCATGCGGCCAACCCGACGCCCCAGTTCGCGGCCAGCAGCCAGGCGTGTTGACGGCGGAAGCCGACGGGCCGGATATCCAGAAACGCCAGCCAGAGCATCGCCATGATGGCGTAGGGAATGAGATACTGGAAAGCGTGCGCCGCCGGGAAAGCGAGGCCGAGAGCCATCGCCGCCAGGAGTTTGACCATGCGCAGAACACCTTGATTCATCGTGAGCCAAGGAACTCACGAAACCGGGCAAAGAGAAAGAGCAAAAAGAGAGGATCGTTCGCATTGCGGACGATCCCCCCTGGCTTTTTCTTGGCTTCAAGCGCTCAATGACTCTTCTTGCCCTTTTGGGCTTCGGGAGTCGGAGACGCTTTCTCGCTTTCAGGCGTTGGTTTTGCCGCCTGCATCCACTCCATCATTTTCTTGTGGCGCATTTCCATCTCGGAATGCCACGCCTTGCGCTCTTCCATCACCTTGTTGACGATGGCTGCAATGGCGTCCACTTTTTTGTCGCCGCTGGCGGCATTCATTTCCTGGACGAGTTTGTCCATCTCGGCATCCTGCGCCTTGATTTTTTCCATCATCTTTTGATGCCACTGCATCATTTCGGCTTTGTGAGCGCCCCTCATGCCGCCCATCATGCCGGGCATCATCGCACAACAAGCCGCTGCGGGGTCTGGCTCCTGGGCAAAAACAGCCCCGGCAGTCGCCAAGGCGCCCGCTATCATCATGCTGAATAATTGGTTTGTCTTCATAGTTGCAAACCCGTATTCGCAGGCCGCGGGCAAAAAGGCCGGGAGCGGTTGGCAAAGGGAGCGTTGTTTCCCTCTGTGATTGACCCCGCTCATAAAAAGTGCCAGAATAGAGGCGTTGAAAGTTCCTCTCCATATCGTCGAGGCGCGCCGCGAACGGCTGGCGGCGATGATTGCCCAGCACGGCTACATGCCCGTGCGGGAGCTTTGCCGCCGCTTGCAGGTCTCCGAGGCAACCGCACGGCGGGATCTGGTGGCGCTTGCGGAGGAGAAAAAAATCAAGCGCACCTATGGAGGCGCCGTCTCGGAGTTCGACAACCGCTTCCCCTCCTTTCTGGAGCGCACGGGCACTGCGCGCCGGGCCAAGACGCAAATCGCCTCTGCCGCGCTCTCTTATCTCACCCCGAGGTTGTCCGTTTTTTTGGATCCCGGAACCACGATGTACGCCATTGCCGAAGCCTTCCGGTCGCGTCCGGTGACGCCGATGACGTTCATCACCCCGAATATTCCCGTGGGCGAAATGCTGGCCGCCATCCCCGACGTCAAGGTGTTTCTCGTTGCGGGACAACTGCTTGCGCGGCAATCCACGCTGCTCGGGGAGGCGGCGGTGCGCAGCTTGCAATTTTGGCGCTTTGACGTGGCGTTTCTTTCCGCAGAAGGCATGGACACCGCAGGCATCTGGAACTCCCAGGCTGCCATTGTCGCGCAGCAAAAGGTGGCCATTCAGCGCAGCGCGCAGGCCATTTTCTGTCTGGATGGCAGCAAGCTCGACCGGCAGGCCCCGGACATTCTGCTTCCGTGGCGGGAGGTGGATGTTTTGCTTACGGAAGTGCCTCTCCAGAAGCTGGTTGAATCCGGGATCGAGATTGGCGCCCGGCAGTATTGGAATGCAAAAGAGGGGGCGGAGGCCTGTCCCGTGGAGCGCATTCACCGAGAGGGCGAACCCGCTGCGGAAGCGTTTCCCGTAGAGCTTTTGTAGCGGGCGGCATTTTTTTCCAAATTTTTATTGACGGCTATTCGGGTCGTGATATGACTGATGTCGATCATATAAATCAGCGTAGATCCATTTCTCATGACTTCCGCCCCAGTTTCCAGCCGTTCTTCTGTTGAAACTCTCGTTCGCGAGGCGCTTTACCGGCAAATGGGGAAAAAAGCGCCCGCAAGCCCCGCTCCCGTTTTGATGGTCAACAGTTCGGCCCGCCACATGCACATCTCCCCGGAGAATCTGGAGGTTTTGTTTGGCAAAGGAGCGGAGTTGACCGTCCACAAGATGCTTTACCAGGAGGGGCAGTTCGCCTCCCAGCAGACGGTGACAATGATTGGGCCGCGCAAACGGATCATCCCCAACCTGCGCATCCTCGGCCCCTGCCGCAATCTGACGCAGGTGGAGCTTTCCATCACGGACTCCGTGCAGCTCGGCATCGACATCCCCATCCGCGCCTCGGGCAACATTGAGGGCACCCCCGGCTGCTACATCATGGGGCCCAAGGGGATGCTTGAAATGAAAAACGGCGTCATCCGCGCCTGGCGCCACGTGCACATGTCCCCGGACGATGCGACACATTACGGCGTCAAGCACATGGACACGATCACGCTCAAAGTGACCGCCAAAGATTGCTCCACCCGCTTTGACGACCTGCTGGTGCGGGTTGATCCCACCTTCAAGCTTGAGGTTCACATCGACACCGACGAAGCCAACGCGTGTGACTTGGAGCACGCCACAAAAGTGGAACTTTTCAAATCCTGACAAGTGGAACTTTTCAAATCCTGACAAGTGGAACTTTTCAAATCCTGACAAGTGGAACTTTTCAAATCCTAACCCTCCCAAGAATCTCGTAACATCCAACCCAAACGCAAAACAACATGAGCGAAGCAATCGGACTAATTGAAACGCGCGGCTACGTGGGCCTGGTGGAAGCCAGTGATGCCATGGTCAAAGCAGCGAACGTTGAACTCGTCAAATCCATCCAGATCGGCGGCGGTCTCATCACCACGGTTGTCCGTGGCGATGTAGGCAGCGTCAAGGCCGCTGTGGATGCAGGAAAACAAGCCGCCACGCGTGCGGGCAACCTCGTTGCCTCCCACGTGATCGCCCGTCCCGCGACGGAACTTCTGGCGTTCTTCACCGCCTAAACCCCAAGACCCACCTTTACCTACTCCTTATTATGGCAGGACAAGCACTCGGAACCATTGAAACCAAAGGCCTCGCCGCGCAGATCGAAGCGACAGACGCCATGTTGAAAGCCGCCAACATTGAACTGATCGGCTGGGAAAAAGTCGGCTCGGGCAACGTCAGCGTCTTCATTCGCGGCGACGTCGCAGCGGTGAAAGCCGCCGTCGAAGCCGGAGCGACCGCAGCCAGCGCGCTTGGCGAAGTGGTCGCCGTTCACGTCATCCCGCGTCCGCATGACGACCTCGCCAAACTCGGAAAATTCATTTCCGGCAAGGTCGTCGGCAACGCCAAGTAATTCGCCCCAACCACCGGAAAAATCCGTGAGCCCGAACCAAATCCTCGTAGCCAACATCGGCAGCACCTCCTTCAAGTTCCGCTTGATCGAGATGCCCTGTGAGCGCCTCCTTGCCAAAGGCGGCATGGAGCGCATTGGCAGCGCGGATTCGACCTTCAAATACCAGCTCGGCAGCGAGCCGGAAGTGAAGGGCTCGAAGCCTTTCCCGGACTATTCGGCGGCCATTGCGTTTGTGGAAAAAATCCTCGGCGGGTTTCAGCACCTGGCCGCGGTCGGCTTCAAGCCGGTGATGGCGCGCGGCATCTCGGGCACGCAAGTGCTTGATGAGCCGGTGCTGCGCGCCATGGAAGCGGTCAACACCCTGCTTCCCGCCCACAATCCGCCCTACGTCGCGGCAGTGCGCAGCTTCCACGCCTGCCATCCCGCCCTGCCGTGCATCGGCACCTTCGAGACGGCCTTCTACGACGAAGTGCCGCTGGAAAACCGGCGCTACCCCGTGCCGCTCGATTGGGAAACCCAATACGGCATCCGCCGGTTTGGCTTTCACGGCGCGAGCCACCGTTACGTCACCCAGCGCGCTGCCGAATTGCGCGGCGCCAAGGAAGGGCGGATGATCTCCTGCCACCTCGGCGGCAGTTCCTCCATCGCGTGTGTCCGCAACGGCGTGGCCCTTGACTCCAGTTGGGGCATGACCCCGCAGAGCGGCCTGCCACAAAACAACCGGGTGGGGGACTTCGATGTCTTCGCCCTCATCTACCTCGCCCGCGACCTCGGTCTGGGCATTGACGCCGTGGAGAAAGCGCTCACCACACAGTCCGGCCTCAAAGGCATGTCCGGGCTCCCGTCCGGCGACGTGCGCGACTTGATCGAAGCCGTCCAGGCAGGCAACGCCAATGCCGCCGCCGCGCTCGACATTTTCGTCGGCAGCATCCGCAAATACATCGGCCAGTTCCTGGTCGAAATGAACGGCGCGGACGTTCTGAT
>JBAXQF010000115.1:0-7344 GCA_037131875.1 Verrucomicrobiota bacterium
CCTTCGGCGCTCCCAAGCCACTGGCCACATTTTTTTGTAAAATGCTCTAGAGCAGAAGCATCTCATTCGCGCTGGAGCGAATTTCTTCGCCGGGATTGGATTCCCCGTCCTTTTGCGGCGAAGGGATCTCCGAGGCAACCAACGAAACCGCGTTGAGCGGGTTGCGCAGGTCATGCGCGGCGATTTGCAGGAATTCGGTTTTCAAGCGATTGGCCGCGGCGAGTTGCTCGTTGAGCGCGCGCCGTTTGCGAATTTCCTTCTTCAGGAAAACGAAGACCGTCGTAAAAAGCAGAAAATCCAAGCCGGTATTCGCAAGGTTTAACCAATATTTCAGCGAGTAGCTGGGGTCGGTGTAAAAGAATGTGTCGGGCACAATCAGCAGCACCACGCCCAGGCCAAAGGGGGTTCCCTCAACCGGTTTTTCCCGTTCTCGGGCGGCAGGGCAAACGCATCTCCATTGAAAGGCCAAAGCTATCTGGAACTCAGGAAAAGAATGAGCAAATCACCTATTTTGGAGAACTGTATCCCATCCCGGCTACAATACGCGCTCTGAAGAGGTTGCTTCTGTCTTTTTCCTGAGTTCCTGAGTTCCAGATAGATTTTTGATGCGTTTGCCCTGGGCAGGGCATCAATCGGCATTGCCTTTGGCCGCCTCTTGGGTTCATGCTTACGGTTTGCCCTATGGCCAAGACGTTTTTCATTACCACCGCCATCGATTACACCAACGCCGCGCCGCACATTGGCCATGCGTACGAGAAAATCCTCGCCGACGTGCTGGCCCGCTACCACCGGCTCAAAGGCGACCCGGTTTTCTTCCTGACCGGGGTGGATCAACACGGGCAGAAGGTGCAGCAGACGGCGCAAAAGCAGGGCGTGGAGCCCGCTGTGTTCGCGCGCAATGTCACCGCTTCCTTTATCGACCTGTGGGAAAAACTCGGCCTCAGCCATGATGCCTGGGCCGCCACCACCGAGCCGCTGCACAAGGCCGTGGTGCAAAAAATCCTCCAGCAGCTTTTCGACGCGGGCGAGATTTACAAGGCCAGCTACTCCGGGTTTTACAGCGTGCGGCAGGAGCAGTTCCTCACCGACAAAGAGCGCGGCCCGGACGGGGAATTCGGCCCCGAGTGGGGCGAGGTGCAGGAGATCACCGAGGAGAATTACTACTTCCGGCTCGCCAAGCATCGGGACTGGCTTTTGGCCTACATTGAGAGCCACCCGGATTATGTCACCCCCTCCTTCCGCCAGACGGAACTGCGCAATGCCGTGGAGCGGCTTGCGGGCGACCTCTGCATCTCCCGGCCCAAGGCGCGCCTGGAATGGGGTATTGAACTGCCGTTTGACTCCGGCTACGTCACCTACGTTTGGTTTGACGCGCTCATCAACTACATCAGCTTTGCCGGTTACTGGAGCGGCGCGCAGCCCCACAACGCGGAGTTCGACAGCCGCTGGCCCGCGCTGCACGTCATTGGCAAGGACATCCTCGTGCCCGCCCACGGCGTCTACTGGCCCATCATGCTCCACGCCGCCGGGTTCACCGATGCGGAAATCCCGCCGCTGCTTGTCCACGGCTACATCAACAGCGGCGGCGCGAAGATGAGCAAGAGCCTCGGCAACGTCGTTGATCCCGCCGTTCTCGCCGACAAATACGGAGCGGGCGCGCTCCGCTATTACTTGATGCGCGACACCGCGACAGGGCAGGACATGGAGTTCTCTGAGGATCGTCTGGTGGTGCGCTACAATACCGACTTGGCCAACGACCTTGGCAACCTGCTCAACCGCACGCTCAACATGGCCCAACGGTATCGCAGCGGCGTCCTCAAGCGCCCCGCCGCCGAGACCGAATGGCTCGCGGAAGCGCGCGCAACCGTGACCCAATACGCCGCGAAGATGGAGCAATACCAGGTGCATGCCGCGCTGGAGGCCGCGTTTGGCCTCGCCGCGAAGTGCAACGCCTACATTGAGACGCAAGCACCGTGGAAGCTCGCCAAAGACCCGGCGCAGGCAGAACAGCTTGATACGGTGCTCTACCACCTCGCCGAGGCGCTGCGCATCCTTGCCATTCTCATTTCCCCCGTGCTGCCCGAGGCCGCGCGCGGCATGGCCGCCCAGCTCAGCGCAAACGCCGATGCCAGGCTCGACGACGCGCTCAATGCGCAAGCCGCGCTGCCCGACGGCCATGTGCTCGGCGCGCCCACGCCGCTCTTCCCGCGCATCGAGGCGGAGGGGTAGGCGCTTGCCGTCCGGGCAACCGCGCAAAAAAACGGGCGGTGCCGGTATACCCTCCGGCACCGTCCGCCCAACCAAGGAACATACACTATTCGATTTTCAGCACCGCATAGGTCTTCTGTCCTTTGCGTTCGATGAACAAAAGCACCGCTTTTGTGCCGGTATGGCTTTCCAGCAGCTTGCGTGCCGCCGCGGCATCCGGGGCCGGCTTGGAATCCACTTCGGTGATCACGTCCTCCCGCTGGATGCCTGCGATGGCGGCGGGGCTTGCGGGATCGACCCCGGTCACCAGCGCTCCCGAGAGCGTTTTGAGGCCGAGCCGGTCGGCGATGGCCTGGGTGACTTCGCCCAAATGCAGTCCGCATGCTTTTTCGCTGAGCGCCTCGGCAGCCCGGGCGGCGGGCATTTCTCCGGTGGAGACGCTGATTTTGAGCGTTTTGCCCCCGCGCCACACGGTGAGCGTCACCGTCTGGCCGATCTTCCGGGCAAGCACCTGTTTGCGCAATTCCTGCGCCGTGGCCACCGGCGTGCCGTCAATCTCGGTGATCACGTCCGCCGGGCGCAGGTCGCTCTTGTAGGCGGGCGTATCCGGCTCGATGGTGGTGACGACGACCCCTTTTTCCACGCCGGTGATCTGGTCGCGCAGACTGGAGTCCGCCCCGAGGGTCTCAATGCGAATCCCGAGTGCGGGGTGGGCGACTTTGCCGGTTTCGATCAACTGGCTGCTCACGTTCTGGAGCATTTTTGAGGGAATCGCAAAGGCGAGGCCGCGGTTGAGGCCGTTGACGAGGGTGGTCATGCCGATGACGCGGCCCTCCACATCCAGCAGCGGCCCGCCGGAGTTGCCAGGGTTGATGAGTGCGCTGGTTTGCAGGTAATCCTCGTAGGGCGTGGCCTCCGGGGTCAGGCCCGAGCGGCCCTTGCCGCTGAGGCAGCCGATGGTGAAGGAGTAATCCAAATCATACGGCACGCCAATGGCGCAGACGAGTTGGCCGATGCGGACTTTGTCGCTGTCCCCCCACGCGGCGACCGGCAGCCCCGTGGCCTCGATTTTGAGCACGGCGATGTCCGTCTGTTCGTCCGCGCCGATCAGTTTTGCCGGGAACTGCCGTCCGTCCTTGAGTTTGACGGTCATTTTTTCCGCCCCGGCGATGACGTGGTGGTTGGTGAGGATCATCCCGTCGGCCCGGATGACAAACCCCGAGCCTTCGCTGCGAGCGGGCGGCTCAGGGACTCGAAAGGGGCTGGGAATGCCTGGGCGGGGAACGCGGAAAAAGGAATCGGCCTCTTCAGAGAGGGCGCCGTTTTCCTCGTCCGCCAGCGCACTTTTTTTCGATACGTCGAGCACCACCACGCTGGGGGCGGTTTTCTCAAACACTTGGGCGAAGCCGTCGTCCAGCTGGTGCAGAAGCGCCACCGGACTTTGGGGGGATTCCGCCCAGCCTGCCGACGCCATGAAAACACAACCAAGCAACGGGAGCATGCGAAACGTAAACATGCTTTGTATGACAGACGCGACGCGGCTGCGTTCAAAGCGAAATCCCACCTTCTGCGCCTCAACGCCCGCGCGAAAATCGAAATACGCAATACTCGATAGGGATTCGTGGTTTTTTCGCGCCGCGTGGTTGACACCGGAACGGCAATCGCTAATCTGCCCTAAACCATGCATACGAACCTGAAGGCGTTTCGATCCCACGCCCCCGGCTGCTGGCCCGATGTGGACGCCGCCCAGTGGAACGACTGGAAGTGGCAGTTGAAGAACCGGATTACCTCGCTGGCGCAACTCGAAGCGTTGCTGGAGCTGACGCCGCAGGAACGCGCCGGGACGATTCTCTCCGGCAGCAAACTTGCCTTGGGCATCACCCCCCACTTTTTTAACCTGATCGACCGGCAGAACCCGCACTGCCCCATCCGCCGCCAGGTGGTTCCGCGCCTGGAAGAGACATTGCGCGCACCGGGCGAGCTGGCTGATCCGTGCGGCGAAGACAGCCATATGCCGGTGCCGGGGCTCGTCCACCGCTACCCGGACCGCGTCCTGTTCCTTGTCACCGACCGGTGCGCCTCCTACTGCCGCTATTGCACCCGCAGCCGGGTGGTAAGCGGCGCGGGCGAACAGGAGCTTCACATCGATTTCGAAGAGGCGTTCCGCTACCTGGAAGCGCATACGGAAGTTCGCGACGTGCTCCTCTCCGGGGGCGATCCGCTGCTGCTTTCCGACGACCGGCTGGAAGCGATTTTGCGCCGGCTCCGGGCGATTTCGCACCTCGAATTCATCCGGATTGGCTCGCGGGTGCCCCTTTTCCTGCCGCAGCGCATCACCCCGGAGCTTTGCCGGATGCTCCAGCGCTACCATCCGCTTTGGATGAGCGTCCACGTCAACCACCCCCGGGAGTTGACCGTGGAATCCCGGGACGCCCTGGGACGGCTTGCCGACCACGGCATTCCGCTGGGCAACCAGAGCGTGCTGCTTGCGGGCGTCAACGACGACTTGGAAACCATGACCGCGCTCGTCCAGAAACTCCTCCTCTGCCGGGTGCGCCCGTATTATCTCTACCAGCTTGACTTGATCCTCGGCTCCTCCCACCTGCAAGTGCCGGTGGCCAAGGGGATCGAGCTTATCGAAGGCCTGCGCGGCCACACCACCGGCTACGCCATCCCCCAATACGTCATCGACGCGCCCGGCGGCGGCGGCAAAATCCCCATCAACCCGGACTACCAAATCTACCGCGACGAGGAGAAACTTGTCCTGCGCAACTACGAGGGGCAGGTCTTCGAGTATCCGGACAAGAACGCGGAGCGGGAAGGCGCGGCGGCGTGCGAAAAGTGATTGACCTTATACGTTTTTGCTACCAGCATAAGTATTTCTATGACCAAAACCGTCGTTTACCGTGAATATGGTGTTCCCGCCGAAACCGTGGAAGTGCTCGAAGCCGAAATCGGCGCTCCCGGGCCCGGCCAAGTGCTTGTGAAGGACATCCTCGCGCCGATCAACCCGGCAGACCTGAATACCATCGAAGGCAAATACCCGGTTCGCTATCCCCTGCCCTCCACTCCCGGCATCGAAGGGGTGGGGCGGATCGCGGAAGTCGGCTTTGACGTGACCGGCCTCAAGCCGGGCATGGCCGTTCTGCTGCCGCACGCCTATGGCACGTGGCGCGAAGCCGGCATTGTGGAGGCCGCGAAATTGATTCCCATCCCCGAGGGGGTTCCTTACGCCGAGGCGGCGATGATCAAGGTCAACCCGGCCTCCGCCTGGCGGATGCTGCACGATTACGTGGCTCCCGAGCCGGGCGCGTGGGTCATCCAGAACGCCTCGAACTCCGCTGTGGGCCGCGCGGTGATTGCCATTGCCAAAAAGCTGGGACTGCGCACGGTGAACCTGGTGCGCCGCCCCGAACTCATTGAGGAACTTACCGCTCTCGGAGGCGACGTGGTGCTCTTGGACGATAAGGACGCCAACGAGCAAATCAAAGCCCGCACCGGCGGGGCAAAAATCCTGCTCGGGCTCAACTCCGTGGGCGGCGAAAGCGCCTCGCGCGTGGCGAGCGCCCTGGCCTCAGGCGGCAAGATGCTCACCTTTGGCGCCATGAGCCGCCGTCCCTTGATGCTGCCCACCGGGCTGCTCATTTTCAAAGACATCCAAATCTTGGGATTTTGGATGACCCGCTGGTATCAGAAAGCCACGGAAGCCGAACTCCACGCCATGTTCGCCGAGCTTTTTGAGATGGCGAAAGCCGGCGCATTCAAGACCCCCGTCGAGAAGGTTTATCCGATCAGCGAAATCAAGGCGGCCGTCACCCACGCTCTGCAAGGCAGCCGCGGCGGGAAGATCCTCCTCGGCAAAGCCTGAGGCTTCACGACTCTGTCCTATAGGTCTTATAAGACCTATAGGACTTATGGTGCTTGAACGCCCCGCTTAATCCGCCACCGTGATCTTGCGCGGCTTGAGGCTTTCCGCCTTGGGCAGCGTGAGGCTCAGGATGCCCTGCTCCATTTTCGCCGCAATCTTTGCGGTGTCGATGGAGGCGTCGATCTCAAAGGTGCGCCGGTAGTCGCCATGGCGGGACTCGCGGTAAACGACCTCCCCTTGCGGATCGGTGTCGCCCCGGTGGCCCACGATGGTCAGCTCATTATTCTCCACGGTCACCTCCAGGCCGCTTTTGGAGACGCCGGGCATCTCCAGTTCCAGCAGGTAGGCGTCGTGTTCTTCGCGGATATTCGCGGGCGGCAACTCCCACGAGGGCATCCGCGCGACGGATTGTTCCCCGGTTCTTTCCAGAGTGTGTGGTTTCATCGTGTTTTCAATGGTGGATTGTTGGGTTAGGAGATCTTGACTTCGATCTGTTTGGCCTTGGCCTCGGCAGCCTTCGGCAGTTCCACGGTGAGAATGCCGTCCTTGTAGGTCGCCTTGATTTTCTCGACGTCCACTTTGGTCGGCATCGACATGCTGCGATGGAATTTCCCGAAGAAGCGTTCGCTGCGGAAGCTCTCCCCCTCACGCACTTCGCTTTCCTGCTTGCGCTCGCCCGCGATGGTGAGCATGCCCTCCTGGAAGGTGATTTCAATCTCCTCTTTCTTCATCCCGGGCAGCTCGGCCTTGCAATAGACGTTGTCCTTGTCCTGGAAGACGTCCATCGTGGGGCTCCAGCCGCCAAACAGACCGACATTGCCGGTAAAGCCCGCCAGGGAGCCATCCAGCAGCCGGTTCATCTCCTCGCGGAGCGAAGCCAGGCGGTTCAAAGGCGACCACGTCGCCAGTTCAGGGTCTTGATAACGAATGATGTTCATAGCATTTCTCCTTTTGGATTGTGTAAAGGTATCGGTTTACAACCTTGCTCCTAGCTTATCCAATGCCTGACCGCCCACGCGGGGATACCATGAGCATAAGTCCCTGATGTCCTGTGATTTCCTCAAAGCACCAGGAAATCTGACACCGCAAGATTGCGACAATATGTCGCTAGTCTCACCTCATGCGGGCGTGCAGAATAGTGCCAGTATGACACATCTGCAGAGTGTTCTCATAAGGCGAGGGTCGGTTGAGCGCGCGACAATGCGGAACTCTCTAGAGCATTTTACAAAAAAATGTGGCCAGTGGCTTGGGAGCGCCGAAGGCTGGTG
>JBAXQF010000116.1:0-7179 GCA_037131875.1 Verrucomicrobiota bacterium
GTTCCGCTCACTTTTCATTCCACCGGCCGGTGTCTTTTCATTTGAGCCAATTCGCATTTGAGCCAATTCGTTTTCTTTCCTGTATTTTCCAAAACATACGCACTAGGATTGCACGCAGCATATCGTCTTATGAGAATTCTTGTTACAGGGGGAGCCGGCTATATCGGCAGTCACACCGCCATCGCTCTGCTCCAGGCAGGGCACGAGGTCGTCATTGTGGACAACCTTTGCAACAGCAAGGAAACCTCCATTCAGCGGATTCGGGAACTGACGGGCAAGCCGGTGGCATTCCATTCCGTCGATCTGCTGGAACGGGAAAAGCTCGTCAAAATTTTCGCCGCGCAACCGGTGGACGCCGTCATTCACTTCGCCGGGCTCAAGGCGGTTGGCGAGTCGGTGCGCGAGCCCCTGCGGTATTACCAAAACAACCTGACGGGAACCTTTGTCCTGTGTGAAGTGATGGCCGCAGCGCAGTGCCGCAACCTTGTTTTCAGCTCCTCGGCCACTGTCTATGGAGCCCCTGCCACCGTGCCGATCACGGAAGATTTCCCGCTTTCCGCCACCAACCCCTACGGGCGCACCAAGCTGATGCTTGAAGAAGTGTTGCGCGATTTGCATGTGGCCGATCCGGCCTGGAACATCGCCCTGCTGCGCTACTTCAACCCCGTGGGCGCCCACCCGAGCGGCCGCATTGGGGAAGACCCGAACGGGATTCCCAACAACCTCATCCCCTACATTGCGCAAGTCGCCGTGGGCAAACTCAAGGAGCTCTCCGTGTTCGGCAGCGACTATCCCACGCCCGACGGCACGGGCGTGCGCGATTACATCCACGTTTCCGATCTGGCCGAGGGCCACGTGCGGGCCCTGGAAAAGCTTTGCACAAACCCCGGCATCGTCACTTACAACCTTGGGACAGGCCGCGGATACAGCGTGCTGGAGATGATCGGCGCGTTTGAAAAAGCGAGCGGCTGCAAAGTGCCCTTCCGCATCGCCCCCCGCCGCCCCGGCGATGTGGCCGCCTGCTACGCGGATCCGGCCAAAGCCCGCAGCGAACTGGGCTGGGAAGCCAAGCTGGGCCTCGAAGAAATGTGCGCCGACACCTGGCGGTGGCAGTCATTGAATCCGAATGGATTTGAAGGGGGGTAAGCCTCTCCTAATGATCCCTCGCGTCCAAAAAAAGCCCATGGAGTGCTTGGAGCGTCTCGGCACCCTCGGTTTGCCCGATGACCTCAGTGCAGTGTAGTAAGTAGGCGGCGAGGAGTGGTTTCTCCACTCCTGCAATGCCTGACTGGGCTGTATAATGACGAAACGCAGCGCTTGCAAAGAGTTGCTCCACTCGTTGCGCCACCTGCGCGGCGGGTTCTTTTTTCACCAGCACGGCTTGCTGTATGACGAAGTGAAACCAGTCCCATCCGGGGATACCGCATAAATCGCCCCGCTCCCAGTCGATCACGGTCCAACTGCCGTCGGGACAGGCTCGGACGTTCCAGGGAGCGAGATCGCCGTGGTGCAGCACGGGATGAAAAGAGATATTTTGCAGCTCGGCGGGCGTCCGTCCCCCAAGTGCCTTCCCTGCTTGTGTTTCGGCAAACGGGATCATTTGACGTTCGTTGATCCAGGAGCCTAAAAGCTCCGGCAATGGTGCACTATCGCGCGGCGGCTTCCCCGGGACAAAATCCATCGCAAACGCAGCAAATGGTTCTTCGTCCAGTATTCCACGCAAAACTGGTATGCCGGGAAATGAAGCCACGGCTTGGAGAAAACGAGCTTCCTTGCGGATCAGGGCGCGGGCCTCGTCTGTGAAACCGGCCTTTACGATCACCGCTGGTTCGTTCTTTTCATTGAACCCGAGGATTACAAAGCGGCGGCCCGGCGCTGCAGGATTCCCGAGCAGGATAGCCGCGCGCTCTGGGGCAAACCATTGGGAGCAGAACCGTGTGAGCGGGCTCGTTGCATCCACTGGCAGTTGCACGGAGGGAAGCGGCACGGGAACGCCAAGCCGCAGAGCAAGCTGAAGCCCCTGTTTTGCGATCCGTGCCGGGAATGTCTGCGCGGGATAAAGTGTCAGCGCCTGCGCGGCGAGCACCCGATCCACGGGAAGCAGTAAAAGGGGCTTGCCGTGCCGCAGAATAACACGGACTGGGTGGTTCTGGGATGCGGCTGCGCTCTGCTCGTGGGCGAACAAAAGCACGCTGGATTTGTCAGTGCTGGACGCTGTAGGCATTTTCTTTGTAAACCACATTCATTTGCCGGGCCATCTCCTCCCAGGAAAATTGTTCGCGCACACGCTGGCGGGCCATCCTTCCCATGTTGGCGGCCAGTCCGGGGGTTGTTGCCAGCCGGGTCATTGCCTGCGCGAGACGGTCAACGGTTTCCTCTTCGGTTCCGGGCTCAACGGCGATCCCCGTTTCCGGCGTGACCTGCAGTCCCGGCCCGCCTTCGTTGAGGCAGATCACGGGACGCCCTGCAGCCATGGCTTCCAGGCAGGCATTGCCAAACGCTTCGTGCAGGGCGGGGTGAACAAGGGCATCTGCTTGTTCCAGCTTGGCGTAAACAGCATCCAGCGTGGGCAGGCGTCCCAAAAATTTTACCTGTTTTCCACAGCCAAGGGATTGTGCCAAGGTTTCCAGAGCCTCCCGTTCCGGGCCGCTGCTCACAAGCCAATACTCGGCATTGGGGTAGGTCTTCAGGAATTGCGCAAAAGCCTTAATGGCGAGGTGATACCCCTTCCAATGCACTAAACGCCCAATGCTGAGGAGGCGGAACGGGCCGCACGTTTTCGGAGCGATGGCATCGAATTTCGCCATCTCCGTTACTGAGACTCCCACTTGGGGGATAATGATCGCGTGTCGTGGGTGGAAATACTGTTCGATCACGGTCGCAGTTTCTTTCGTAGCGGCGACCACGGTGGCTTTGCGCAACGTGCGGCGCAAGACGGGGTCGTAGCGGAATAGTCCCCGGGCCAGATTACGCAAGGCTTCAAAGCGTTGCTGCCGTGGCGTCAGCCCTTGGAGTAATTGAGCAGGAGTGTCCTCTCCTCCTCCTACAGGGCCAAAGATCAGCGGGATGGGCAGTAACCCCATCCAGGAGGGCACCCAGAATTTACCGAATGTGACGTGGTGCACCAGATCCAGCGGCGTTGTTCGCAGCAGGCGGCGCACCGTGAAGTAAGCGCCAATCTGCCACAGATAATAATAGAGTTGAACCCCCCGTCCCCCCTTTTTCCAAAAGCGCAGCCAGCCAGGGAGATCGTAATAAATCCAGTGGACGCGCTGCACCCAATCCAGTCTGGTCGATTCGATCAGATCTCGGTTGTTGGCCCGTGTGATGACCCAAACGTCATGGTGCTGGCTCATCTGTTCCGCCCAGTTCCACCCCACGCCAGGTTCAGAACCCTTTCCCGGTTCGCATCCATAAGCTGAAAGCAATATTTTGAGCATGAATGGCGGTGCTAGAGTTTCTGCTCTCTTCGGGCAAGAAAAGCGGTGAGGTGAGAGATGACTTCCGTTGCAACTTGTGCGGCAGGCTGCTGGGCGTTGATGATTTGATAGGATGCGCTGGTTGCGGCCAAGCTCTGCATCGCCGCCAGCTGCCGGGCGATTTCCTCCTGCGAGAGTTCCGGTTTGCGTTGGTGGATTACCTCGGGGGAGGCACTGAGGATGAACGTGAGCGCCGGTTTCGGCAGCAGCGGGCGGAGCAACCGGATGAGCCAGCGGCTATTTTGAAGCCGGTAGCGCACGGGATCAATCAACAGGTCGTCAAAATTCCGGTCGAACAGGACGCAGTGGTTTGTTGCAAGCGCCAGTCGTTGCTGCAAGAGGTAGCCACACCAATGGTCGAACGCATAATAAAGCACCTTCAACCAGCTTGCGCAGGTGCCTCTGGGACGCTGTGCATGAGGCTGCTCCGTCGGGGTGCGATCGGTTTTGCGTTCAAAAAATGCCGGGCGAAAATGCAGCACTTTGAGGGAGCGGAATAGTGGAGCGATCAGCTCCGCGACGTTTTGCAGCAGTGTGGATTTGCCCACGCCGTCCGGGCCTAGTACCGCCAGATGCACACCGCACGGCTGGCGCATGCGACGAAGAATGCGCCGCCATTCGTTGAGGCGCATCTGGAGCGGCTTGGGATGCCGCGCACGCATCTCGCCTAACAGCGCGTCCGGGGTTGTGCCGGGCTTTTCAAGTTGATCGAGGGAGGAAAACGCCTCGCCCAGCAGTTCTCGCAGATGTGCTGCGCATTGTTTCGGTTCCTGTTCCCAGAGACGTCGCAACTGCGGCAGGTAATCCGTCAGGCTTTTCTGCTTGGCTACGGTTTTTGCCAGGGTGTAGGCGAACTCGGCAGATGGAGCGGGAATGTAAAATCCGTTGTAGCGCCGCCGCCCGGCCAGCAGCGTGGAATCGGAAATAAAAACATGCGCATCCCGCATGAAATGGGGGCACACATCCAGTTGCAAAAATTCGCGGAAATCGTGCGGGTTCACCGCCACAAACTGGTATCCCCACACCTCGTGCTGTACGGTTTTGACATGCAGCCAGCCAAGCTGCGATGCGATTTGGGCCACAATCGGGCGGATGGAGTGGAGATCCGCGGAGCGAACAGAGAAGTCCACATCCGTGGGAATCGAAGCCGGCATTTCCTCATACGCATGCAGGATGACATAAGGGAGATCCTGCCGCTCTAGTTCTTGAAAAAAGCGTTGGAAAAAATCCGCTGGGGCGGAGAGAGGGTGGAGTGGGGTCATCAGCGTGGAATGTGGCGGCGGAAAATCCGAGCCAACGTGTACACCTTAAACAAAGTCGGGCTCGCGTTCAAGTTTGGCGAAGCATTGAGAGATCACGAAATGATTTCTTCCGGGGCAAGCAGTCTTCGGGCATCCATGCACAGCAACCCTTCGTGCCAGTCAAGATGATGGGTGGCGCGGTTCCCCGGTTCCCATTCGGAGGTCACCTTGCAAACCACGCGCTCGCTGTAATGTTGCGCATCAAGTTGCGTGATTTGCGAAACATTCAGGCCGTAGCCGTACCGGATGAGGCAGTTCTGTGATGGGCGGTAGAGCTTGCCGTCGAGGGAGAAGATGCGGCCTGCCCCGCGCCCCTTTTGGAAGCTTCGCACCACGGGGTTTTGTGGATGAGGCGTCCAGCGGTTGGAGAGCGGCGAGTCTGCCCAGAAGATGCATAAGTCGCGGTTGCTGCGGTGGCGGCGGTCATCCAGGGAGGTGAACATCCACCATTTTCCTGCGTGCTCATGCAGCACGGTGTCGGCGGCGCGTACATTTTCCATGAGAATGTTTGCTTTCGTCCACCGGAAGGGAAACTCTTCACAAAGGTAAAGTTGGAGTTTTCCCGCCGCACCGTTCTCGGGCAGCATATAGAGGTGACCATCGAACTCGAACAGGAAAGGGTAGGAGAGGTGGGTTGCCTCTTGAATGATTGGCGTTGCTGGTTCCTTTACGGTTCCGTCTGCTCCCAGTCGCATCACAGCAAGATGCCCATGTGGCTGGCCATAAATCCATTCTTCGCAAAAGATGAAATAATCATCGCCATGCTTCCATGCGAATGGATCAGCCCAGATGCGGTCTTTGGTTGGGATCAGCTTTTGCAACTCCACCGGGTGGGGATTGAGGAGGGAGCTCTTCTGGCTAAAACCAAAAAGCAAATACCACTGGCCTGTCTTGCCGCGCTCTTCCTGTTGGGCAATTCTTCGGAACCAAAGCCGCTGGAAAGCTTCGAATGCGAGTCTGGGATCGAGCGCTTGGGATAGATCCCGGAATGTCATATACGGAGATTAGTCAACCGAACTGTCACGAGTCAAAGGGTTTTAAACGATTGACGCTGCGAAGAAAAGGTTCAACATCACTGCGGCCTTTCTGCAAGGCTATGAAATCGCTACGCCGGGCTGCATTTACACTCGGGGGGCACTCAAACAGATTCCACTCCACGCGTGAACGGGATGCATTTGAGCATCTCCGAAAATATCCCGGCAGCTTCCGGCCCTATCTTGCTTTTCGAGCGAACCAGTGCAAAATATTCCGAAGATAGCTTCCGTCTTTTGTAAGGCGCATAGCCAATCCAATAATCATTCCACGGAGAGTCCTGTTAAATAAATAAATATTATGCACATCGATTGTTTGGGGCTTCCAGACGTTAAACCAAGCGGCGTCTGATGTTAGATTTATTTCAGTCATGCCTTTCTCATGGCATAGCTTGAATAGATTCTCTAATAGCAAATGGACGGGGCTTATGCGGGAAAACTCCTCTTTGTATCCAAGCTTTGGTATGTATACGGTTTTATCGGCAATCAGAAGAAATAACCCGGCAACGGCTTTGTCGGCGATTTTAAGAATGTGGATTTCGCAGCCACCGAAAGGGGCGAACTTCTGTGTCAGATTCTTATAAAATCCCGCAAGTTGTTTGTCTTGCTTTATAGCCGTTCCCCCTTCTCCCTTCCATCCAGATGCTTCGATATCAAGAAAATCAGAAAGAGCTGTATCAAGCAATTGAGGGGTGTTTGCCACTTCAATTCGTAAATCGCCGATTGCAACAGCCCGATTATGGGCTGTTCTGAGGTTCTGCCTGAAGCTTTTTGAAAGCGTAATAATGAATTGCTCCCATGGTTGCACTGCAGCATAACTAGAGCCAAACCTTCTCATGCAAAGGCTGAGGGGTGGCGATTTCAGTGTAAAGGCCCTGTGGGCACAGGAGTTTTCCGGGCAATGCAAAAGAGTAAGTGCATCCCAGCGTAAATCCTTTGACTGTCTTAAAAGATCCACAAAATCTGCAGCCGTTAGCTCTGTAGCGACTGCATCGCATATAAGAATATCTCTCAAATGCATGTGGTTGTGTCGCGGTAATTCAAGGGTGCGAATTTTTAATCCGGAAACTGTATGATTTTTCCTTTTAAGGGGCAGGATGGCTACTGGATTTTCGCTTTCATATACAATGCAGAACACGATTTCATTAGGATTTAGCTCCAAAGCCTCAAGGTATGAGGCATACCACTCTTTTAGGTGATAAAAATGATGCTGGGTCATTTGCTTGACCAAGCGCTCCCATTGCAAGTCTATACACGCAAAGCCTTCATGGCCATTAAATAATTTTATGTGGAAATTTTTCATATCATGAAAATTTGGTTCTTCGTGAAAAAGCGTGGTTTTTCGGTGAGGATACGTGAGGCTCTTGG
>JBAXQF010000117.1:0-7079 GCA_037131875.1 Verrucomicrobiota bacterium
CACCCCTCGGCGCTCACGGCCTATTGTAAACACCTTCATGGAAAACGCTCTAATAAGAACTTATGGATGGAGTGCAGGCTGGGGGGCTGCTTTCTTTACGGATCCGTCATAAGAGTGCTTCACCCGGAAGCACTGCCCAGCCGTTTCATACGGCCCCGTCTTCGCGCCTCGTCGTTGACTCCGTTGTAATGCAAACAAGCAGCATGCAACTTCTGGAACTCCCAGATCCGCCGCTGCCAAATCACTGTTTCACAGCATCGGCGCGGCGCTCGAAATAGGCGGAGCGCAGCGCGACATACGGGTCAAGCGTCGCTTCCTTGAGCGCGTCGTACTCCTCGCTGTGCAAGGAGGTGGTGTTGACTTTGTCCAGTCCCACCGCTCCCCAGGTCACCGCAGGCGGTATGGCGAAATACCACGAGGGATTGAGCGCGATGTCCCCTGCGGAGCCCACGGTTCCCCGGAGACTGGAGGGGCCAAGGAAGGGCCAGTGCAGGTAGATGCCGGTGGGAATGCGGTAGACGGCCAGGGTTTGGTCGAAGTCCGCAGGCTGCGCCTTGAGGCTCCAGCGGGTGGCGGGGTCGAAAAGACCACCCACGCCCACGGTGGTGTTGACTACAAAGCGGGTGGTCTCGATGCCCGCGCCTTTGATGCGCCCTTCCAGCATGTTGTTGACCAAGCGGATGGGGAATTTCACGTTGTCAAAAAACCGCTCGAATGATTCCCGCACCGGCTTGGGCGCGACGGTGCGATAGCCTTTGGAGACGGGCCGCAGCACCCAGCAATAGAGGGTGTCATTGAAACGGTAAAACACGCGGTTCATCCGTTCCAGCGGATCGGAGATTTTGGGCTGCGCCGCGGTATCCTCGGTCGCGAATGGGTCGTGAAATTCCTTTTCCTCAGCGGCGGGCGCGGGCGCTTCTTGCCCGAAGGCGGCGCAGGTGCAAAGCAGGAGGAGGAGTGAAATTTTCGCTTTCACAAGGTTACGGATTCAGGGGCTGCTTGGCCTTGATCTCCTTGATGAGCCCCTCGTAGGAGGACTTGGCGATGATTGCATCAAACTGGTCGCGGTAGTTTTTGACCATGCTGACGCCTTCGATAATGACGTCGAAGACCTTCCAGGCGTCGCTCGTTTTTTCCATCCGGTACTCCAGAGGATGCTCAAGCTTCGCCTTGGTCTTGAGCACGAGTTTGACGGAGGCGTAATCGTCCTGAATTTTCTCTCCCTGGTAATCGACTTTGTCCAAATCCCCGTAGTAGGTGGCGACTTTATCCGAGTAGGTGTCCTTGAGGAACTCGCTGAAAAGTTTCACGAACTCGGCTTTTTCGGCGGGCGTCCGCTTGAGCCAGTGCCGCCCCAGGCAGGCGCGGGCGCTTTCCTCCCACGCAAAGCGTTTCTCCATTTCGGTGCGGACGACCTGGCGGCGTTCGTTCTTTTTTTCGTCCCCTTGCAGCTTGGGGTCTTTGAGCAGGAGGATGACTTTTTCCGTGGTGGCTTTCACCTCTTCCAGCGGGCTCGCGGCGAGCGCGGCGCTGGCGAAGGCGGCGAAAAGGAGCGAGATGGCGGTGATGCGTTTCATGGGTTGGAGGGTTTGGTGGTGGACAAGTTTCCCTGAACGAACTTGGAAATCAAACCTTCCAGATCCATGGCCGGTTCCGTGCCGTGGAGCATTCCGCCGGGGGGAACCATCTGATCGGCGGCGCCGGGGGTGATCTCCACGTATTTCTCGCCGATCAACCCTTTGGTGCGGATGGATGCGATGGCGTCTTTTTGCAGCGCCACGCCGCGTTGGAGCATGAGGGTCACCTTGGCTTCGTAATCCTCCAGCGTGATTGTTTTGACGCGCCCCACTTCCACCCCTGCGATCATGATGGCCGAGCCGTTGCGCAGGCCGTTGCAATTGGTGAAGACCGCCTGCACTTCGTAGCCGCCCGCCGCGAAGAGTTCATTGCGGGCGATGCGGATGCTCAGAAAGGCGAGGCAGAGGATGCCGATGGCCATAAAGAGGCCGACGAAAAATTCGAAGCGTTGTTTTTTCATGGTCGTGAAGGCTAAGTGGCAATCGGCCCTTCGGCTTTGCCGTGGACGAATTGGTCGATCACCGGGTTTTGGGAGCAGAGGATGGACTCCGGGGTTTCCACGGCGGCAATCACGCCCTCGTGGAGCATCGCGATTTTTTGGACGATGCCGAAGATTTCCGGGATTTCGTGGGAAACCAGGATGCCCGTCAGGTTGAGCCGTTTGTGGACGGAATCAAAGAGTTGCAGGATGGAGTTGACCACGATGGGGTCGAGGCCCGTGGTCGGCTCGTCAAAGAGGATGATTTCCGGGTCGCGCACCAGCGTCCGCGCCAGCGCCACGCGCTTGAGCATGCCGCCGCTGAGTTGGGCGGGATACTTGCCCACCGCATCCGCCAGCCCGACTTGATCGAGTTCCTCCATCACCTTGCGGCGGATGGCCGAGGTGCCCAGGCGCGTCTTTTCGCGCAGCGGAAAGGCCACGTTGTCAAACACGGTGAGGGAATCGAACAGCGCGCCGCTTTGGAACACGTAGCCGATGCGGCTGCGCAGCGCTTCCAACTCCGCGCGCGGCATGCGGGCTACATCGCGCCCGTCCACAAGCACCCGTCCGCTGTCGGGCCGGATCAAGCGCACCACATTGCGCAGGAGCAGGCTTTTGCCGCTGCCGCTCATCCCCACCAGCGCCACAAACTCCCCGGCCTTCACCTCCAGCGAAACGCCGCGCAGAACCTCCTGGCCCCCGAACGCTTTGCATAAATTTTCGATGACAATCACGGCGTGTTTTCTCTTAGTTGACCAGTGCGGTGAGGAGGTAATCCGAAACCAGAATCAGCACGGAAGCGTCCACCACGGCCTGGGTGGTGGCGGCGCTGACCCCTTCGGCTCCGAACTTGCTGTTGAACCCTTTGTAGCAACAGACCCCGCCGATCAATGCGCCGAAGCACATCGATTTGTAGAAGCCGTTGAGGATGTCGTGGAGCACAACGTAGTTGTTCATCTCCCCGAAATACGCACCCGCATTAAGCCCCAGCACGCGCACTCCCAACAGGTAGCCTCCAAAGATGGCGATCACGTCGAAGACCGCCGACAAGAGCGGCATGGCCACGACCAGGGCGATCAGATTGGGGGCCACCAGGTAGCGCATTGGGTTGAGCCCCATCAGTTCGATGGCGTCGATCTGGTCGTTGATCCGCATGATGCCGATTTGCGCGGTGATGGACGAACCGGCCCGGCCGGTGACCATGAGCGCGGCGAGCACCGGCCCGAGTTCCCGGATCAGCGAGAGCGCGACCAGCGGCCCTAAAAACGCTTCCGACCCGACCCGCCGCAGGGTGGGGTGCCCCTGCAACGCCAGCACCATGCCGGTGAAGGCCGCCGTGAGACAGATGACCGGCATCGACTTCCAGCCGATAAACCAGATTTGCTTGAGAATGCGATCCCCTTTCAGCGGCGGCGTCAGACAGCAAACCGCAGCCTCCAGGAAAAAGAGGGCGCTTTTGCCCAAGCGGGCCAGTTGGCGCACCAACCAGTCCCCCCACTGGATAAGCCGGTCTCTCATAATCCCCCCAAAGCACATTGCCGGCAGGCCTGGGGGACAGGCGGCAAGGTTTCAGTCGAAAACGCAGCATGGAAGCAGGGTTTCATTTATCTAGGAATCATGTTAATGCCTTCACCTTGGCGATTGTCAAGGCGTTGCGCACCGTTTCTTTTTTGCTCAACGCCATTCCGCGCTCGACTTGGCTGTGGAAAATCTGTTGCTTCCTCACAACTCCTGATCAACCCTTTCCAAAGAGCCGTTCCATGTCCAAGACCCGCTACATTCTCGACACGTGCGTCATCCTTGAAGACCCCAACGCCATCTTCGCCTTCGGCGAGCACGAGGTGGTCATCCCGGTGGAGGTGCTCTCTGAAACGGACAAGAAAAAGACCGAGCGCAGCGAGATTGGCGCGAACGCCCGCGAGTTTCACCGCCTGTTGGAAACGGTGCTCAACCCGACCATGTTTCCCGATTATCTCGGGAACCCCGAACGGGCGATTCCGACGCCCGGCGGCGGGAGCCTCTTCATCACGGGCCTGAGCGCCACGGGGAAAAAAGCAAACCGCATGGAGGAAGCCGCGCAAGAGGCGTTCGGCGGAGCCTCCATCACCGACAACAAGATTTTGGGCGTGGCGTTGCGCCAGCGCGAAGCCCTCAAGGGAGACAAAAAGCGCCGCGTCGTGCTCGTGAGCAACGACATCGCGCTGCGTCTCAAGGCGCAAGTCTGCGGGATCATCGCCGAGAAGTACCGCCGCATCAGCGCGAGCCGCGAGGAAACCGCGCTCCTCTCTGAAAGCATCCCAACGCTGCTGCTTGAACCAACGCTCTTCCAGCGCTTTGCCAGCAAGGGGGAACTGGAATTGGACTCCGACCAGCTTCCCGCCAACCGCTTCGCCTCCTACGTGCTGGTGAGCGGCGGGGTTGGCCACGCCATTCCTGCGCGCATTTGCGGCTCGTCGCTGCGCCGCCTGAAAATCCCCAAGAGCTACGGCGGACGCCATGGCACGGAGATCCGCCCGCGCAACCTGGAGCAGACCTGTTTTTACGATGCGCTGCTCGATCCGCAAATCCAGATCGTCACCGCCGCCGCCCGCGCCGGCACGGGCAAAACGCTCCTGAGCGTCAACGCCGGGTTGATGCACCTGGACTCCGGGGATTACCACAAAATCTGCGTCGCCCGCGCGGCAGTCGGCATCGGCAAAGACCTGGGCGCGCTGCCTGGCGGCATTGAAGAGAAGCTTTTCCCTTGGACGCGGATGATCTACGACGCGCTCGACCGCATCTTCACCCCGGCCCAGCGCGAGGGGAACGAGAAACGCCGCCGTCCCCAGCAGCCCAAGCAGCAGCAACAACCGGGGGGGAAATCCCAGGCCGCTCCCAATGGCGGCAGCGTGCGCAAGCCGTATGATTTCCTGATCGAACAAGGGCTCATGGAAATCGAGCCGCTCTACTACCTGCGCGGTCGCTCCATTCCCAACGCCTTCTTCATCGTGGACGAGGTGCAGAATATCAACCTGAGCGAGTTGAAAACCATCGCCACCCGCATGGGCGAAGGCTCCAAGCTGGTCTTGATCGGCGACCCCAGCCAGATCGACGCCCCGTATCTCAGCCCCGAGAACAACGGTTTGGTGCACGCGGCGCGGCGGTTCGCCGGACAGCCCATCCACGCCCACATCGCCCTCCAGAAAGGCGAACGCAGCCCGCTGGCGGAACTGAGCGCGAAGCTGTTGTAATGCAGCGCTGATATAGGACCTATAAGTCTTATGGGACTTATACGACCTATAGCTCCAACGAACAGGACTCGACATTTCCGCCGCCAGGCCCGAGGTTTGGCCCATGCGATTGAACAGATTTTTGGCTTCCGCGGGGCTCGGCTCCCGCCGGAGTTGTGAGGAATTGATCCGCACCGGACAGGTGACGATCAACGGCGTTTTGTGCGAAAGCCTGGCCACCACGGTGTCGCCCACCGACGTGGTCAAGGTGGGCAACCACGTGATGCGCACCGCCGCGTCCACCACCCTCATCCTCCACAAGCCGCCCGGGTTTCTCTGCACCGCATCAGACACTCACGAGCGCCGGACGATTTTTGACCTGCTCCCGCCGAATTTCCCGCGCCTCTTTCACGTGGGGCGGCTCGACCGCGAAAGCGAGGGGCTGCTCATTCTCACCAACGACGGCGAACTCTCCCTCAAGCTCACCCATCCGCGCTACAAGGTGGAGAAGGAATACGAAGTGGTGCTCGACCGGGCGTTCGACTTCGAGCAGACCACGAAACTTCTCAACGGCATCGCCTTGGAAGAAGGCTGGGCCAAGGCGGAGTCGGTTTACAAACTCGGGAGCACCAAGCTCAAAGTGGTGCTCAAGCAGGGGATGAAACGGCAGATCCGCCTGATGTTTTACGCGCTCGGTTACGAGGTGAAGCGGCTCACCCGCGTGCGCATCGGGCCGCTCCAGCTTGGAGACATGCCCGCCGGTTCCTGGCGCGTGCTCACGCAAAAAGAGATCGACGCCCTGCTGGCCGAAGGCGCGAAGGCCGCTGCCGAGAACTCCGCCGAGCGGCGCGAGCGCAAGGCGCGTCCCAGCTTGCGAAGCACGTTGAAGCGCACCGAACGTCCGAAACGGCCCCGTGTGGAAGAAATCGCGTTCACCCCGCGCTCCAGCCGCGCAAAGGATTCCCGTGAAGCCCCCGTTGAGCGTCCCCGTTCAGCGCGTCCCGGCGGCAAGCCGTTTGCAAAAAAAGCGGTGGGCTCCAAAACCGGGAGACCCTCGGGCAAACCGGCGGGGAAGCCCGCTCCAAAACCGTTCGCAAAATTTCAACGGCGGCGGGCTGAGTAGTATCGAATCCATTCATGATAAACCCGGAGGGTTTAGAGCAGTTTCGATTTAGAGCGTTTCTCAAAAAGAATTTCCTATTCGCCGGGGCGGCGTGGGCCGTTGCGGTGCATTTCGAGCTCACTTGCACCGTAGGTGCGAACCGTTTTTCAGGGGCAGTATTCAAAATACAGCCACGGCGCTCAAAAAGCCCCGCACCAACCCACGGCGCTCTCAGATCATTGCGCCAAATGAACCCGAAACTGCTCTAGAGCAACTGCCAAAAGTCATTTCCGGGTAGCGCATTGAGAAGCGACCATTTGAGTGTCGTCCATAAGGGCGTTGAGAGCGAAGCAGAGGCGATCGATAAGCTCCTGTTTTGTGTGGGCAATGAAGGCGGTGAAATAGTCCGCTTTGAGGCGCAACCAGAGACGTTCGATAGGGTTGAAGTCTGGGCTGTAGCTGGGCAGGAACTTGCACTCAAGGTGGTGCCAGTTGAGGCGGACCGCTTTGTGCCACGATGCATTGTCGAGGATGAGGATGCGTCGTTTGTTGGGATCAGGAGGAATGGTTTCTGCCAGATGATCAAGGAAACATTGGAAGACATCAGTATCCACGCCGTCGAAGATCATCTCGAAGCTTTGTCCGCTCTCCGGACAGACCGCTCCAATCACATTGGCCCGGATGTGTTCGCCCATATAGGGCACCTGCG
>JBAXQF010000118.1:0-7030 GCA_037131875.1 Verrucomicrobiota bacterium
CAACGGCCCACGCCGCCGAAGAGCATGCGACAAATTAAATCGAAACTGCTCTAAATGGTATTACCCCGGAATTTCCCGCAGCATCTGTGCGTTGGTCGGGAATTTCTTGAGGAAAAAGAGCAGCCGCTCAATGGCTTCCGCCGGTTTGTGACCGGAGAGGCCGCGACGGATGATGCTGATCTTGTGCAGATCGGCCTCGGGCAGCAGCAATTCCTCGCGCCGGGTGCCGGACATAAAGATGTCCACCGCCGGGTAAATGCGCAGATCGCTCACCTTGCGGTCGAGCACGAGCTCCATGTTGCCGGTGCCCTTGAACTCCTGGAAAATCAAGTCGTCCATGCGGCTGCCGGTCTCGATCAGCGCCGTGGCGATGATCGTCAAGGAACCTGCCTCCTCGGTATTGCGTGCGGAGGCGAAGAGTTTGCGCGGAATTTCCAGCGCGCGGGCATCGACGCCGCCGGACATGGTGCGCCCCCCGCCGGCCATGGCGTTGTTGAACGCCCGGCCCACGCGGGTGATGGAGTCGAGCAGGATGAAGACGTGCTTGCCCATCTCCACGAGCCGCCGGGCGCGTTCAATGGCCAGTTGCGCAATGCGCGTGTGGCACTTGATGTCCTGGTCGTTGGAGCTTGCCATCAATTCCGCCTGCGGCACGGCGCGCTTGATTTCGGTGACTTCCTCGGGCCGCTCATCGACGAGCAAAATGATGAGCTTCATGTCCGGGTGGTTCTTCACCACGGCCTCGGCGATGTGCTGCAAATAGGTGGTCTTGCCAGTGCGCGGCGGCGCGACGATGAGCCCGCGCTGGCCGCGTCCGATGGGCGCCATCAAATCGATCACGCGCGTGGTGAACCGATCCGGGTCGGTTTCCATCTTGATGAAGCGGTTTGGGTTGATGGTCGTCAACTCGTCAAAGAGCGGGATGTTTTTGAAGTTCTCCGGGTCTTCGCCTTCCATCTCGGTGAGCTTGTAAAGCTGCGGGCCGCGATTGCCCCGGCGGATTTCCCCGCGAATGGACATGCCGTCCCGCAAGTTGTAGCGGCGGCAGACTTCCGGGGTGACAAAGATGTCCGACGGATGCTGGGCGTAGCCCCGTTTGGGATCGCGCAGGAATCCAAAGCCTTTGCCGGAGACTTCCACAATCCCCTCGGCATAAACCGGCTCGGGGCGCGGTTGGTCGGCAGGGGGCTCAACTTCCAGAGATGGCTCCGGCATGCGGGCCTCGGTTGCGGCAAATTGCTGGCGCGCAGCGGCAATCCGCTCCTCCCGGCTCATGTGCCTCTGCTGTTGGGCTTGTTGCTGAGCCTGCTGTTGGGCTTGTTGCCGGGCTTGCCGCCCAGGGATGATCAGTTCTTCGGGCTGGGGACGCGCAGGCGCAACGGGCGCTTGCTGGGGCGGCTCGGCCAAAGGCGCTCTTTCGACGGTCGGCGCGGGAGCGGCTTGCGGCGTGGCGGATCGGCCCGGAGACCATTCCTCAACCACTGCACCTGCGTGCGAGGGCGGCTGCGGGATCACCGGACGCTGGCCTTGAGGCTGCTGCTCTCTGGAGCGCATTCCCCCACGGCCTCTTTGGCCCCTGCCTCTATCGCCTCGTCGGCCTCGGCCCTCTCTGGGCGCGCGATCCCCCTGAGCATCCTGAGTGGGCGCTTCGGCTCTGGGCGGCAGCGTGATTTGTTCCACAACGGGAGCGGCTACGGGAGCCGGAGTCTCCGCAACAGGCGCCACCGGCTCGACAGGCGAGGGTTCAACCTGCGCTTCAACCCCTTTCTTCACCGCTTTCTTTCGCACCGCAGCAGGCTTTTTGGCTGCCTTTTTCGCCTTGGGAGCCGCTTTTTCGGTCTCCGCAGGTTCGTGCTCGGTGGTTTTTGCGGCTTTGACGGCGCGGGGTTTCCGTGGCGCAGCGTCCGTTGCCGCGGCGGCTTTGCGGCGCACCGTTTTCTTGGGAGCTTTTTTCTCCGGGAGCAGCGACGGGTTATCAGTAGATTCAGTCATAACAAAATTTTATAAATTACAGGGGAGCGACTCGGGAGCGGTTCCGCATTTTCTTTGCCAAGAGGTTGCACCGCAGGGACTTGCCACGAAAATTCGAGAGAAACACCCCCCTTGACACGGAGCGCTTCTGAGCCGCTGGATTTTAGACCATTGATTGTGACCCGGCATGCGGGTTGAAAAACTATGCGAACGCGCCATCAACCATTTGCTCCCAGAGATTGCCCCATGAGATCCCGGGCATCGTAAGCCGGTAGTGCGAAGGAAGTTTGGCCAAGCAAAAGGCCAAAGAGAACGCGACGCTGGAGATAAAAAACCAAAAAGAGCCCCGTTTGTCAACGGGTCATTTCACCAACGGCAGCATTCACGCATCTAAAACTTATCAGGAACTCAGGAAATCAGGAGAAGAGAGGAATGCCCTCCCTTTGAAAATCTGCGTCCCAGCAGGACGGTCTACGGATGATTCCTCTCCGTTTTCCTGAATTCCTGAGTTCCTGATCCTCTTTTGCCTTTATATCAATGTGCAGACTCTGTCTCCAACGGCTTCTCAGTCCGGGTTTCCCCCCTCGAATTCCAAGATGCCAAACCGCGCCGGAACGTGAAATTTGGGCTGCCCGGTAGGCGACCATGCGCTGTATTCAGCGGCGGTTTCACGCGGGCGGTCGATGCGGTAGAAATTCGCGCGCCAGCTCCCGCTCGGCGCAGCCCCCAGGCTGGCAAAGGGGATGGAAAACTCGGCGCACCAGCCCACCGGACTGCGCTGCACCGCCGTCTGCAAGCCCTCGCACCGCCACTGGAAATCTTTGCGAAACTCCTCTTTCCCTGGCCAGACTATCAGATCCAGCACGGCGTTCACGGGGTTCACCTCAAACTCAAAATAGCTTTGCAAATCCCCTGCCGGATCGAGAAAAATCTCCACCACTTCCTCTTTATAAAGCAGGTCATCCCGGCGGGTCATGGTGGACCAAACGCAGGTGTCTTCCACCCAAAACAGAACGCGCAGCGCCTCCGGGCTCCAGGCGACCTTGATCCAGGTTCCCTGTTGCGGTTCACCACCGGAGCTCGTTTCCCGCAAAGCAATCGCCGTCACTTCCGGCCAGGGAGCAGCTTGAGGATCCGCTGAGACTGGCCCGAAGAGATGCTTCGAGCAACGCAGCAAGGGCAAATCGGCAGGGAGTGCGTTCACGAACTTTCCCGATCCTTCCTCTTTGTGCCTTTACGGGAGCCTAAAAAGTGGGCGCTCCCATCACCCAGGCGAGAACAATCGCCACCAGGCAAACCAGCACCGCCAATCCCCCCACTGCCAATGCTGCATTTTTTAGGGTGTCCTTCTTAGCGGCCTTGCGGGCGAAGGGGGAGGCGTTGCCGAAATCGCTGGGACGCTGGCTTTGTCCCGCAGGCATCGGTTGGGCTTCCTCCAAAGGAGGCAGAGGCGCTACGGCGCCTTTGGCTCCGGGTTCAAAAACTCCCTCCACGCTTCCAAAGCGAATGCGGTCGCCGGGACAGAGCTTGGCGTCATTGACCGGCTTGCCATTCACGCGGATGCCGTTGGTGGAACCCAAATCCCGGAGCACATACTCGCCGCCGCTCAGAACGAACTCGGCATGGTGAACGGAAATACTCGGGTCGTTGATATGTATGGCGCTTTCGTCCGTGCGACCGACGGAAACACTGGCTTCCGTCAACTCGTGAACGACTTCGCCAACATCGGGGAGAAAAATGACAAGCTTGGACATGGGGAGGGGGGTGAAAAATCTATCAGCTCTTGCGGTTCTCTTCAATGAGTTTGCTGAACTCACCGAAAAAGTAATCCGCATCGTGCGGCCCGGGGGCTGCTTCCGGGTGGTATTGCACGCTGAAAATCGGCATTTCCGTGTGCCGCATCCCCTCGACGGTGCCGTCGTTGAGGTTGATGTGGGTGACTTTGACGTTGGAGGGGAGCGTCTCGGGATCAGTCGCAAAATTGTGGTTCTGCGAGGTGATGGCCACGCGGCCGGTTTCCAAATCCTTCACCGGCTGGTTGCCGCCATGGTGGCCGAACTTCAGCTTGTAGGTCTTGCCGCCAAAGGCGTAACTCAGAAGCTGGTGCCCGAGGCAGATGCCGAAGATCGGCTTGCGGCCCATCAGGTCTTTCACAATCGTGTGGATGTAATCCAGCGCGGCGGGATCGCCGGGGCCGTTGGAAAGAAAAATGCCGTCGGGGTTGAGGGCGAGCACGTCCGCAGCGGGCGTGGCGGCGGGAACCACCGTCACCTGAAACCCGGCTTGCCGGAGTTGCCGCAGGATGTTGAACTTGATGCCGAAATCATACGCCACCACGCGGTGCCGCACCGGCGGGAGCGTCTCGTAAATCTCGCCGTCCTCCTCGCGCACGGTTCCCCTGCCGTCGCCCTTGAGGATCGTCCACTTGCGGGAAAGCGTGTTTTCGGGATCCCATTCGTAAGCGCTCTTGGTGGTGACTTCCTTGACGAAATCCATCCCCACCACACCGCAACCGCCCTGGGCGCGCGCCACAACGTCTGCAACGGAAAGCGCGGGATCGCTGGAGAGGCAGCACTTCATGGCGCCTCTTTCCCGCAGATGCCGGGTCAAGGCGCGCGTGTCAATTCCCTGGATGCCCGGGATGTTCCACTGCGCGAGGTATTCGCCCAGCCCCATGTGGGAGCGCCAATTGCTGGTCAGCGGGCTCAGTTCCTCAATAATAAAGCCGCGCACATGCGGCTGGGCGCTCTCCCCGTCCACAGGCGTCACGCCGTAGTTGCCAATCAAAGGATAGGTCATGGCAACCATTTGCCCCCGGTAGGAGGGATCGGTCACCACCTCTTGGTAGCCAGTCATTGAGGTGTTAAAAACCACTTCGCCGAGACTCGTTCCGGTTGCCCCGAACGACTCCCCCTCAAAATAACGGCCGTCTTCTAAAGCCAAAATCGCACGCATTGCGGGGGAAGGTAATTCGACAACGGCTCCACGAAAAGCGGAAAAATGAGAAACATCCCTTTTTCGGCAATCGGCTTGCACCGCGCCCCCGGCTGTCTCATCTTTGCCGCACCATGACGACTCCCAACAGCCCCTTCGCCGCGCTCCGCAACGACAGCCGCCAGCCCGACCAAATCCGCCCCCTTTCCTTCACCCCCCATTTCGCCCCGCACGCCACCGGCTCGGTGCTGGTGGCCGCAGGCAACACGCGCGTCATCTGCTCGGCCACCATCCAGCCGGAAGTGCCCCGCTGGATGAAGGAACAAAAAGTGCCCGGCGGCTGGCTCACGGCCGAGTATTCCATGCTCCCCTACTCCACGCTCGACCGGAAACCGCGCGACATCTCCAAGGGCAAACTCGACGGGCGCTCCTCGGAAATCCAGCGCCTCATCGGTCGCGCATTGCGTGCGGCGGTGGATCTGCGGGCGTTGGGCCCCAATACGCTCTGGGTGGATTGCGACGTGCTCCAGGCCGACGGCGGCACCCGCACCGCCTCCATCACCGGCGCGTGCGTCGCCAGCGCACTGGCATTCGAGCGGCTCCTCCGCACGGGTCAGTTGAAAAAGTCGCCCCTCAAAACCCTCGTCGCCGCCCTCAGCGTGGGCGTGGTGGACGGCGTGCCGCTGCTCGATCTCAACTACGGCGAAGACAAAGAGGCCAGCGTGGACATGAACCTCGTCATGACCGAGGAACTCGCCTTTGTCGAACTTCAGGGCTCCGGCGAAGAGGCGGTCTTCAGCGACGACGAACTGGCTTCCATGCTGGCTCTGGGGCGCAAAGGCATCCGCGAATTGCTCACCGCCCAGCGCGCGGCCATCGCGGCGGGAATCGCCACGCTTTGCGCTTAATCGCCTGGAAAAAGAAGTTTTTCCTCGTTCCCAAGTTGCACTTCGCCCACGCCGATGAGCCATGCGTCCATCCCCCGCCCGAAATCCCCACCGAAAGTCAGACGTTCCCAAGTTCAACTTGGGAACGAGGTAAAAAAGGTAAGATTTCTCTAAAAACGGCTTGACCGCTGGCCTCAAAGCGGACACTTTTAGCGCCCTTTTAGAGGAAAACAGCTATGTCAAAGATTTGCACCATCACAGGAGTCGGCGTCACCCGCGGCAGCATCATCCACCGCCGCGGTATGGCCAAAAAGAAAGGCGGCGTCGGACGTCACGTTACCAAGAACGTGCCGCGCACCTTTACACCCAACTTAAAAACCAAGCGCCTTTGGGTTCCAGAGCTCGATTCCTTCGTGGTGATCAAGCTCTCCACCCGCGCGTTGAAGACCTGCACAAAGAACGGCGCCTACGCGACGTTGAAAAAGGCAGGCCTTCTGTAAAAAACATCCACCACTTTATCCCAACCGAATCCAGATTATGGCTTACAGCGTTAAAAGCGTAAAAAGCGGCAAGGAATACTTTCTCCACGAGCGCAAGCAGCAGCTCAAGGGCGGCCAGCAGGTGACCCTTTACTACTTCGCCGGGGTTGCCGGGGAAGCGGCCATCGACAAGCTCCCCGAGGGCTACGAGGTCTCCGAGAACAAAAACACCGGTCTCCCGCTCCTGAAAAAGAAGGCGCAGAAGTAATTTTTGCGGTTTTTATTTTCCCCCAAGGCGGCTCGCAAGAGCCGCCTTTTTTGTTGAAAGCTTGTAAAGAAATCCGTAACGCCGGGCTTCAGCCGGCGCTTCAGCTTTGCCACCAGCTTTAGCTGGTGGTGAGCTTGGCTGGCATGTTCTCAGTCGGCTTTAGCCGGACTTCTCCCGTTCATAAGAAAAGCCCGGCTAAAGCCGGCTGGACGTTGCTTTGCAGAGAAACCACCAGCTAAAGCTGGTGGCAAAGCGGAGATGCCGGCTAAACCTAAATTCGGTAATGAAATGTCGCGCAAAGGTACGCAAAGGACGCAAAGACAGAATTTTGGAAGGAGAGGGCACAAAAAAATAAAGTCACCTGGGAGGTGCGGAGCACAAAATCCCGAAGCCTTTCCCTTTGCGTTCTTTGCGTACCTTTGCGCGAGTCCTTTTCCGTTTTTAGGCTAGAGCAATTTACCAAAAACTATAGCCGCGTCTTGGGGCGGCGA
>JBAXQF010000119.1:0-7012 GCA_037131875.1 Verrucomicrobiota bacterium
ACGGCCTTCGCCGCCCCAAGACGCGGCTATAGTTTTTGGTAAATTGCTCTAGGTGCAGATTGAACCAAATCCAGCATTTCCAAAAAAACAAAACCCCACAGTTCGCTATTTTACATGACATATATTGTAGGATGTTGTGAATATCCCGCTGGGGGACGGCTCTTTGCTCGCGTGTGAATATCTTGTGAGAAGAAAACCCCCGCAGCGCAAACGGGCGCGCCGACCGGAATTATCCCCACGCCCCCTCCCTGGCTGTGAATAACTTGCGCACAACCCCTTTCTTTTACTCCAAGCCTCCCTGAAGACTCTGGTTTGGGCGCTCATTTGTTGGCGCCATCCATCCAGGCTTGCAGGCGCGCGTGCGAGCCGTTATCCGCCACCCCTGCCTGCCGCAACCTCCATCTGCGCCCCGCCGGGGTCGGCTTTCCTGCCCGCCTTCTTGCCACTCTTCTCTGTAAAGCCCCTTTTTCGCCCTGATTGCGCTTCTGCCGCGCCAAGCCGAGCCGCTTTCGCTCTCTTTGGCTTGCGCCGCGCATTGAACCACGTTCCAGACCCGCAACGGCCGCCAATCCCGTATCTTGCCGGCACTTTTCCCCGTTGGGAATAACTCGCGCGAGATCGTTCGTTGCGCGAACTTTCCTCACACCTCGCAATGTTACAATCAGGTTGCAGGTATGCAAAACCAGCCGCCGTATTACACCTTTTTACCTATAAAGGTGTATGACACCGGCGCTATTCGTCTCTTGGGTATGGCAAGCTGTCATTCCGCGCATGTCTGCCTCTTTTGCCCGGATCAGGCGCTGGCTTTACTGCGATAATGAAGCACCTCCACCGACTCCAGGGTGGCCAGTCCTCCCTCCATCATCTGATCGAGCGCTGGAAGGAATGCTTCAATCTTCTCGCGACTATCGACAATCTCAATAATCAGCGGCAGATCCATGGAGAGGCGCAGGATTTTGGCTGTATGCACCCGACTGGATGCTCCATAGCCCAGCGGCCCCCTTAAAACGGTGGCTCCGGCCAGATGCATTTCACGCGCCTTGAGGACGAGCGCCTCGTAAAGCGGTTGATTCCCGGCGCGATCATTTTCTCCGATGAAAATTCGCAGAAGTGTAGCTTGCTTAGGGATTTCCATAAGTTATTACGTTTTATTTATCATGAGGGCCAGCGCGTGTCCTGCCCCCGCGGCGACCAGACAGATTGCCAGTGAAAGCACCGCATTTGCCCCTGCCGCGAACCATTCGCCGTCCCGGGCCAGGTTGAGGGTCTGGAGGCTGAAGGAGGAAAACGTGGTGTAGCCGCCGCAAAGGCCAATCATGACAAACAGCCGCAAACTGGGCTGCGCGAGAAATCGGCTTTCAGGGCCGGTGAGCGTGGCAAAAAAGCCAATGATCAGCGAGCCGGTGACATTCACCACCAGCGTGCCATAAGGGAAAAACTCGCCAAAGCGCTGCGCGACGGCCCCGGAGACCCAGTAACGCGCCACGCTGCCCAGGGCTCCCCCGATGGCGATGAGAAGGTATTCAAGCATGATAGATCAGTCCCGCACCGGCGGACTCAGGAAGTCTATCACGCAAAGACGCCCAGGCGCAAAGAAAGAATGGGAGACAAGGTGAATCCCCTCACCCTTTGCTGGCATTTTCCCCGAGGTTCGTTAATCTGTGCAGCCCTTACATGATCCCCGAACACCTCATTGAGCAGATTGCCCAGGCGAATGACATCGTCGATGTGATCTCGAGCTATTTCCCGTTGAAGCGGGCGGGCTCGGCCTACAAGGCGCGCTGCCCGTTTCACCAAGAGAAGACGGCGTCCTTCAATGTGAACCCCGCCCGGCAGATTTTCAAATGCTTCGGGTGCGGCGCGGGCGGCGGGGTGTTCAAGTTCGTGGAGCTGTACGAAAACGTGAATTTCCCCGAGGCGGTGAAGCGCTTGGCCGCCAAGGCGGGCATTCGCGTGGAGGAGGAGCCCCTTACCGCCGAGGAGGACGCCAAACAAAAGATGCGGCGGCGGCTGCTCGCCCTGCACGCGGCGGCGGCGGAGTGGTTTCACACTAACCTGCTGCGCACCAAGGCGGCACAGCACGCGCGGGATTATCTTAAAAGCCGGGGGCTCACCGCCGAGGTGGCCAAAAGCTGGAAGCTCGGTTACGCGCCGGAATCCTGGGACGCCCTCACCCAATGGGCGCGCGGTGAGGGTTTCCGGGACGACGAACTGATCGCCAGCGGATTGGTGACGGTGAAGGAGGATGAGGAGGGCGAAAATAGTTATTCCCATCGCGACCCCCATTTCTACGACCGCTTCCGCGACCGCCTGATGTTCCCCATCTGCAACGACATCGGCGAGGTGATCGCCTTCAGCGGGCGCGTGCTCAGTGCGGAGGCGTTTGGCGGCAAGTATGTCAACTCGCCGGAGACCCCCCTCTTTATTAAAGGGAACGTCCTGTTCGGCATCCACAAGACCAAGCGGGCGCTGATCGACAAAAAAGCCGCCATTGTCTGCGAAGGGCAGATTGACCTCATCACGGCGTTTGAGGCGGGCGTGCAGAATGTCACCGCGCCGCAGGGCACGGCGTTCACCCCCCAGCAGGCGCGCATTTTGAAGCGGTTTGCCGACGAAGTGATCCTCTGCTTCGACGCGGATGCCGCAGGGCTCAAAGCCGCCGAACGCTCCCTGCCCGCTCTGCTGGAAGCCAATCTGGCGGTGCGCGTGGCGGAGATGCCCGCCGGGCACGATCCCGATTCGTTGATCCGCACCGAGGGGGCGGAGGCGTTTGTCCGGCAGATTGCGCAAGCCCGCGACTTTTTCGATTTCCAGATCGAACGCGCCGTGGCCACCCCGGAATTCGCCAGTCCGAAGGGCAAGGCGGCGTTTGCGCGCAAAATGGCGGAGAGCATCGCGCTGGTGGCGGATCCCGTGTTGCGCGAAGCCGTCATCCACAACGTCAGCGCCCGGCTGGAAATGGCGCCCGCGCAGTTTGCCGGGCTGATCCAGTCCGTTCCCAAACCGGGGCGGCTGCGCGCCACGCGCGAAGTGGAGGATGAGGAATCCGCCGAGCCGACGCAACCGCGCCTTGCGCCCATGACCACCACCACGCGGCTGCTCTGCCAGTTGGCGCTTCTCAGTTCTGAGGTTCGCAACTGGCTGCTCACGCAACCTTGGGAGGCGCTGTTTGGAACCTTGCCCGAAGCCGAGTTGCTGCTCGTGATCCTGCGCGGGCGCTTCGACCCGGCGGTGCCCGCCACCGTCACCGCGTTTCTTTCCACCTGCGACGCCGAAGAACAGGCGGCCCTGGCCGGGTTGCTTGACCGAAAAGAACTCCCCTCCGAGCCCCTCCGGCAGGCTGCCGACTGCTGGCGCGATCTGGAGCGCCGGGATTTGGAACGCCAGCGCGACGCCCTGCAAGCGCGCATCCGCAAGCCGGGGTTGGATTTTGAGGAACACGCGAAGTTGCACCATCAAGTCATGGAACTTCAGCAACGAATCAACGCCATGCGGGCATGAAACCCGCTTGTGTTTTGAGAACGCGGTTTTCAGGTGCCTTTTCGGGTTGCCCGCCCGTTGATAAAAACTTTGATTTCCGAAAACAACTCCTTGACCTCATCCAAACCCTTCCACATATTAGCCGACCTTTGTCGCCTCCTCTGTAAACCCCATGGGAAGCGCAACACAAAGGTCTGAATTCGCCCGGGTATGACCACCTCGACCAAGAAATCCTCTTCGCCAACCTCGAAAAACGCCCCTGCTGCGAAAAAAGGCAAGAAACCGACTCCCCCGGTTCACTCTCCGGCCCATAAGGCTCCTCCAGCCAAGAAATCTTCGTCCCCCGCGAAAGCGGCAAACGTAAAGCCCGCCTCACGCCAGGCCCCCTCCAAGGCGCATCCTGCCGCCAAAGCCCCGGCACCCAAAGCCAAAAACGTGCAAAAAAAGAAAGCTCCCGTTCCTGCCAAATCCTCATCGAAAGCGGCTCAACCCGCGGTTAAAACCGTAAAAACAAAGGCAAAGCCGACCGCCAAACCCGTGGCCAAGGCCGCAACCAAAAGCGTGGCCAAGCCCGTCGTGAAGGTCGTTGCAAAGATCGCCCCCAAAGTTGCCGCCAAGCCCGCTCCCAAAGTCGCTCCCAAGGTCGCCGCAAAGCCTGCCGCAAAAGTCGCGACAAAAGCCCCCGAAAAGCCCGCTCCCAAAACTGCCGCCAGGGCCAAACAGCCTGCCAAAGGGGCGTCCGTCTCTGTGCCGGTGATCGCGGATCAGCCTGTGACTTTTAATGTGGATGCCCCGGAGATGGCGGAAAAGCTCCGCGAGTTGATCAAGCTCGCCAAGGAGCAGGGCTACCTCACTTTCGACGACCTCAACGAGGCCCTGCCAGACAGCGTCAACGAACCGGACGAAATGGAAGCCATCTTCACCCGCTTGCGCGGCATGGAGATCGACATCATCGACGCCTCCCAGGTGGACAGCTACAAGGACGGCAAGAAAGATTCCGACGAGGAGGAAGAGGAAGACAAATCCGACGCCAAGCTCGACATTTTGGACGACCCGGTGCGGATGTACCTCAAGCAGATGGGCCAGGTGCCGCTGCTCACCCGCGAGCAGGAAGTGGAAATCTCCAAGCGCATTGAGGACGCCGAACTCAACGTCCAGAAATACGTCAACCGCTTCGGGTTCATCGCCCGCGCCTATCTCGATCTCGCCGGCAAGCTCAACGAAGGCCGCGAACGGTTTGACCGCGTCATTCTCGACAAAAAAATCGAAAGCCGCGAGCGCTACATGAAAGCGCTGCCCAAGCTGTGCGAGCAGGTGGAAAAAGCCACCGCCGAGGCGGTGCGCACCTACAAGGCCGTCATGAGCCAGAACGCCAAGGGCACCAACACCAAGGCGCACCAGGAATTCGCCAAGGCCCACGCCGCGCTCCAGAAGTTTTATCCGAAGTTCTACTTCAAGCAGAAAGTCACCGAGGAGTTCGTCAACATCGCCGACGAACAGCACCGCACCGTCTCCTTCCTGCGCGACGAAATTGCCAAACGCTCCGCGGGCAAACCCGAGGCGGCCGCCGCCTACGTTGCCAAGCAGAAGGAAATCCAGTCCCGCACGTGGCTGACTTCCGAGGAATTCACCGCCGAATACCAGACGCTCAAATCCTGGCTGCGCAAAGCGCTCAAGGCCAAGACCGAGATGGTCGAAGCCAACCTGCGCCTGGTCATTTCCATCGCCAAGAAATACACCAACCGCGGCCTCTCCTTCCTTGACCTGATTCAGGAAGGCAACATGGGCCTCATGAAAGCGGTCGAGAAATTTGAATACCGCCGCGGCTACAAATTCTCCACCTACGCCACATGGTGGATCCGGCAGGCCATCACCCGCTCCATCGCCGATCAGGCCCGCACCATCCGCATCCCGGTGCACATGATCGAGACGATCAACAAGCTCATGCGCGTGCAGAAGCAGCTCGTCCAGGAATACGGCCGCGAGCCGAACCCGGAAGAGGTCGCGGAGGAAATCCAGCTTCCCGTCGAACGCGTGCGCGCCGTGCTCAAGATGGCGCAGCAGCCCATCTCGCTCCAATCGCCCGTCGGCGACAGCGACGACACCAGCTTTGGCGATTTCATCGAAGACAAGGGCGCGGAGAATCCGAGTGACATGACCGCCATCGTCCTCCTCAAGGAGAAGATCAAGGACGTCCTCGACACCCTCACCGAACGCGAACGCCAGGTGCTCGAACAGCGCTTCGGCCTCGTGGACGGCTACAGCCGCACGCTGGAGGAAGTGGGCCGCCAGTTCAAAGTCACCCGCGAACGCATCCGGCAGATCGAGGCCAAAGCCCTGCGCAAGATGCGCCACCCGACGCGCATTCGCCAGCTTGAGGGATTCCTGGAAGCGGACGCGTACTAGGAAGCTGGGTAAGGACGGCACTCCGTGCCGTCCGGCGCGCCCGGCCCGGCAAATCAACCCTCCGCGCTGATGAACCTTTCCGCTCCAGCCAAGATCAATCTCTCGCTCTCCGTCCTTGGAAAGCGGCCTGACGGATTTCACGAGATCGAGTCGCTGATGGTGCCGATTTCGTTGGCGGACACGCTTACCTTCGAGAAGTGCGCCGAACCGGGCATTGCGTTCACTTGCAGCGATGCCACGCTCCCGTGCGACGACTCAAACCTCGTCGTGCGCGCAGCGCGGCGGTTTTTTGCCATGGCGGGGCTGACTCCGAAGGTGCGCATCCACCTTGCAAAAGCGATTCCCCACGGCGCGGGCTTGGGCGGTGGCAGCAGCGATGCCGCGACGACGCTCGCCGGGTTAAATCAACTCTTCGGTTCACCTCTTGCACCCGAGGCGCTCCACGCGCTTGCGGCGGAACTCGGTTCCGATGTCCCCTTCTTTCTCGCAGGCGGCGCGGCGGTGTGCAAAGGGCGCGGGGAAATGGTGGAACCCGTCCCCTTCCCTCACCAACTGCCGCTTGTACTCCTCAAGCCCGCATTCGGCGTGCCGACGCCGTGGGCCTACAGCCGGTGGCGCGATTCCCTCGAAATCCCCGGCATCTCCTACGCGCCGCAAACGTTTGCCTGGGGCCGTCTGGTCAATGATCTGGAGCGCCCGGTGTTCGAGAAACACCTCTTCCTTCCGGTGATCAAACGCTGGTTATTGCAGCAACCCGAGGTTGCCGGTGCGCTCATGTCCGGTTCCGGCTCCACGTGCTTTGCCGTGCTGCGGGATGCGGCGGAAGGCCCGGCATTGGAAGCGCGGGCGCGCGAGGCGTTCGGCGAGGTCTGGACTTGTTTGTGCCAGACGCAGGACAAGTAAACCTAAACCGCGAATGAAATTTCGCGCAAAGGGACGCAAAGGACGCAAAGAAAAAACTTAGGAATCTTATGTTCCTCAGCTTCAGGGCAGCTCAGTTTTTTGCGTTCCGCTCTTCCAAGATTCTGCCTTTGCGTCCTTTGCGTTCCTTTGCGCGAGTCCTTTCGCCGCCTTTAGAGCGTTTTCCATGAAGGTGTTTACAATAGGCCGTGAGCGCCGAGGGGTG
>JBAXQF010000120.1:0-7009 GCA_037131875.1 Verrucomicrobiota bacterium
TGCCCCCCCCGTCCGGTTCCCTATGGGACGGCTGTGATTTGGGAACGCACTTGTCTGCGCAACTCCATTGCGCCGCCGTATGCCTCGGTTTGCCTATGTTCCAAGCCCTCTCCCGGCAATAGAGCGTTTCAATCTTTTCTGTGGCCGCCCTTTGCGGCGACACGTGCCGTTGCGCAGCTTTTGAAGCTCGGGCAGTATGGAAAATACAGCCGCTTCGCTTCAAAAGCCACGCACCGGCCCACGCCGCCGAAGAGCATGCGACAAATTAACCCGAAACGCTCTAGAGTTGCCGGAACAACGACGTGATCCCTTGCCGGGCTCTGCAAAGTGCGCTTCGCGTGAACTACGCCGCGATGCGGCAGGGCAGTCCCAAATGGAGTTTGGGGACGAGAACTAAATAGCGGGCTTTTCTCCCGCATTTTCCTGTTTTCAAAGAGGTAGCAGGAGGCGTATGCTTGCTCCCTTTCCCATGAATTCTGTCAAAGTCGCTGTCGTTGGTGCATCGGGGTATTCCGGCCAGGAGTTGATCCGCATTTTAATGCGGCATCCGGGCGTGGATCTTGTCTGCGTCACCTCGCGCCAATTCGCCGGGCAGTCGATCGCCGAGGTCTACCCCCGGTTTCAGCACCATCGGTTCGCGCAAGTGAAGTTCAGCGCGTCCGACGCGGCGGCGGTGGTGGCTTCCGGTGCGAAGGTGGCGTTTCTGGCGCTCCCGCACGGGTTGGCCCATGAATACGCCAAGCCGCTGCTGGAAGGGGGCTTGAAGGTCATCGACTTGAGCGCGGACTTCCGCATCAAAGACCCCGCCGTTTTCCAAGAGTTCTACGGAGAGAAACATCCCGCGCCGGAACTGCTCTCCCAGAGCGTTTACGGACTGCCGGAAGTGTATCGGGACGCGATTCGCACCTCGCACCTGATCGCCTCTCCCGGTTGTTATCCCACCAGCATTTTGCTGCCGCTGATCCCTCTTTTGAAAGCCGGTCTCATCGACCCCGCAAGCATCGCCGTCTCCAGCATGAGCGGCGTGAGCGGCGCGGGCCGCAAGGCGGAGATCGCGTATCTCTTCTGCGAATGCAACGAGAGCGTGCGGGCGTATGGCGTGCCCAAGCACCGGCACCTCTCGGAGATCGAGCAGGAACTTTCCGCCGCGGCCGGAACGCCGGTCGTCATCAGCTTCACCCCGCATCTCATCCCGGTGAACCGGGGGATCGTGAGCACCATTTACGCCAACCTCGCCCCCGGCGCGGACGCCGCAAAGATCACGGCGGCGCTGGAGTGCGCTTACAAAAACGAGCCGTTCGTGCGCTTGCAGGGCGCCGCGGGAACCGCCGACATCAAGAACGTGGCGCACACCAATTTCATCGACATCGCCTGGCGGCACGACACCCGCACAGGCCGGGTAGTGCTCCTGAGCGCCGAGGACAACCTCGTCAAAGGGGCGTCCGGCCAGGCCGTGCAGAGCTTCAACCTCATCTGCGGCTTCCCCGAGACCGAGGGGCTGTAGTCCTCATTTCTTTCCGTAATTCTTAGCTATGAACAGTTTCCATGAAATCCCCGGCGGCGTCACCGCTCCGCAGTCCTTCACGGCAGGCAGCATTTTTGCAGGCATCAAGCCGACCAACCCCTCCAAGCCGGACATGGCGTTTCTTTTTTCCACCGTGCCAGCGGTCGCGGCGGGAACCTTCACCACCAACTCCGTGAAAGCCGCGCCGGTGCGCGTTTCGCAGGCGAACATCCGCGCGGCGGAGACGCGGGCCATCGTCGCCAACAGCGGCAACGCCAACGCCTGCACCGGAGTCGTGGGAATCGCTGATGCCAAGCGGATGACCAAAGCCCTGGCCAAGGCGCTGGGAATCAAGGAACGTCAAGTGCTGGTCTGCTCCACAGGCCGCATCGGCGTGCCGCTGCCCATTGAGAAAATGGAAGCCGCCATTGCCCAAGCCCCGCAAGCGCTCTCGCCCGAGGGAAGCCTGCGCGCGGCGCAAGCAATCATGACCAGCGACACCCATACAAAGGAATTCGCGGTGGAACTGGAACTCCACGGCAAACGGGTGCGCATCGGCGGCATCGCCAAGGGAGCCGGAATGATCGACCCCAACATGGCCACCATGCTCTGCTTCCTCACCACGGATGCCGCCATCAGCAAAAAACTGCTCCAACAGGCCATTTCCGACGCGGTGGAACATTCCTTCAACCGCATCACCATCGACGGCGACATGAGCACCAACGACACCGTGCTCATCCTGGCCAACGGCGCGGCGGGCAACACCCCGCTGCGCGACGGCGAGCCGGAATTCGACGCTTTCCAGAACGCCCTCAACAAAGTCTGCTGCAATCTCTCCCGGATGATCGTGGAAGACGGCGAAGGCGTGAGCAAATTTGTGACCGTCCAAATTCGCGGAGCCAAGAGCCGCCAAGACGCCCGGAAAGCGGCGGAAGCCATTGCCAACTCCACCCTCACCAAGTGCTGCTGGTATGGCGGCGACCCAAACTGGGGGCGCGTCATGGACGCCATCGGCTATTCCACCGCCAAAGTGCGCGAGGAAACCGTGGATATTTACTACGACGGACTCATCGCCGTGCAGAACGGCACCGCAGCGGCAACCCCGCTCTCCAAGCTCAAGGAAGTCGTGGCAAACCAGCGGTTTACCATCACCGTGGATTTGCACATCGGCAAGGCCGAATACACGGTCTTCACCACCGACCTCACGACCGCCTACGTGGAGTTTAACATGGGCGAGTGATTTTTGGATTGCGCAAACGCCTTCCCCGCATTCCAATCGCCGCTTTTCTTTCACCCAAGTCTTCCTATTTTTCAGATGGCCTCTATTTCCCACCTAGCCCGCACCGAATCATTGATCGAAGCGCTCCCCTTCATGCAGAAGTATCGGGGCCAGCTTTTCGTCATCAAATACGGCGGCAGCGCGATGGAGGACGAGCACATCGTGGAGCGCTTGCTGCGCGACGTGGTGTTCTTGGAAGCCGTCGGCATCAACCCCGTGCTCATCCACGGCGGCGGCAAGGCGATCACCACGCGCATGCGCGAGGCGGGGATCAAGGCGCAGTTTGTCAACGGCCTGCGGGTCACCTGCCAGCAGTCGATCCAGATTGTCGAGGACGTCTTAAGCCACACCATCAACCCGAAGATCGTCGAGACCATCAACGAATTCGGCGGGCGCGCTGTCGGCATCCACGGCAAAGAAGTTTTTCAAGTCACCAAGCTCCCTCTCCAGCGCGACGAAAAAGGCGAGGAAGTGGATCTCTGTTACGTCGGCGAAGTGGTGGACGTGGCGCTGGCACAGATTCAGAAGGCCGTAAAAGAGGAAATCGTCCCCGTGATATCGCCCATCGGTCGGGATAAAAACGGGGAGATGTTCAACATCAACGCCGACACCGCGGCGGGAGCCGTCGCGGCCGCCCTGGGCGCGGCGAAGATGATTTATTTGAGCGACGTCCCCGGCATCATGCGCAATCCCAAGGAAGCGGATTCGCTCATTTCCACCTTGTCCATCAAGGAAGTTCAAGGGTTGATCGACGAGGGAATCATCGCGGGAGGGATGATCCCGAAGGTCGCCTCCGCCATGAGCGCCATTGAAAAAGGAGTGAAAAAGGTTCACTTCATCGACGGGCGCATCCAACATTCGCTCCTGCTGGAAGTGTTCACCAACACCGGCATCGGCACGGAGATTGTGGCCTAAAATTAAGGAGTCAGAAATGGAAAGCACGATAGAGTTATTTGATCAATACGTCGTCCCCACCTACGGGCGGTTCCCGCTGGTTTTGGAACGCGGCCAAGGCTGCCGCGTTTGGGACGAAGCGGGCCGGGAGTATCTCGACTTCGGCGCGGGCATCGCCGTCTGTTCCGTCGGCCACAGCCATCCCCGCGTTGCCGACGCCATGGCGCGCCAGGCCCGCACGCTCATCCACACATCCAACCTCTACTACACGCGTCCGCAAGGCGAACTGGCCAAACGGCTGGTGGGCTACACCGGCCACGCAGGCAAGGTCTTCTTCGCCAACTCCGGAGCCGAGGCCAACGACGGCCTCTACAAACTCGCCCGCAAGTTCGGCAACGAAGCCCGTTCGCCGCTGCCCCGGCACGCGGCGGGAGAGCGGCTCGACTACGCGCCCAACCGGTTTGAAATCCTCACCTTTGACGGCTCCTTCCATGGCCGGACGCTCGGCGGCATCGCCGCCACCGGCCAGGAAAAGGTCAAAAAGGGGTTTGAACCGATTGCCGCAGGGTTCCGCCACGTCCCGTACAATGACGCGCCGGAACTGGGCCGCTCCATCGGGCCGGATACCGTCGCCATTTTAATGGAGCCCATCCAGGGGGAAATCGGCGTGCGCCCGGCAACCGTGCAGTTTTTGAAAGCGGTGCGCCAGATTTGCGACGACCATGGGCTGCTCCTCATGTTCGACGAAATCCAGTGCGGCCTGGGCCGGACGGGCGATTGGTGCGCTTGGAAAACGCTCGCAGGCGAGGGGATCATCCCCGACGCGGTGAGCTGGGCCAAGGGCATTGCAGGCGGCTACCCGCTCGGAGCCTTCTGGGTGCGCGACAAAAAGATCGCGATGAAAGACGGGAGCGAAATGAGCCTGGCGAACCTGCTCGGCCCCGGCACCCACGGCTCCACCTACGGCGGCACACCGCTCGGTTGCACCGTCGCCAATGAAGTCCTTTCCATCGTTGAGGAAGAGGGACTCCTTGCCAACGCCCGCGAAGTGGGCGCTTACGCAAAGGCGGCCATCGAGGCCCTGCATTCCCCGCTCATCAAGGAAGTGCGGGGCGTCGGCTTGATGATCGCTTTTGAATTGGTGGCGGATTTCTCCGAACGCATCGGCGACAAACGCCTACCCGCTCTGGCCCTCATTGACCGCTTGCACAAGGGCGGACTCCTGAGCATCCCTGCCGGCACCCACAACATCCGCTGGCTGCCGCCTTTGAATGTCAGCCGGGCCGAGATCGACCAGGCCGTCGCCATCCTGCGCACCGCATTATCCTGAACCTTGTTATGAAGCACTTGCTCTCACTTGAATCGCTCCCCGCGAGCGATATGGCGGAAATCCTGGCGCTCACCAAAACGCTGAAAGCGACGCGCAATCATCCTGCGGAGCACCCATTGCGCAACCAGTGTTGGGGGCTGATTTTCAGCAAATCCTCCACCCGCACGCGGGTCAGCTTTGAAGTCGGCATCCGGGAACTGGGCGGCGACGCGCTCTTCCTGAGCGCCAACGACATCCAGCTCGGGCGCGGCGAACCGATCAAGGACACCGCGCGCGTCATGGGCCGCATGATGCACGGCGCAGTCATCCGCACCTTTGCGCAGAAGGACGTGGAAGACTTCGCCCGTTACAGCAACATCCCGACCATCAACGCCCTCACCGATGACGAGCATCCGTGCCAGATTCTGGCCGACCTCTTCACCATCCAGGAAAAACTCGGCAGCTACGAAGGCAAAACCGTCACGTTCATCGGCGACGGCGCCTGCAACGTGCCGCGCTCGTGGATTTGGGCGGCCTCCAAGCTCAACTTCAAGCTGCGCATCGCCGCGCCCAAGCCGTTCCAGCCCGCGCCGGAACTCATCGCGCGGGCGGGTGGCGACATTCTCGTGACCGACGACGTGGCGGCAGCCGCAAGCGGAGCCGACGTCCTCTACACCGACGTCTGGGTGAGCATGGGGATGGAAAAAGAAACCGAATACCGCCTCGCCCAGCTTGCCGGCTACCAGATCAACGCGGAGATGCTCAAAAAAGCCGCACCCGGCGCGCTCGCCATGCACTGCCTGCCCGCCTACCGCGGCAAGGAGATCACCGACGAAGTCATGGAAACCCACGCCGACACCATCTTCACCGAAGCCGAAAACCGGCTCCACGTGCAAAAGGCGATCATGACCTGGCTCTTGAAATAGCCGAAGCAAAGATTTCACCACGAAGAACACAGAGGACACGAAGAAAGGAAAAAGAAATCACTCCTTGGTTCTTCCTTCGTGCACTTCGTGTTCCTTCCTCGTTCCCAATCTCCTGATTGGGAACGCAAGTGTCTTGGAAACTCTGTTTCCCTTCGGTCTGCCATCATCTTTCCGCGTGCTTTTCGAAACGGAGTTTCGCAAACAGAGCGCATTCCTGATCCGGCGATTGGGAACGAAAATTTTTTTTGTGCCTTTTGCGCCTTTTTGCGGCTAAATTTTTTCCCCTATGAAAACACCCATTCCAGGCGGTCTGCTGGTTGTCATTGAGGGGATCGATGGAACGGGCAAGTCCACCGTCGCCGCCACGCTGGCGCAGTGGTGTGGAGAGCGCGGCCTGGCCTGCGTCTTTTCCAAGGAACCCACCAGCCTCTCCCACGGGAAAAAGCTCCGGGAATCCGCCAGCGCCGGGCGGTTCTCCATTGAGGAGGAACTGGAACTTTTCCGGCTCGACCGCAAGGAACACGTCGAGCGGAGCATCGGCCCGGCCCTTGCGGAAAACCACATCGTGATCCTCGACCGCTATTACTGGAGCAACGCCGCCTACCAGGGGGCGCGAGGGGTCGATTTCGCCCAGATCATCGCAGCCAACGAAGCGATTGCCCCCGTGCCGGATTTGATCCTCTTCATGGACATCGCAGTGCAAGAGAGCCTCCAGCGCATTCACGGGCGAGGCGACGCCCCGGACGGCTTTGAAGGCCGCGAGTACCTGGAGAAAGTGCGCGCGATTTTCCAAACCCTGCACGAGCGGGGCGACCGCCCCTCCGAGCGCATCGACGCCAGCCAAGACCTCCGCGCCGTCTGTGCCGAAGCGCTGCGAGTCTTCAAGAAATCAGCCCTCAGAAAAATCATCAACGCCTCACCCAAGCTGGCGGGCAGCGAACTCTTTGGGTAGGGACGGCACTCCGTGCCGTCCAAAAACGGCGCGGTTCCAAAAACGGCGCGGTTCCAAAAGCGGCGCAATTCCCCAAAGCGGCGCAATTCCCAAAAGCGGTGCAATTCCCAAAAGCGGTGCAATTCCCAAAAGCGGTGCAATTCCC
>JBAXQF010000121.1:0-6988 GCA_037131875.1 Verrucomicrobiota bacterium
CAACGGCCTTCGCCGCCCCAAGACGCGGCTATAGTTTTTGGTAAATTGCTCTATCGCGGCCTCAACCACCGGCTATGGTCTATGAACCCTCACGGGTTCAAAACGCGGAATTGCTTGGACTACGCCCGCGCTTTCTTGATCGCCTCCACAAACGCGGCGGCGGTCTCGGTGAGCTTCTTCCAGTCCTGGTTTTTCAGGATCTCCTTGCTCACGAGGCTCGAACCGGCTCCGAGCGCGACGCACCCGGCCTTGATGAAGGCGTCCACGGTGGCAACGGTCACGCCGCCGGTCGGGATGATCTGAAGCTGCGGCAGCGGGGCGAGGATGTTCTTGATGTATTGCGGGCCGAGCTGGTCGGCGGGGAAAATTTTCACGAAATCCGCGCCCGCTTCATAGGCGGTGAGCGCCTCGGTGGGGGTGTAGGCTCCGGCGGCAATCGGGATGCCGTAGCGGTTGCACAGGGTGATGACCTCGGGCCGGGTCACGGGCGTCACGACGAACTGCGATCCGGCGAGGATGGCCGCGCGACAGGTCTCGGTATCCAGCACGGTGCCGACGCCGATGAGCACTTTTTTGCCGAAGCGCTTGGCCACGTCGTTGATGACCTGGAGGGCGTTTGGGGTGGTCATGGTGACTTCCATCCCGGTGACGCCTCCCTCGTAGAGCGCCTCGGCGGCGCCCATGAGTTGTTCGGAGGAGTCGGCACGGATGATGGCCACGATGCCGGGGTTGACGATACGGTCGATGATTTCGGGCTTGCTCATGATCGGGCTATGATGCCGAACCGGGGGCGCATGTGAAGGAAAAACAAATCAGGCAACCAGGAAGCCAGGAAAGAATTCTCGCGCAAAGGGACGCAAAGAACGCAAAGGATTGGAAAGAAATTTCGAAAATCTGCGTCCCTCTGCGAAATATCCCCTCCCCAAAGTCTCGGGGCTCCGCATACAGGCTTCGCTGCGCTTCGCGGGAAGTAGACTGCGACGCAGTAAGGCGCTCTGCGGACAACACCTCCTCTTTTCTTCGCGTTCTTTGCGTCCCTTTGCGCGAGACCTTCTTCCCCGCGCGCCTACACCGCCCAGACCGTCTTCCCGCTCACAATCGTCCGCACGGCGCGGCCTTTGAGTTCCCAGCCGTGGAAGGGGGTGTTGCGGGAGCGCGAGAAGCTGGCGTGTTTGTCCACCGTCCATTCCAGGCCGGGGTTGATGAGCGTGACGTCGGCGGGCGCGCCCACGGAGAGCGTGCCGCGGTCGAGCTTCAGGAGCCGCGCGGGGTTGACGGTGTACAGCTCAATGAGGCGCGGCAGGTCGATGACTTTCTTCTTGTGAATGAGGATGTCCAGGAAAAGGCCCAGCTCGGTTTCCAGCCCGAGGATGCCGAACGGGGCTTGGTCGAACTCCACTTCCTTCTCAAACTCGCAGTGCGGCGCGTGGTCGCTGGCGAGGAGGGTGACGGTGCCGTCGGCGATGCCCTCCAGCAGCGCGTCCACGTCCTGCGCGGTGCGCAACGGCGGGTTCATTTTGTAATTGGTGTCGAAGGCGCGAACGGACTCATCGGTGAGCGCGATGTGGTGCGGGCAGACTTCGCCGGTGAGCGGGATGCCGCGGCCGCGCGCGCGCCGCATGATGCGGACGCTGCCCGCCGCCGAGAGGTGTTGGCAGTGGATGGGCGTGCCGGTCAGTTCCGCAAGCTGGGCGTTGCGTTGGACGATGATCTCCTCGCCCACAGCGGGCCAGCCGGGCAGGCCGAGCGCGGTGCTGACGGCCCCCTCGTGCATGACGCCTTTGCCGACGAGGTTGTAGTCCTGGCAGTGATCCATGACCGGCAGATCGAACATCCGGGCGTATTCCAACGCGCGCCGCATGAGTTCATGGTTCTGCACGCACCGGCCGTCGTCGGTGAGGGCGACAATGCCCGCCTTGAACATGGAGCCGATGGGGGCGAGTTCTTCGCCCGCGATCCCTTTGGTGATGGCCCCGGTGGGGAAGACATTGACGCACGCTTCGTTGCGCGCCTTGTCCATGACCCACGCGACGACGCTGGCGCTGTCAATGCTGGGCGAGGTGTTGGGCATGCAGACGACGCTGGCGAACCCGCCCGCCGCCGCCGCTTTCGCACCGGTGGCGACGGTTTCCTTGGCGGACTGCCCCGGCTCGCGGAAGTGGACATGGATGTCGATCAACCCCGGCGCAACGACCAGCCCGGTGCAGTCGATCTCCTCGACCTTGGTGCCGGGAATGAGGGTGGAGGGATCGGCGATGCGGCCATCGACGAGAAGGAGATCGGCGATTTCGTCACGTTGGTTGGCCGGGTCGATCACGCGGCCGTGGCGGAGAAGGGTGGTGGTCATTTTCCTGAGTTCCTGAGTTCCAGATTGCATTTTACTTCCCCCTCGCCCCGGCGCAGAGGTAGAGGACGGCCATGCGGACGGCGAGGCCGTTGGTGACTTGGTCGAGGATGACGCTGCGCCCGCTGTCGGCGATGTCGCTGTCGATCTCCACGCCCCGGTTGATGGGGCCGGGGTGCATGATGAGGGCGTTGGGCTTGAGCCGGGCGGCGCGCTCTTTGGTCAGGCCGAAGAGGCTCGTGTATTCGCCGAGGCTCGGGAAATATTCCTGCCGCTGCCGCTCGTGCTGGATGCGCAGGAGGTTGACGACGTCCACGTCCTCCAAAACGTCGTCGATGCGGTGGGTGACGGCGACGCCCATCTGCTCGAACTCGCGCGGCACCAGCGTGCTGGGCCCGACGAGCGTGACGCGCGCGCCCAGTTTCAGCAGCGCGTGGATGTTGCTCCGTGCGACGCGGGAGAAAAGGATGTCCCCGATGATGGCGACGTGGAGGCCTTCGACGCGCCCGAGTTTTTCGCGGATGGTGAAGGTGTCCAGCAGCGCCTGGGTGGGGTGCGCGTGCGCGCCGTCCCCGGCGTTGATGACGCTGGCTTCCAGCCGCTCGGCCAGGAATTTTGCGGCCCCGGCGCTGGAGTGGCGCAGGACGATGATGTCCGAGTGGAGCGCCTGGAGGTTGAGCGCGGTGTCCTTGAGGGTCTCGCCTTTGGTGAGGCTGGAGGTGCTGGCGGAGATGTTGACGACGTCGGCGCTCAAGCGGACGGCGGCCAACTCAAACGAGGTGCGCGTGCGCGTGCTCGGCTCGACGAAGAAGTTGACGAGCGTTTTGCCGCGCAGCGACGGGACTTTCTTGATGTCCCGCGTGCCGACTTGCTTGAAGGCGGAGGCGGTGTCGAGGATGTGGGTGATCTCGGCAGGGGCGAGTTCCTCAAGGGCGACGAGGTCTTTGCGGTTCCAGGCGGTCATGTGGTTTGAGCCTTTCAAGGTTTGCTGATCCAGACGGCGTCCGGCTGGTTGTCGGGGGCTTCGAGCCGCACGAAGACGCGCTCGCCGGGGGCGGTGGGGATGTTCTTGCCGACGTAGTCCGCCCGGATGGGAAGCTCGCGGTGGCCGCGGTCGATCAGGACGGCATACTGGATGCGCGCCGGGCGTCCGAAGGAGGAGAGGGCGTCCATGGCGGCGCGGCAGGTGCGCCCGGAGTAGAGAACGTCGTCCACCAGGACGATGGTGCGCTCTTCAAGGTCGTCGGGAAGGCGCGTCTCCTCCACCACGGAGAGGCGCTGGCGGATGCGCAGGTCGTCCCGGTGCATGGAGACGTCGATGACTCCGGCGGGCACGGCGCGGCCTTCCACCTGCTCGATGTGCGCGGCAATGCGGCGGGCCATTTCCACTCCGCGCGAGGGGATGCCAACAAGGGCGAGGCGGTCGAGATCGGGGTTGCCCTCGATGATTTCGTGGGCGATGCGTCTCAGGATGCGGTCAATGGCGGGGGCATCGAGGACGAGGACGGCGCCGGGAACCGGCGGCGTGGGGTTGGGCGGGTTGGGCATTTTGTCTCCTTGGCGGTCTCACGGGGCCGCGGTTAAAGGACGTTGCTGTGGGTTTGTGTTATTTGGTTGCCAGCTCCTGGCGTCGTTTGTCGCGCCAGGCGGAACGGTGTTTGACAATCCAGTCGAGAAGCGCGCGCTCGAAGCCGATGTCGTGGCCGACTTTTTCGCTTTCCAGCCACTTGTGGACGAGAATCTGCTCTCGTTCGGCAAGGAACTCGCGGTACAGGACGGAGTTCTTGACGAGATCCGAATTGTCTGAGGTCGGATGATCCATGTGAGCCTCACTCTTCCCAAGATTTGCTCTGACGTCAATTCTGGAGCGAGAAAAATTATGGGCCATACGGTTGGTTCGGTAGGAGGGAAAAGCGCTCATGATCAGGAAAGGGTGGAACAGATGCGGGTCGCGGCTGCTGCAAAGGCCTTGCTGACAGGAGATTCCGGGTCTGCCGCGACAATGGGAATGCCCCGATCCCCGGCTTCGCGCGTGGCGATATCGATGGGGATCTCCCCCAAAAGCGGCACGTCCAGACGCCCGGCTTCGCGCGCGCCGCCGCCGGAACCGAAGATGTCGTAGCGTTTGCCGTCGCTTGGGCAGAGGAAATAGCTCATGTTTTCGATGAGGCCCAAAATGCGGACGTTCACCTTGCCAAACATGGAGGCCGCCTTGCGGACATCGATGAGGGCGACCTCCTGCGGCGTGGTGACGAGAACCGCTCCGGCAAGCGTGACGCCCTGAACGACGGTCAACTGGATGTCCCCGGTGCCGGGCGGCAGATCGAGGATGAGGTAATCGAGGTTGCCCCATTCCACCTGCCGCAGGAATTGCTGGGTGGTGCGCGTGACCATGGGCCCGCGCAGCACGGCGGGCGAGGTGTCATCAAGCAGGAAGCCCATGGACATCAGCTTGAGGCCTGCCGTTTCGATGGGGAGAATCTGGTCGTCCTCGGTCGCCATGGGCCGTTCCCGGCTGCCGAACATCAGGGCGATGCTCGGGCCGTAGATGTCGCAATCGCACAGGCCCACGGTGGCGCCGGTTTTTGCGAGCGCGAGGGCGAGGTTGGCGGCGACGGTCGATTTGCCCACGCCGCCCTTGCCGCTGGCGATGGCAATGACATGCCGCACGCCCGGGATGGCCGTGGGCCCTTGAGGCGCGGGCACGGCTTGCGCGGCGGGCGCGCGCGTCTCCATCTGCACCGTGACGTTTCCAATGCCGGGCAGGGCGCGCAATACGGCCTCACTGCTGGTTTGGATCGCCTGGGGAATCGCAGCGTCGGCGGTGGTGATTTGCAGTGCAACGGTTACGTCGCTGCCGGTGACCTGAATGCTCTTGACGAGACCAAACGAGACGATGTCCCTGCTGAAACCGGGGTAGCGTACCTGGGAGAGGGTGGAGCGGATGAGTTCTTCGTGAAGTGCAGGCATCATGAAACGCGCGAACATACCCCGAAAAAAGACTCGGGGCAACCCTGATTCGCTAATAATAAAGCGGGCTTACGCCGCCGGAAAGAACGCGTCTTCCAGCATCAAACAAAGCGTGTGGTACACCGGCAAATGGAATTCCTGAATGAGATAGGTCTCGCAGGAGGGAACACGGATGCTTGTCTGCGCGAGTTGCGCGGCTTTTCCTCCGCCTGCGCCGGTAAGCGCGACGGTGCGGAGCCCGAGTTTGTTGGCGGTTTCCAGCGCGAGCGCGACGTTCTTGGAGTTGCCCGAGGTGCTGATGCCGATGAGCGTGTCGCCGGGTTTGCCCAGCCCCAGCACGAGCTGCGCATAGACGTAGTCCGGGTTGCAATCGTTTTGCCACGCCGTGCTCAGGCCCACGAAACCGGTGAGCGGAATCATCGGCAGCGCCCCTTGCAGTTGGCCCGCCAGTTCCGGCCCCAGTTTTTGCAGGAGTTCCCCGCCGATGGGGCGTTTGCTGCCGAAGCCCTTGAGCAGTTCGCCCGCCCAATGTTCCGCGTCGGCTCCGCTGCCGCCGTTGCCGCAGATCAGCAATTTGCCGCCGCCCGCCAGCGAGCAGCGCATCGCCTCGTAGGCGTTCTGGATGTCTTCGAGACAAGGCGCCAGCGCCGGAGCGCGTTGGAGAAGGCGGGCAAGATGGGCATTCATGGAGTCGGAAACGATAAAGGATTTCCTGTTTTTCGCAAGAGGCGCATACTTCTGCAAGCCATGAAGCTGAAATTTTTTCTCCTCCCCGCCCTGCTTTTCATTGCCACAGCAGCAGCCCATGCGTGGGATGCAGGCGGGCACCAGCTCATCGACGCCATTGCGGCGCGCAAGCTTCGGCCCGAGGTGGTGCAGCAGATCGACGCACTTCTTCCGTTGTTGGATGCCCGCTTCCACCAAGGGCGGCCTTATGATTTCGTGGCTGCCGGAACCTGGATGGACGACATGCGCGGGCTGGGCAGGGACTACAAGTGGGCGCGCTGGCATTACATCGACATCCCGTGCGAAGGCGACCGCTTTGTTGAACCGCCCCCGCCGCATGCGCTTTGGGCGCTCGACCAAGCCACGGAGGTGCTCCGCAACAAGAACGCCGAGCCGAAAGCCCGCGCCGAAGCCCTTGGGCAAATCATCCACCTCGTGGGGGATATTCATCAACCGCTGCACGTTGCAGACCGGAAGGATCGTGGCGGCAACGATGTGCCCATCGCTCCGTTCGCAACTTCTGGCTCGGGGCCGAAGAATCTCCATGCCTTCTGGGATGAGGCCTGGCGTTACGATGCTCAGAAGGGACAAATCACAGAGATGCAGTTCATTTCCACACCGTCTCTCGCGCTCTACAAGGAAGCCACTGCATGCATTCTTGTGCCTTTTGCGTGGCGCGCTTGGGCCTACGAAACCCACGCGATTGCCTGCGAAAACGGCTGGCCCCAAAAGGGGGTGAGCGGAGACCAAGACGCCCCGGTGCAACTTACCCCCGCGTTTGTCCACGCGGCGCATGAGATCGCCCTGAAACGGATTGCGCTTGCCGGAGAAAGGCTTGCCGCCTTGCTCAATGATCTGTTGGGAGAGGGGAAATAGCTCAGGTGCCGCCCCTTTGGGCTAGAGCATTTTACAAAAAAATGTGGCCAGTGGCTTGGGAGCGCCGAAGGC
>JBAXQF010000122.1:0-6810 GCA_037131875.1 Verrucomicrobiota bacterium
TTACCTGATCCAGCCCACTATTCAATGCGAAACTATTCGCGTTACAGGATACTAGATGCCCATGTTGGCGAGGACGGCGGCGAGGCGGTTGAGCACGGCGGCCAAGTCGGGATGGGATGTCTCGAATTCCTCGACGGAACCTTTCAAACCGCGCAAGGCGGCGTCAAGAAGCTGCGGCTTTTTGGCGCTGCGGGTGGCTTCGTGTGCGGACGCCTCGGCGAAAGTGGCGATGCTGCGGGCTTCGTCCTCCCGCGTGCTCGGGAGCGCTGCAATTTCCGAGCGAAGCGCGGCAAGCAGATTGAGAAGTTCCGCTTGGGTTTCCGCCGGGATATTCGAGGCGGCGCCGATCTGTTCTTCGATTTTCTTGAGGCGATCTTCGATCATGCCTTGCAATATACAGGTGCTTGCAGCGGATTACCACACCAGAAGAGGCTCGGGGAAAAAGTGATTTCTGCTTTGCTGGCGGGGGCGTTTTGGTGGAATGTGCGGCTGTGTCGCCCATCCTCCTCAGCACGCTCAACGCGAAATACATCCACGCCGCCTTCGGTCTGCGCTACCTGGCGGCGAATATGGGCGACCTTGCCCCGCGCACCCGCATCGCGGAGTTCGACATCAACCAGCGTCCGCTGGAGATCGTGGAGAAGCTGCTGGCGCACCACCCGGTGATCATCGGCCTTGGGGTCTATGTCTGGAATGCCCGGCAGACGCTGGAAGTGGTACGGTTGCTCAAGCGCATCGCCCCGGCGCTCCCGATCCTCCTCGGCGGCCCGGAAGTGAGCCACGAACCGCAGGAGCAGGAAATCTGCGCGCTCGCCGACGTGGTGATCACCGGCGAGGCCGACCTGAAATTTGCCGAGGTCTGCCGCGACCTGCTTTCCGGCAAGCTGCCGCCGCAAAAAATCATACCCGCAGAACTGCCTGATCTGGCGCAACTCCAACTCCCCTACTCGCTTTACAGCGCCGAAGATCTGACGCACCGGGTGCTCTATGTGGAGGCGTCGCGCGGGTGCCCGTTCCGCTGCGAGTTCTGCCTTTCCTCGCTGGAAATTCCGGTGCGGCAGTTCCCGTTGGATCGCTTTCTCACCGAGATGGACGCCCTGTGGCAGCGCGGGGCGCGCCAGTTCAAGTTTGTGGATCGCACGTTCAATCTCCACCTCGCGACGAGCCTGGCCATTCTCGATTTCTTCTGGCAACGCTACGAGCCCGGCCTGTTTCTGCATTTCGAGGTCGTCCCCGACCGGCTCCCGCACGAACTCCGTGAAGCCATCGCAAAATTTCCGCCCGGCGCGCTGCAACTGGAGGCCGGGGTGCAGACCTTCAACGCCGAGGCGGCAGAGCGAATCGAGCGGCGGCAGAACTACGAACGGCTGGAGGAAAATCTGCGCTTTCTGCGCGAGCATACCCACGCGCACCTGCACGCGGACTTGATCGCGGGGCTGCCCGGCGAGGCGCTGGAGAGCTTTGCAGACGGCTTTGACCGCCTGCTCGCCCTGCGCCCGCACGAAATCCAGGTCGGCATCCTCAAGCGGCTGCGCGGCGCGCCCATTTCCCGGCACACCGAAGCGTGGGGCATGGTGTATGCCGCTGACGCCCCTTACGAACTGCTTTGCAACGGCCTCGTCGATTTTCCCTCCATGCAGCGCGTGCGCCGCTTCGCGAAATACTGGGAGCACATTGCCAACAGCGGCAACTATGTGGAGACCGTCGCGCGGCTCTGGTCGGGCGGGCGCTCCCCGTTCCGCTGCTTTCTGGCGTTCAGCGAATGGGCTTACGCGATCCTGCACCGCACCGACAGCATCAGCCTGGCCACTTGGGCGGAGTTGCTCTTCCGCTACCTCACGGAAACCGAGGGCGTCGCGCCGGAATGCGCACGGGAGGTGTTACGGAGTGATTTCAAGCGCGCGGGCCGCAGGGAACTGCCGCAATTTCTCCGCGGCGAACCGGAATCCCAACCGCCCCAAGCCAAGCCGAACGCAGGCAACGCCCTTGCCAAGCGCCAGCAGCGTCACTTGTCTGCGGACTGATACCGTTTCCTATAAACGTGAATCATTCTTTTCAGAGCCAAAGGCCCGGCCCCATATCAGCCTGGGGCATCGCCCCAGGACTTCCCACAAGCAACGAGCAGGGCTGAAAGCCCGTACCATACGCATCTCTGAGGGGATGGTGCGGGCTTTCAGCCCTGCTCCCGTTTTCCAGATACATGGGGCTGCGCCCCATGCTGTTATGGTAATGCGCCGTTGGCGCTCAGGAACCCAACCGCAATCTGCCGATTTTTATTCGGGTTTTGTATGATTTCCCAGAAACAATTTGAGCTGGCCGGAAGGCGCGGCGAGATGGGACGACCCAACACCCAGGAGCCGGATGGGCCCCACCAGGAGCTTCTCTTTTTTCAGGAGATAGCGAACCGCCCGCGCAATTTCCGCGGCGCCATTCACCGGCTCCTGCACGGTGGTCTGCCGGGTGAGCGTGGTGAAGTCCGCGTAGCGCACTTTGACCTGGAGGGTGGACGCCATGAGGTTCTTGCGTTGCAATGTCTGGGCGACATCCTCCACAAGTTCCTTGAGCGTGGCGTTGAGCACGCGCGCGTCGCCGGTATCCACATCGAAGGTGTGCTCGCTGCTCACGCTCTTGCGTTCGGAGTCGAAGCACAACTCCCGTTCATCCTCCCCGCAGGCAAGGGCGTGGAGCGTCTCGGCGAAGGAGCCGACCGCAGAGCGGAGCCGCTCGGGCGTGCTGTCTTGAATGTCGCCGATGGTCTGGATGGAGTGTTCCAGCAAGCGGGCAGCAGCCACCGGGCCGATCCCCGGAATGGCGCGCACCGGCAGCGGACGCAGAAACGCCCGCTTCTCCTGCTCGGGGATGAGCGTGAGGCCGTTGGGCTTCTGAAAATCGCTCCCCACTTTCGCCAAAAATTTGTTGGAGCCAACCCCGATGCTCGCCGCCAGCCCGCGTTCGCGCGCAATGCGCTTCTTCAACTCCAGCGCCAGGCGGCGACTGGCCGGGATGGCAATGAGCGGGTCGCATTCCCGCACGCAAGCGCTCACATCCAGATACGCCTCATCCACGGAGACCTGCTCCACCAGCGGCGTGTAATCAGAAAGGATCGCCATGATGCGGCGGGATTCCTCTGCGTACCGCTCCATGCGCGGCGGGATAAAAACGCCCTGCGGACAAAGCCGCCCGGCGGTCACGGAGGGCATCGCCGATTTCACCCCGAAGCGCCGCGCCTCATACGAAGCGGTGGAGACCACGCCCCGGCGGTTGGGCGGCGCGCCCACAATCACCGGTTTGCCGCGCAGTTCCGGCCTGTCACGCTGCTCAATGGCCGCAAAAAAGGCGTCCATATCGACGTGGAACAGGACTCGGGCGAACGCTGAAGGCATAAGATGATCAGGAACTCAGGAAATCAGGAAAAAGAGGTTCTGCCAGAAATTACTCCCATTTTGGGCATCTGCGACTCTCTGAGGCAATGCGCTCGTCGGAAAAAATCGTTCGCCTTTTTCCTGAGTTCCTGAGTTCCTGATAGATTGGCCTGCGAGTCGCTGACCTGCGGAAAGGGAAAAAAGTGCTCGGGGAGGGACTTGAACCCTCATGCCTTACGGCATACGCCCCTCAAACGTACGTGTCTGCCATTTCACCACCCGAGCCTTTGTTGCGGTGGGCCGTTATTCCTACCACGCATTTGCCGCGGTGCAAGCCCGTTTTTCTCATTTTTCGTCCCTTGTGCATTTCCTTTTCCTCGCTCAATATAAGCACGCATGCGTCTCCCCGGTCATTTGCCCTCCCTTTCAGCCCCGGAGCCGACCCCTCCCGGCTGGTTGAAAGTCGATTTTCACCTGCACACCCGCGAAGACCCGAAGGATCACCTTGACCACTCCGCGCTGGAACTTCTGCACCGGGCGCACGCGCTCGGGTTTCACGCGCTGGCCATCACCCTGCACGGTCACGTATTGGAGAGCCCGGAGGTGCGCGACGCCGCCCGCGCACTCAGCATTTCATTGATCCCCGGAGCGGAAATGCGCCTGGAGGGGGCGGATGTCGTCATCTTGAACCTCACTCCGCAAGAGGCGCAAGGGCTGCGCTGCCTGAGCGATCTCAGGGAACTCCGGCAGCGGCGGGGCGGCTCGGTTTTCCTGCTCGCGGCGCACCCCTTTTACATGCTGGGAGGCTCCATGGGAGGGCGGGTGCTGGAGCAATACATCGACCTCTTTGACGCCATCGAGATCGCCCACTTTCACACAACGTGGCTTAACCCAAACCGGGCCGCCGTCCGCGCAGCCGGGCGGTTTGAGAAACCGCTCCTCGCCACGTCGGACTCCCACCGGCTCGAAAACTTTGGCCAACATTATTCCCTCGTGCAAGCAGCGCCGAATGCCACGCCGGAGACCCTTTTTGAAGCCATCCGCAGCGGTTGCGTGCGGCCCGTGAGCCCGCCGCTCTCCCTCATGAAATTTGCCCGCCACCTCTGGTGGATGTTCGTGGAACATGAAACGCGCAAGCTGCGGAGACGGTTTGGAAAACGGTAGGGACGGCACGACCATCCCTACCCCACCCGGAAAACGCACGAATAGAGCCCCGAGGCCTCGCTTTGCTCCCGTTTCACCGGCACACGCAGCACGCGGGTATACATCTCCTGCTCCAGCCGATGCAGAAGCCCGGGGTAAGCCGCAAGGAGATCGGCCAGCGGGGCATGGTATTCCACAATCCGCAGCCCGGCCTCGTCCCGTTCGAACTCGGCCATGCAGCCCTCGGCGTCCCGGATCGCGGCGAACGCCTCGGCGCGCGCCTCCACGGTTTCGCCTTTCACCCGCGCCAGGTAGCCCTCGATTTTTCGCTGGAAGACCGTGAACAGGAGTTTCTCCGGCGCGACCGGCCCGTAAAGAGTCTGGGCGGCGTCGATCAACGCCAAAGTCATCTCATTGCTGGCCACGGGGAAAAGTTCGTGGGCTTTGCGCGTGAGCCGGTAGGCCACTTCGGGGCGACCCGTCTGGGTGGGGGCCTTGGGGCGACGCCAGGTGTCGAGGTAGCCGAGCCGCTCCAGTTCCACGCAATGCTGTTTGACGCCCATGTAGCTCATCCCAAGCGCCTCGGCCAGCTCGTTGACGCTCAGGCCCTGGGTGCGCTTGAGCCGGTTCACCAGCCGCAGCCGCTGGCTCTTGCCGATCTCTGTGATGAGGCGTTGGTTCATGGCGAATGGCTTACACGGAAACCGGGCGAAGCGCAAATTTTCCCCGCCTTCCAAAATGGGGCGGATGAAGAAGGTCTCGCGCAAAGAACGCAAAGGACGCAAAGAAGAGAGGATTTTGCATTCTGCGTTTTTCCTTTGCGCCTTTGCGGCTTTGCGCGAGAATTCTTTCTTCACCTTTCCATGCGATTCTCCTTTCTCTCCTGTCTTTGCGCGCTGCTTTTCCCGCTGGCTGCCTGTGCGGACGCCCTTGATCCCGGCGTGCGCCAGTTGATCGTGAGCATCGCCCCCGACTGGGCGGCCTCCACCGGCAAGCTGCTCGCGCTGGAACGGACGCCGGAGGGCGGATGGAGACCCGCGCTCGGGCCGCTCCCGGTGCTCTATGGCAAGAACGGCCTCGCGTGGGGTCGCGGGGTGCTCGGGACGGAGGAACCGGGCCGCCACAAAGTGGAGCGCGACGCACGCGCGCCCGCCGGGGTGTTCCGCTTGGGGACAATCTACACCTACGACCGCGCCCTGCCCAAAGGCGCGGATTACCCCTTCCACACCGTCACCACTGCCGACGCCTGGGTGGATGACCCGACGCTGCCGCAATACAACCGCTTTGTTGCCGTCGATCCCGCAAACCCGCCTCCGTGGTTCGAGAAGCAGAAGATGCGGCACAACGACGACGCCTACCGCTGGCTGGTGGAGATCCGGCACAACGCCGATCCGCCCGTGCCCGGCATGGGGAGCGCGATTTTCTTCCACATCCGGCGCGGTGAAACCCGGACAACCTGGGGCTGCACCACCATGGCGAAGGAGAACCTCATGGCGCTTATCCGCTGGCTAAGGGCGGACGCGCATCCGCATTACGCGCTGCTGCCGTGGGCCGAGTACCTGCGAAAATGGAAAGCGTGGGGCCTGCCCGACCCGGAAACACTCCGGGCCATCGCGCCGAAATAATTCTGAAATTCACCACAGAGAACACGAAGGAAGGAAAGAGTCGTAGAGTAAAAAGCGATGGCACAAAGGCACCGAGCCCATGCTTTGCGAACCCGGAGGGTTCCCAGAGAATAGCCGGGGGTTGAGCGAAGCGACACCCCCGGTTCGCCAAAACAAACGCCACACCCCAACGGGGTGGCAGAAACCCGCCCTCTCTGCCACCCCGTTGGGGTGAACACGTTGGGGGCGTAGTTCCGGTGGTGTCGGCACGCCAGAGCGCGCCTCAACCACCGGCTATGGTGTGCAAACCCTCCGGGTCAAAATCATCGTTTCTAGTGTCCTGTCAGGTAAGTTAATGAAATAATTCCGAGTCCATTTTTCGCATTTTTCAAGGCGCGACCGAAAGGCAATATCTGAAGATATTGCCCGAGGAAGCAACGCTGAAAAATCGGAAAAGGGGCTGGAATTATGAAAGGAAGTTGCCTGACAGGACACTAGGGCCTGTTAACACAAATGCATTTTTCGGGAAAAATAGGGATTTTTGAGCCAAAAATGCCCTGCTGAGGGGCGCTGAATCGAGATTCAGCGCCCCGAAGAAGGACATTTTGGGCCAAAAAGACTCTTTTTACCGTCGGAATTGGTTTGTGTTAGAGCATCTCTCAAAAAGAATTTCCGTTATTCGATGGGAGCGCCGTGGGTTG
>JBAXQF010000123.1:0-6566 GCA_037131875.1 Verrucomicrobiota bacterium
GCCCCGCCGCGCATAAAATCGTCGGCGAAATTTAACGATGAAATATGCGGGCTAGCGCCGCAATGGCAAGGGTTGCGAATGCTTTTTTCATGGCAGAGTGATGTTTTTCGGCTTGAAGACTCGCTGTGGGGGTTGGGCGATACTCCATTAAAAATGGAATGCAGTCAATGGGTGGAACTGCGTATGCGGTCTGGGAGCGAGGGCGCCCAAGAGCGACTGATTAAGGCGGTTGCAGCCTTTGCTTGGGAAGCTCGTTGAAATTCTCGAATCCTACGCAGTAGTAAAATAACTCGCGCAATTTTGTATATTTTGTATATCGGAAGAAGTGAAAGCCCTCCGCTCTGCCATGAACAAAAAATCCTTTCCGCTAACCGTCGAGAAAAACGGGCGGATTGGAAAAATCTACCAGACCGGCACCGGGCGATTTAAAATCCACTTCCAGTTTGCGGCGCAGCCTCGGCAAAATATGTTCGGGACGCTCGAAGCGGCATCCGAATTTCTCGAAGGGAAATTCCTATGCCTCCCACCGCATTCGCCAACGGAAAGGCGGCCTGGCTCAACTTGCCGCTGAAATGGGATTGGCGATCCAAGCTGGTGCGTGGGCGGCGCAGGGCCAGGGATTGCGCAAACGCCTGCTTTCCAGCCGACGGCTGAAGATGGGTTTTTCGCTGGTCGAGGTGACGCTGGCGCTGGGAGTGGGCGCGTTCTGTTTGATCGCTATTTTTGGATTGCTGCCCAGCGGGATGATGAGCAAGCAGACTGCGCTCGAGCAAACCGCAGCCAACGGCATCCTTTCCGCGGTGGCCGCCGACCTGCGTGCGACGCGCCCCCAGACTCAGCAGGAAGCCAGCGGCGGCAGGCCTGTGGCCTCCGCGCAGTTTCCCCTTTCCATTCCGTCCAATCCGGTGCCGCCTGCGCAAGCCGCAACCACGCTTTATTTTACCAGCGAGAGAAACTGCACGACGGCGCTGGGTGCCGATTCCCGCTACCGGCTCACGATCACCTTTCCGCCCAATGGCCCGAATCCACGTGCCGCCACTTTTGTGAATTTACAAGCAAGCTGGCCGGCAAGGGTGGCGCCGGCGAAAGCAGCGGGATCGGTAACGACATTCATCGCCTTGGATCGGAACTGACATGCCGCACGAGCCCCTCATTGCCACAGGATTCCGCCGCCCGCGAGGCGCATTCAGCCTGGTGGAATTGCTTGTTGCCATGGCGGTCTTGATGCTCCTCATCGCGCTGATCACGCAACTCTTCAACAGCGCCCAGGCAGTGATTGGCTTGGGGAACAAACACATGGATGCCGACGCGCAAGCCAGAGCCCTCTTCGACCGGATGGCAATCGACTTTGGGCAAATGGTGAAACGTCCGGACGTGGCCTGTTTTCTCAAATCTTCCACGGAGGGCAGAGACCAAAGTGGGCAGGTCATTTATCCCAAGCAGTTGCAGCCCGGCAACGACCAACTCGCCTTTTATAGCCAGGTGCCCGGCTTCTATCCATCCAGCGGCTCTCAAAGCCCGGTTTCAGTGGTGGCCTACCGGGTGAACGCGGATGCCACCACCAATCCCAACCCCTCTTTCAACAAGCTCCAACGGCTCGGCGCGGGGCTGGTGTGGAATGGACAAAACACAGCGGATACGCCTCTGGTGTTTGGAGAAACCACAGGAGGGGTGAACACGATTGTGGCCAAGTGGCCTTCGGCAACCACCTCGGGCGCGGACGCCAACTATGAACTCGCGGGCCCGCAAGTATTCCGCATGGAATACTACTATGTGCTCAAAGGCTCCGCGTCTCTTGACGTCAGCGGCACCCCTCTGCCTTCCATGCTAAGCACCACGCCGTGGGATGTGCGCGCGCCCTTAAACCACACCTCCATCAACGGTCTGCGGGATGTGGCGGCCATCGGGGTGATGATCGCCATCATCGATCCCAAGAGCCAGGTGTTGGTATCCCCCAGTCAGTTGACGGCATTGCAGAAAACCATGGGTGATTTTCCAGACAATCCCACTTTGAATTCGCCCTGCGACCTTGAAGCCCAGTGGCAAAGCGCCATCGATACCTCGGGCATTCCGCACAGTGCAGCCTCCGGCATTCGGATCTGCCGCCGCTGGTTCTCCCTCTCTTCCCCTTCACCCATTTACCCTTAGGTTTTCAGCCATGCACTCAAAAACATCTTCCCAACGGCAGCGAGGAGTCGCGTTGGTGGTTGTCCTTGCCTTTGTCGTGCTGCTCACCGGCGTTGTTGTCGCCTACTTTTCGAGGGTCACGACCCATCGGCAACTTTCCAACAGCAGCTTGAACCAAGCCAAAGTCGATGAACTGGCCCGCAGCGCGCTGGACATCATCACCAGCGAGCTGAAGCAGGAGATTGCAGCCGGTTCGACCCCCGGCACGGTGGGCAATACCACCATCTATATGCCCACCAGCGGCGCATTCATGATGCCGCTGCGCAATCCCGGCACCGCAACGAGCGGAACCCACGGAACGGCAACGGGAACCTATACACTCCAAACCCTCTTGCGCTTGAGTAGTACCAACGCCCTTACAGTAGTCAGCGCCACCGTCGGTTGTGCAGCCTCGAACGCGAGTTCCACAGGCACCTCGGCCAACGGAAGAAGCATCACTCCGGCGCGATGGAACTCGCATTACTTGAATCCGCGGGTTGATCCAAGCTCCACCGCCATCGACAGCACCCCGAATGGAGCATGCAGCCTGGTTAGAACCCCGCCGAGTTGGATTTTTGTCACCAACCAGGGCCCCACGGTTTTGACGTCACCCACCAGTGGTGTCATCGGGCGCTACGCCTATGCGATGTACGACGAAGGGGCGCTGCTTGACATCAACGCGGCGGGTTATCCCACAGCGCTTCCCGCCAGCACCCCGCATCCCGCGCCTAATCCCAACAACCTGCCCACCATGGGGTATGCGTCCAAAGGCGCGCTGGCATTTGCGGATTTGACCCAGATCCCCTGTGCGGCGACGACCTATCTCACAGGAAACGACGTGAACAATCTCATTGGCTGGCGCAATTATGTCACGGCGCAAGCGAGCGGCGCACTGGGCGCCTTTACCATCTCGACGGCTGGTGCGGCTGCTTATTATGACGCCGTAGTCACCAACACCACCGGCTTCCTAAAGGTGGCCACCTCTTCATCGAACGGGCGCACCGACCAGGCCTTTCTTTCCCGCCAGCAGCTATTGGGGCTGCGCCGCGCCCTTGGCTTTAGCCAGAACGCCCTTCCCTATCTGGGCACCTTCAGCCGGGCGGTCACCGCGCCTTCGTGGAAGCCCGCCACTCCCCCTTCGTCTTCCATTGATTACGCAGGGCTTGCAGATAACACCAACTCCGCAAACCGCAATATCCCCAATGTGCGTTTTCCCCATGCGGCTACCGTTGCGCATTACAAGGACGACGGCACGATGACGACCTGCTCCGTCGCGGCAGGCGACCCTTTGCTGCAACGCCGTTTCTCGCTGGCCAAACTCGCATGGCTGACGCATACGGGGCCTCTCGCTGGCGTTCCCGGCTCTGCCATCCAGGCTTGTTTTGGGTTGCAGTGGAACGCTCCAAAATCGCGCTGGGAATATACCGCAGGAACAGTGGGGCCCGTTGCGATCAAAACGCTTGATCAGGTAGCCGCAGAAAATCGGGAGCCGAATTTCTTTGAGCTGTTGAAGGCAGGCATTTTGAACGGCTCCCTCGGGCGGGATCCGGGAGCGGTTTCGGATTGGAATGCAGACCCTTTCCTTCCGACTCCGACCGCACAATGTTACCGGGAAGGGCCTGTTGGAAAGGGCTTCGAAGCGTTTAGCAGCGAAACCAATCGGCACATTCTCCAGATCGGCGCGAACATTATCGACCAAGCGGATGCAGACGATTTCCCGACGGCGATCCACCTCCAAATGTGGCCCGAAACCACAGGCCAGCCGATCACTGAAATCGCTGACAATACGGTTTATGGGGTGGAAAATCTGCCTTATCTACACAGGCTGTACATGGTTTCGTATGAAGACTGGAGAACCAGCGACTTCAACGACCCAAACAATCAAAACTGGAAATTTTGGATGCAACCGGAACTCTGGAATCCCCACCAAGCGCCTGCGGTGGCGCCTCCCGGCAGGCCGACCCATTTCCGCGTCCGAGCCTATGGCGCGGTGAAAGGCGCCTGGTACGTAGGGAATAGTTATAATGTCTCCAAGACGAATCTCTGGAATGAAAGCACGACGATCGATTACGACGCGACCAGCCCTTCCTATCGGGATGTCTATTTCGCGGACACCGGAGGAACGAACTCTCTTTTTTACAGCAAACCCAGATCCCTCAGGTCGGGCGATGCGGACAACACCGTCGCGACAACCGACGCCAAAAATCTGTATAGCCTCACTGCCACCCCGCCTCCGCCTCAGATGGCAGACACCACCCCGTGGGACTATGCGGCCATCTATGTCGGGCAAGCCAAGTATACGAAAGACGTGACCAACACCACGGATTGGCCCTCCACCGGCTATACCATTTCTTGCTCTCTCGTTCCAGACCCCATGTACAGCTTGTCGGTGGACTACTGGGATGGCAGTGCGTGGCTCCCCTATGGTTTTATGTCGCACATCACCACGACATCGAGAGCAAGCACGATGCTTGCCATTACACCTTACGGGAACAAGGTGTTTGACGGGCGGCTCAAACCCAATAACCGCAGCCCTTGGCATGCGGATCCCCGGACGGATCGCTTCTCCGCTACCTTTAGAGATATAGGCTATGCAGATGCAGAAAACACGTTGGAACCGAACCATGCGCCACCCTACTATTTCGACGACAATTTCCCGAGGCGCACAGCAGGCTTTCATTACCCTGGATCGAATCTTGCAACTCCTGCGATTACAGAGGGGGTCATGAAGGCATCCTGGGCGTGGATGCTGAATCTCGCCTTCGATCCCGCCTTCGACCCGCTCCCCAGGTCATACTCCCAGACAGATCAAATGAACTCCTACTATAGTGATCCGGATGGGGTTGTGCGGCCCGCGGATGGATTCCGTGGCACGGCGAGCACAGGGGATGGATGTTACCTTTTCCATTCCACCAACCTGACAAGCACGAATGTGACTCGCCGCCCGGTCATCCTGAACCGTCCGTTCCGCTCCGTGGGCGAACTCGGTTACGCCTACCGCGATCTCCCGTGGAAGAATCTCGATTTCTGCTCTTCCTCCAGCGGCGACGGAGCGCTGCTGGATCTGTTTTCCGCAAAAGACGAGCCGCCTGTGATGGCAGGGCAGATCAATCCCAGCACGGCTTCGGTTCCGGTTTTGCAAGCGATCCTTTCCGGCGCCATGAAGAACGATTCCACCAACCTGCTATTGACCAGCGCGAACGCACAAGTGGTTGCCAGCCAGCTTGCCGCCGCCATCAGCGGAACCGGTGCGAGCCCGATTTACAACCGTGCCGATCTTCCCGCTGCTGTTTCAAAAGCCATCGATGCCATACTTGCTGGCAACAATCAGATCGATATGGGGAACAAGGCGATTGCCGAAGCTCCCGTACGGGCGCTCTCGTCGGTTTCCAATAGCCGCACGTGGAATCTCATGATCGACGTGATTGCTCAAACGGGGGGCTTCCCAGCCACGGCACCGCAGAATGCGGCGGCCTTGAATTCCTCCTTTTACGTCCAAGGCGAGCGGCGCTACTGGCTGCACATCGCCATCGACCGCTTTACCGGTCAAATCGTCGATCAGCAGTTGGAGCCTGTTTATGAATAACCGCAACCCCCTTGTTTTGCTCGCTTTGTCTGTGGTGGGGCTTGTATGCACGGCGTCCGCTCAAATTCAAAATGCCGCCCGGCCACACTATCCCGAAGGAAACCTTTCCTATCTCCTGGAGGTGACGCCCCTTTGCCAAGTGGTGGATGTCACTCCCGGTGGGCGCAAGCCGGCGAATCGCGCGGAGACGCGAGTCAGCAGCATCCGCGTTACGCGTGTGGATCAAATCGTTCGCTATCAAATCCAATGGACGAGCGGACTTGCCACAGATGTCTGGCAAGACAACAAATCAAATTTAGCCGTCTTTGAGCATGCCGGAAGCCGCAATATCAATGTCACCAAAGTGGGCGGCGGCCTCCCCTTTTTGGTGGTTCTTGCAGATTCCGCCCTCGAGTGGATGGGGCAGGGAGGGCAGACTGAAAAAGCAACCATCAAGGGCAAGCAATGTTTGCACTACCGCAAGAAGATGAGTGTGTCTGAGGGGCTCGCCATTGAATGCCAGGCATGGATGGATGAGCAGACCTTGTTGCCTGTCGCAATGGCCGATGCAGACGACCTTTACTTTTTTTGCTTCGACAGCACTCCTCCCGCAGTCCCCTTGGCAATGCCGGCCAGCTTGAAAGGGAGGCTGGAACGCTACCAAAGAATCATGGCGCCCCCCGTGCATCTCTAATACCATCTACGCGATATTATACCATCTCTTTAAGATAAACCGACTATTAAATTTTGGCAGAAGAGTTTGCTTGATCGTGCAGCCAGGGGCGACCAACCAAAGAAAGCACCAGCGAAGCATCCTCCCAGAAGCGGCGTAAGC
>JBAXQF010000124.1:0-6564 GCA_037131875.1 Verrucomicrobiota bacterium
AACGGCCTTCGCCGCCCCAAGACGCGGCTATAGTTTTTGGTAAATTGCTCTAATTTCAAAAAAATCTGGAACTCAGGAACTCAAGAAGAGGAAGAAAGGCGGCTGCCCTTTTGGGCCGCCATTCCCTTGTGGAGTCCACAGCATCTGTTTTGCTGAGTTCCTGATTCTCTTCGCGGCAGATTTTTCCGCACGATTCGGGGTTTCAGTAAACGAAAAGGGATGGAATTTATGCCCCATCCCCTTGTTGGAAAATACCGTCTTCTTTTGGTTGTCTTGCATGCACTTTTGATTGCGAGGGGCTCCTTCGTAGGTGCGGCCACTACGACACCGCCAACCAAAGGGGAAGCGCCCACGCTGGAGAGTGGGTGGAAGGGCGACAGCGGAACGGCTCAATGGTTCGGCTTTGGCCCTATTCTGGAGAAGAATGGGCTGAAGATCCAAGGCGAAGCAAAGGAGTGCTACTTTGACCAACTCCCCGGAGGAGGATTGCCAAACGCCTCGCGCAACAATTGGGTCACGGAGATTAAACTGAAATTTCTCTATGACTTTAAACCCCTCACCGGGATGGAAGGACTCACCTTTCTCTCATGCTGGCGTTATCGTGCTTCCGAAAATCCCGGGTTCGCAGCAGGCACCTCGGGCCCTTCCTCCCTCTTCAACCCTTCGAATATTACTGGCGGCCTCGATCTTCGGATCATGACCCAGCTATTCGAGTATACGACGCCCAACAAGGACTTTACCCTCAATGCGGGATGGGAAAACCCCTACGAGCAGTTCCTTCAGCAGCCGCTCTCCAAACTCTTTGAAAACAATGCCATTACCTCTGCCAAGGGGATTGGTGGGCAGGCCGGGCCAGGCATTGCCGTGATCAACAAGGATATTGCGAGCAGCGGAGGATCTGCCGGTATCGGCACGCCCCTCAAAGGCGGCGTCCGGTTTTACCCCACCTCTCCCGTGCCGTGGACCAGTTCCTACGCAGCCTGGGGGGCCACGCTGAAGATCAAGCCGACGAAGGATTTTTATATTCAAAGCGGCCTCTATGAATCCATCGCTGGCGCAACCGGCGTGAACCCGACGCAGTTCACCGCGACGAGCGTTTACCCCTACACCTCCGTTCCCCAAAGTTATTTGGGCCAGATGAAACGCAGCGGTGAAGTGACCCCCGTGCTGGGTGGCGACGGAAAGCTCATTGCTGGCGCCATGCAGAACCTCGGCTGGGTGGCCGCCTACTACAACAACCACGGCTGGAACTTCCGCGGGGCTCCGCGCTTCACCCCCTCGGCCTATGTGGCGGTGAAGCCGACCTCCGCATCCGGCGGCACCCTTTATGGTACGGTCAATGGGGCGGCGACTTACCTCAACTCCAAAGGAGAGGATGTCACCTCCCCTGCCCTCTATGCAGCCAGCCCTTATGATCAAGGGGGCATGGGTGGCGGCTATGCGCACAATGGGCTCTACAATGTGAATGAGATCGGATGGACTCCGAAGTTCGGGCCGGACAAATTGGAAGGGAAATACGCCATCGGCGGCTACATCTGGGGACAGCCCAATACCAATTACACGCCGACCCGGTATACCGTCTCCGTGTTCAATCCCACGACGGGGAAAGTCGCCTACACCTCCTACGGAGCCACCAAGGCAAATCCCTATGTGGAGAAACAAGTGGTATGGGGCCTCTATTTGCAAGCGGATCAACAGCTCTACCGCGTGCAGGAAACGGGGACTGCAAACACCAAAAGCAAGGAGTTATCTGAGCGTGGACTTTACACCTTCAACGAAGTGACCTTCACCCCGCCGCAGAACAATGCGCTCCCCGTCTACTTCCAGACGGGCCTCGTCTTCAAGGGGCTCTTTGCGGTGCGCCCCAAGGACTGCGTGGGCATCGCACTCGGCGCGGGATTCTATAGCTCCGATTTCAATGATTACACGCAGTCCCAAAACCGGCAGTTCCAGAACGCCGTTGGGAGCGCCTACAACGCGACGATCCCCGACGGGCCGAGCCAGCAGGGCACGGTGAATCCCCAGACGGGCGTGACCACGAATGGCCAAAAAAGCAGTTCGCCGCTGAATAATTACTACGCTTACTTGCCAAACTACACCTCCACGGAGGTGATCGAGGCCTTCTACAAAGTCCAAGTCAACCAGTGGATGTATGTTAAACCCAATGTTCAGTTCATCATCAACCCGGCTGGCAATGGCACTTTGGGGAATGACACGGTCGTTGGGTTCACCGCTTCGGTCACTTTCTAGAGCATTTTACAAAAAAATGTGGCCAGTGGCTTGGGAGCGCCGAAGGCTGGTGCAAGGCGGCTTGGCCCGCAGCGGCTGTGTTTGTAAACACAGCCCAAGGGACAAACGGTTTGCAACGGCCTTCGCCGCCCCAAGACGCGGCTATAGTTTTTGGTAAATTGCTCTAGAGCGGTTCCATTTTTTCTGTAGCCGCCCTTTGCGGCGGCACGTGCCGTTGCGCAGCTTTTGAAGCTCGGGCGTATGGAAAATATAGCCGCTTCGCTTCAAAAGCCACGCACCGGCCCGCGGCACTCGCAAATCATCGGCCACAGAAAAAATGGAAACGCTCTAAAAACAAAAACGCGGAGAGCCGGGTGGCCCTCCGCGTTTTGAAAAACAAACCGCTCTTGTTTAGAGAAGTCCGGCGACGAGCGCCTTTTCTTCCTTCAACTCGGCGACGGTCTTGTCGATGCGCTCCTGCGAGAAGGCGTCCACGGGAACGCCCTGCACGATTTCCCATTCCGAGCCGTTGCTGCGGATGGGGAAGGAGGCGATGAGGCCTGCTTCAATGCCGTAGGAGCCGTCGGAGCAAACCGCGACGCTGGTCCAGTCGCCCGCCGGGGTTGGCGTGGTGAGGGAGCGGACGGTGTCGACCACGCCATTGGCGGCGCTGGCGGCCGAGGAGGAGCCGCGCGCTTTGATGATCGCCGCGCCGCGCTGCTGCACGGTGGGGATGAAGACGTCCTTGAGCCAGGCTTCGTCGGGGATGACTTCGGTGGCCGGTTTGCCTGCGATCTTGGCGTTGGTGAAATCAGGATACTGGGTGGCGGAGTGGTTGCCCCAGATGGCGACGTTGGTGACTTCCGTGACATGGACTCCGGCGCGGGTGGCGAGCTGGGCCTTGGCGCGGTTTTCGTCCAGGCGGGTCATGGCGAACCAGCGGTTGGCCGGGATGCTCTTGGCGTTGTTCATCGCGATGAGGCAGTTCGTGTTGCAGGGGTTGCCCACCACGAGGATGCGCACGTCGCTCGCCGCGTTGGCTTCGATGGCTTTGCCCTGGCCGGTGAAGATCTTGCCGTTGATGCCGAGCAGATCGCCGCGTTCCATCCCTGCCTTGCGGGGAACGGAGCCGACGAGCAACGCCCAGTTCACGCCGCGGAAACCTTCATTGAGGTCGGCGGTGGCGACGATGCCGGTCAGGAGCGGGAAGGCGCAATCCTGGAGTTCCATCACCACGCCTTGCAGGGCGGGAAGGGCGGGCTCGATTTCGATGAGGTGGAGTTCCACGGGTTGCTCGGGGCCAAACATGGCGCCTGATGCGATGCGAAACAGAAGAGAATAACCGATTTGGCCAGCGGCCCCGGTCACAGCGACTTTGATAGGAGTTTTCATAAAAAGGTGTTACCGCAGCGCATTAAAGACAGCCGGGGCGGCGGGGGGAAGCGGATTTTTAATTTTCAAAGACATTCTTTTGTGTGCTGTCCCTTAGATAGGTGCCAGCAAACGGGCGCCTATTTAAGGGACAGCACACTAGCGGTTGCATGGAAACAGGTTTTCCTCTAAGTTCCCCTCCTTCCCACCCATTATGCGGCTCTCCCTGATTTTCTTCCTGCTTCTTTCCGTCTTTCTCGCGTTTGCCCCCGCCGGGCGCGCGGACTCCGGCGATCCCGGTGAAATTTTTCTCAACGCCTATATGAGCGCCCAGCAGGCGGAAAAGCTGGAAACCCAGGGGAGTTTCAAGGCCGCGCTCACGAAATACCGGTTTGCCGGGAGCGTGCTTGATCAGTTGCAACAGCGCCGCCCGGACTGGAATCCGCAGGTGGTGTCCTACCGCAAAAAGAGAGTTGCCGACGCGATCCAAAAGCTGGAGGAGAAAATCGCGCTCGAAGCGCCGCCCATCGTTGTCCCGCCCCCGCTGCCGCAACAAGGCAACGACACGAATCCCTTGCCCGCCGGGAACGATACCCCGGCCCGCAATGTGCAGACGCCTGACGCCGGCGGCGGCGATGCCTTTGACCGGGCGGCGCGGGAAATGCGCTCGCAGATGGCAGCCATCAAGCAGCAGTTGGAGGAATCCCGCAAGCAACTGGAAGCCGCCCAGCGCGAGAAAGAGCGCATGGCCAGCCAGCTTGAGGAGACCACGGGCAAGCTGAACCGCACCATCGCGCTTTCCCGGGATGAGGTGGAGAAGATCCGCAAAGCCGACGCCGCGAAAGTGGAGGCCGCCAACGCCGCAGCCGCACAGGCGCAGGAACAGGAGACTGCGCTGCGGAAAAAGCTGGCGGAGTCCAAGGAAACGGAAACGGTTCTCAAAGCCCAGGTTCAGCAAGCCACCGAGGAGGCAAAAGGGCGCGACAGTAGCGCTCTCAAGGCGCTGCAAGCGGACTTGGAAGCCGTCAAAGCGGAAGCGGCCAATGCCAAAACCCAACTCAGCCGCGCCCAAGGCAGCGAAGCCGATCTCAAGGCCCAGTTGGAAGCGACCCGCAAGCAGATGGAAAGCCAGGCTCAGGAAAAGGATCAACTCGCCGCCGCCCAAGCCGAGACGCTCAAAAAGCAGATGGAAAAACTGCGCGCCGCGATTGAAGAGGCCAAGGCGGATCGCGAAGTGGCCGAGGAACAAGGCGAACTCATTCACAAGAAGGCCGTGAAGCTGGCGCAGGAGCGGGATGCCGCCGCTTCCCAAAGCACCCAACTTGCCAAGGATCTTGAGACGGCCGAGCAAAAGCTTGTGGCCATGGCGCAGGAGCGCGAGGCCGCCAAGGCTGAAGCCGCCAACGCCACCAGGCAGCTTGCGGCGACGCAAAAGACCGTCGATGCCGTCACTGCGGAGCGCGACAGCGCCCTTGCCCAGCTTGCCAAAGCCAATGAAGCCAAGGGGCAGGTGGAAAAGCTGATTGCCGAGAATTCGTCCTTGATGAAGAAGCTTGAGGCGGCGCAAAAGACCATCGCCACGTTCAACAGCGCCGCTCCCGCGAAAGACCAGCAGATCGCCGCGCTCAAGGCCCAACTCTCCGGCGTGCAGGATCAACTTGCCGCTGCGCAAAAAGAGGGGGCGAACAATCAGACGGTCATCGCCGACTTGCAAAAGCAGCTCGACGCCACCGCCACCACTGCAAAAGCGGACGTTGGCGAAGAACAAGCCAAGCTCACGCAGGAAAACGTGCTCCTCCGTGGAATCGTTTTGCGGGAACTCAAGGAACAAGCCCGCCGGGAACAATCCCGCAAGCTGGTCATGGGTGAACTGGAACGGATGCAGGTGCGCTCGAAGGCCTTGAATGATCAGATCGCCCTCCTGAGCCGACCCGCCGTCAAGCTCACCGATGCCGAGCGCGCGCTCTTCAAAGCGCCGCAGATGGAAATCATCGACAACACTCCGGGCGCACTTTCCATTACCATCGCCGCCCCCACCACGTCGGGCACCCCGGCTCCGAGCCCCATCGAAGGTGAACTCCCCACCAACGCAACGCCTGCCAACCCGGCCGCCGTGGACGCGGCTCCGAAAGTCGCCACAGACACAAAGCCGGGCGTCCCGGATGAGCTTCAACCGCTCGCGAAGGAGGCCAAGGACAAATTCAACCGGGGCCAATATCTGGAAGCCGAGCGGGCCTACGAAAAGGTGGTCAGCCAGGCTCCCAAAAACATCTACGCCCTCTCCAACCTGGGCGTCGCCCGGTTCCGTGCGGGACATTTGAAGCTGGCGGAGGAGACGTTCAAAAAAGTGATTGCCCTTGCGCCTGACGACGCCTTCGCCCGTTCCACGCTCGGCATCGTCTATTTCCAGCAAGCCAAATACGACGACGCCATCACCACGCTGACGCAATCCATTGCCCTCAACTCCAAGAGCGCCACGGCGCACAATTTCCTGGGCATTGCGGCAGCGCAAAAGGGCTGGCCGGAAGCCGCACAAAAGGAACTGGAAACGGCGTTGCAGCTTGACCCGAATTATGCCGAGGCCCATTTCAACCTGGCCGTGCTGCAAGTCAACAACCAGCCGCCCAACAAGGAAAGCGCCCGCAGGCATTACAAGCGCGCGCTGGAACTGGGTATGAAGCCGGACGCGACGTTTGAGGAGACGCTGAAGTAGAATACGCCCTCCACCCGCAAACCGCCCTCGTTCCCGAGAGCGGTTTCGGTTTGAGGTTTACATGCCTTGTTGCGGCGCGGGTCGTTGCAGAGCTTTCCAAGCTCGGGCAGAATTCTAAACTCTGGCCCCGTGCCCCAAGTTCGGAGGTGCCCCAAAAATCTGGGCTGCCAAACCAGGATAACCCGAAGGGTTTCCAGACAATAGAGCATTTTACAAAAAAATGTGGCCAGTGGCTTGGGAGCGCCGAAGGC
>JBAXQF010000125.1:0-6523 GCA_037131875.1 Verrucomicrobiota bacterium
CACCCCTCGGCGCTCACGGCCTATTGTAAACACCTTCATGGAAAACGCTCTAGCGCGAGACAAAGAATCAAAATCTGCGGATGCTTTCTCCTCTTTCGCACTCGGAACTTGAATTGATCGGCAGGCCGGATAGTCTCGCCGTTTCCATGCAACTGTTGCCAGGTTTTCGTGATTTCTACCCGGAGGACTGTGCCCGCCGCAATTACATTATTGCGACGTGGCGCGAGGTCGCGCGCCGCTATGGCTTTGTCGAGTTCGACGGCCCCATGCTTGAAACGGTGGAGCTTTACAAGAAAAAGAGCGGCGGCGAACTCGTCGGCCAGCTTTTCGATTTTGTGGACAAAGGCGAACGCCACGTCACGCTGCGCCCGGAGATGACGCCCACCCTGGCCCGCATGATCATCGCCCGCGAGCGGGATTTCAAGAAGCCGATCAAATGGTTCTGCGCCCCGCAATTTTTCCGCTATGAAAAACAGCAGCGCGGGCGGCTGCGCGAGTTCGGCCAGCTCAACTGCGACTTGATCGGCGAGTCCAACGTGGCCGCCGACGCCGAGATGGTGGCCCTTGCCATCGACATGCTGCGGGCGTTCGGCCTGAGCGGGGAGGATTTCGTGGTGCGCGTGAGTGACCGCGACGCATGGAAGGCGTTCCTCGACGCCCACGGCAACTTTGACGAAGCAGGCCTCGCGGCGTTCCTGCAAATCGTCGACAAGATCGAGCGCAACAAGCCCGAGGCCACCGAAGCCGCGCTCCAGCCCTTCGGCATCACGCTGGAAGAAGTGCGCGCATTCATCGCAAATCCCGGCACCCACTTCGAGCGCTTCAACGCCCTTGCCGGCGAACTCGACGCGCGCGGCCTCAAAGGTTTCTACCAGCTCGACCCCACCATCGTGCGCGGGCTGGCCTATTACACGGGCCTCGTGTTCGAGGTCTTCGACCGCAAGAAAACCCTGCGCGCCGTCGCGGGCGGCGGCCGCTATGACAATCTCCTGAGCGCCATGAGCGACGGCAAAGTGACGCTCCCGGCCATCGGGTTCGGCATGGGCGACGTCGTGCTGGGCGAACTGATCGACGCCACGCCTGCCGCCGCCGCGAAAATGAAAGCGTGGATCGCCCAACGGCACGCCGCCGACGTCTATGTCGTCATCGCCAACGAAACGCGCCGCGTGGACGCGCTGGGCCTCGTGCAACAACTGCGCGGCCTGGGCTTCCGCGTCGATTACCCGCTCTCCGCCGCCAAAGTGGGCAAGCAATTCCAAGCCGCCGAACAGGCCGGAGCGCGCTTCGCCGTCGTCATCGGCGACGAATGGCCGCAAATCAAACTCAAAACCCTCGCCACGCGCGAAGAGAGCCTCGTCGCCCTCGACGAACTCCCCGCGCGGCTGGGCTCCACCGCGCTGACTTCTCATTCCCTTCCTGGCTTCCTGGCTTCCTAATTCAATCTACTCTTTACCATGTATCGCACCCACCTCTGCAACGTCCTCCGCAAAGAACACATCGGCCAGACCGTCACCCTCTCGGGCTGGGTCAACTCCCGTCGCGACCACGGCGGCGTCATTTTCATTGACCTGCGCGACCGCGAAGGCATCACGCAAGTCGTCTTCCGCCCGGAGGAAAATCCGCAGGTCTCCGAACTCTCGCACGACCTGCGCAGCGAAGACGTCATCCAAGTCACCGGCTGCGTCGCCGCCCGCATCGAGGGAACCATCAACGCGAAGTTGGTCACCGGCGAGATCGAACTCATCGCCACGGAGTTGAAAGTGCTCAACAAATCCGACGTGCCGCCGTTCCCGCTCGATTCCAAAATCGCCAACGAAGACCTGCGCCTGACCTACCGCTACCTCGACCTGCGCCGCAGCGAAATGACGCAGAACCTCAAGCTGCGCCACCGCGTCGTCAAGGCCACGCGGGATTACCTCGACGAGCGCGGCTACCTGGAAATCGAGACGCCGATCCTCTCCAATCCCACCCCCGAAGGCGCGCGCGACTTCCTCGTCCCCTCGCGCCTCACCCCCGGCAGCTTCTACGCGCTGCCGCAGGCTCCGCAGCAATACAAGCAACTCCTGCAAGTGGCCGGGATGGAAAAATATTTCCAGATCGCCCGCTGCTTCCGCGATGAGGATCTGCGCGCCGACCGCCAGCCGGAGTTCACGCAAATCGACCTCGAAGCCAGCTTCATCACCGAGCCGGAAATCCAGACGCTCGTCGAGGGGCTGCTCGCCCGCATCTTCAAGGAATCCAAAGGCCTCGACATCCCCACGCCGTTCCCGCGCATGCCGTACAGCGAGGCAATGAACCGCTTCGGCTCCGACAAACCGGACACGCGCTTCGGCGTGGAACTGACCGAGGTGAGCGACATTTTCGGAGCGTCCGAGTTCAAAGTCTTCCGTGGCGTGCTCGACGGCGGCGGCGTCATCAAAGCCATCAACGCCAAGGGTTCCGCGGCAGCCTTCTCCAAGGAGCAGCTCAAGAAGTGGGAGGAATGGGTGAAGGTCGAGTTCGGCGCGAAAGGCCTCGCCTACATCCGCCTCAAGGACGGCGTGTGGGAGTCGCCCATCGTCAAATTCTTCAGCGAAACCGAGAAAGCCGCGCTGGCCGAGCGCATGGGCTTTGAGGAGGGCGACGTCCTCTTCTTCGGCGCGGGCGCGTGGGAGCAAGTCTGCGAAATCCTGGGCCGGGTGCGCTTGCGCGTGGCCGATCTCCTCAAGCTCAACGAAGGCAGCGAGGCGCTCAATTTCCTGTGGGTCGTCGATTTCCCGCTGCTCGCCTGGAGCGCCGAGGAGGCCAAATGGGTGGCCGTGCATCATCCCTTCACCCGCCCGAAAGCCGAGGACGTCGCGCTGCTCGAAGCGGGCGAATTCGCCAAAGTGCGCGCCATCGCCTATGACGTGGTGCTCAACGGCGTGGAACTCGGCGGCGGCTCCATCCGGATTCACGAGAAGGAATTGCAGGCGAAGCTATTTGAAGTGCTGGGCGTCAACGCCGAGGAGCAGCAGGAGAAATTCGGCCACCTCTTAAAAGCGTTCAGCTTCGGCGCACCGCCCCATGGCGGCCTCGCCCTCGGGCTCGACCGCCTGGTCATGCTCATCTGCGGCGCGGAGAGCATCCGCGAAGTCATCGCCTTCCCGAAGAACAATCGCGGAACGGATTTGATGACCCACTCACCCGTGACCGTGGACTTCAAGCAACTCCGCGAACTCTACATCCAGAGCACGGCGAAGAAGCCCGCCTGAGGCGGGTTGCAGCTCGCGCTGGCCTGAGGCCAGTTGCAACTCGCGCTGGCCTGAGGCCAGTTGCAGCTCGCGCTACCGCGCGTTGCGGCGGCTGACGCGCGCCGCTTCGGTGGGGTGAGTTTTTTCCTCGTTCCCAATCTCCCGATTGGGAACGCAAGTGTCTGCGAAACTCTGTTTCGAAAAGGCCACCGATGCAACTTGGCCCGCAAAGAGGAAACAGAGTTTCCAAGACAAGCTCATTCCCAATCAGGAGATTGGGAACGAGAAGAAAATCTCTTCAAAAAATCTGCGTTAATCTGCGAAATATCCCCTCGCAAAGCCTCGGGGCTCCGCATCCAGACTTCGCTGCGCTTCGTAGAAAGCAAACTGCTACGCAGTAAGGCAGTCTGCGGACAACTCCTATTCCTTCGTCGCCGCAGCCAGCGGGCGCACGAAGTCGGCGACGCGCTGTGCCATATCCGGCAGCGCTCCATATTCGGCGATGCGTTTAACGATGGCGCTGCCAACCACCACCGCATCCGACTGCCGCGCGATTTCGCGGGCTTGCTCGGCGTTGGAGACACCAAACCCAACCGCGATGGGCAGGCTCGTGGTGGCGCGGATGGCGGCAACGCCAGCGGCCAGCGTGTCCGCAATGGTCGCTTGCTCTCCGGTCACGCCTTCGCGTGAGACGTAGTAAATAAACCCTTCGGCGCGTTTGCTCAGTTCGGCGATGCGCGCAGGCGGGGTGGTGGGCGCGATCAAACGAATGCGCCGCACATGGCTGGCGACATCGAACTCACCATGGTCTTCATCGGGCGGCAAATCCAGGAGAAGCACACCGTCCACGCCCGCCGTTTCGGCTGCGGCGAAAAATGCGCGGAAGCCGAACCGATACACCGGGTTCATATAGGTGTAGAGGACAATGGGAAGCTGGGATTTCTCCCGGATGCGCCGCACGCAATCGAGCACGCCCGCAAGCGTGGTGCCGCTGGCCAGCCCGCGCTGAGCGGCGAGTTGATTGACGATACCGTCGGCCACAGGATCGGAGAACGGAACGCCGAGTTCCAAAATGTCCACGCCTGCTTCCTCCAACGCGAGGGCAAGGGCTTCGGTAGCGGCGAGGTCGGGATCACCCGCGCCGATGTAGGCGATAAAGCCGCTCTTATTGCACGCGCGCAGGCGCTCGAAAGTCTGATCAATCCGGTTCTGCATCCCGTCATTGTTGGCATGAACCGCCGGAAGTGTCCATGCCGCAGTGGAAGGGTGGCTTCCGTCAAAAATCACCGCCGGACATATTCGGCCAGCAACTTCAGGTAAACGCGGTATTCCTCCATGGAGACGCCGGGGGGCGTTTGATGGTCCACGCTGGGGATGAAGCCTCCCGTTTTCATCAGGGGGAGGAGCCGCTCAAATTCATTGCGGATCGCCTCCTCTCCCTGGTTGATCACGAGCTTGTTGAAGTGCCCGACCATGCGCAAATTCGGGAATTGCTCGCGCAATTTCATCCCATCGACTCGGGCCTGGCGCTCCAGCGGCAGCACGCCCGAAACCCCCACCTTCGTCAGCCACGGAATCATCTGGGTTGGATCCCCGTCCGTGTCCACGATCAGCTTGATGTTCCGCTCCTTCAGTTCGGCGATGAGCAGCCGATAGTAGGGGGCCAGGAATTCTTCAAAGACATCCTTCGAAATCATCGGCCCATTGTTGTAGCTCATGTCCTCGGCAAGAGTCATGAAGGTGGGCACGCAGATTTTATCCATTTGCCGGATCAACCCCAGATTGAACTGGAGCAGGTCGCTGTTGATGGCGTGGATCAGCTCGGGCTGATCATAAAAAGCGTAACTGAGATTTTCGATGTCCAGCAGCGTCCGGGGGAACCAAAAGAACCCCTCCAGGGTGGCCCAGACGACCGCCTCGCCCCGCGCCTGGCGCTCCGCCCACGGCCGCATCGCCTCGATGGAACCGCCGTGGTCCGGGAAAAGCGAAGGCTTGAGGCGCAGATAATCGTCCATGTCGGAAACCGCGCCCTCCACATGGTGCTGGGTGGCCTCGATGGTCGCTTCCGTGGTGCTAAACCAGAACTGCTGGTAGGGATCGAGCCCAAAATATTGTGCAATATCGAACACCTGGCTGAATTTCATCTCGCGGGGCAATCCCTCCCCATGCCAGCGCTGGATGGTCTTGTCCCACCACATGGCCCATTCCCACATCGGTAGACGGTCCACGGATTGGAAATCCATGACGGCATGAAAGCGTTCAACATGATTCATGGTTGCATATTTTATCATTGTTTTTGGACGCAGGAAGACTTAACAACATTGAAAACGCGCCATTGATATCAGTTTTGCGCCACGGTTTGCTCCCGTCGTCCGTCTCCGCCATGCCACAAGCCTTTTTCTACCCGCCTGTATCCCCTCCGCTCATCCGCATGGGGTGTTACCTGACTTCCATCGGGTCGCTGGATTACCCCCCGGGCACGCCTTACCCGTGCAAGGGGCACCCGCAATACTACGCCTTCAAGGAAGAAGGGGGGCGCGTGATCCCTGAATATGCGCTGGTGTTCATCCTTTCAGGGGCGGGGATGTTTGAGGCGGCGGGGATTCCGTCCGCCCGGGTCGGAGCCGGCAGCATGTTTTATATCGTCCCGGGAGCCTGGCATCGGTACAGCCCCATTCCTGGGACCGGCTGGTCGGAACGATGGCTGACCCTCAATGGAACACTGCTGCACCAGCTTCGAAATTCCGCCACGCTTTCCGACCGCTCCCAACTGCTCCAAATGCGGGATGCGGGGAAGTGCCTCGATCTATTGCAGCGGCTCCTGGACGAGGTGGGCGGGACGCCCCGGAGGAACAAACCGGCCTGGGGATTGCGGGCCATGGAAGTGCTTTTGGAGGCTTTTGAGAATGCCCAGGGGGCGGCTGTTTTCGATTTTTCGGAGCCCCCGGAGGACACCCTGGTGGCGCGGGCTGTCGATTTTATCAATAATAATTGCCACCGTTCGCTGGGAGTGACCTCCGTGGCGGCCCATTGTGGCATCCCCCGACGCACCCTCGAACGGCATTTCCTCCAGAATGGAAAACAATCCGTCGCACGGGAGATCGCGCTCAGCCGCATTCAACGCGCGGAAATGCTATTGCGGGAATCCTCCCTGCCGGTCAAGGAAATCGCCTACGCCTGCGGCTTTGGCACCGCGCAACGGATGCTGTACAGTTTTCACCGCAATCGCGGCTACACCCCGGGGAGCCTCCGGCGCTAGAGCAGTTTACAAAAAAATGTGGCCAGTGGCTTGGGAGCGCCGAAGGCTGGTG
>JBAXQF010000126.1:0-6460 GCA_037131875.1 Verrucomicrobiota bacterium
GCCTTCGTGCCTTCGTGCCTTCGTGCCTTCGTGCCTTCGTGCCTTCGTGTGAAATTTCCTGCCTTTTCTTTGCGCCTTTGCGTCTTTGCGTGAGATACTCCGCCGATGCGTTTCCATAACCTGAACCAAAACGCCCCCGGCTGGCAGACGCTTTCCGACGAGACCGCCTTCGCCAATCCCTTCGCCGAGGTGCATCTCGTGAAAGCCGCCACGCCGATGCGGCCCGAGGGGGCAACCTGGACGGTCATCCACCGCAAGGGCGCGTGCGTGGTCGCGCCGATCACCGCCGAGGGCAACCTCCTGTTGATCCGGCAGGAGCGCATCCCTATCCGTTCGGCCATTTGGGAGTTCCCCGCCGGGCAGATCGACGAATCCGAAGAGCACAGCGATGCGGTAATCCGCGAGACCGCCCTGCGCGAATTGCGCGAGGAGAGCAGCCACGAACTCGCCCCCGGCGGCGAGTTGATCCCCATGGGCCACTTCTTTTCCTCCCCCGGCGTGATGGATGAACACGGCTACCTCTTTGCCGCGCGCCCGGTAATCCCCAGTCCGCACGGCCCCGCGCACGATGACGCCGAAGCCATCGGCGAATGCCGCGCCTTCACTCCCGCCGAGTTGCGGCAGATGATCGCCGACGGAGAAATCCGCGATGCCAACACCCTCGCCGCCTTCGCGCGCATGATGGCGCTGGGCATTTTGTAGTGCCGTCCCTACCCTTTCGTGAACGTCAGCTTCCCTCCCGCGATTTCCGCCCGGATGGTGTCGCCGTCTTTGAAGCGGCCTTCCAGCAATTCCAGGCTCAACGGGTCGAGCAGGGCGCGCTGGATGGCCCGTTTGAGCGGGCGCGCTCCATACACCGGGTCATAGCCTTCCTGGGCAAGGAATTCCTCCGCTTTTGCGGTGACTTTCAGGACGATGTTGCGTTCTTCCAGTCGCGCGGCGACCCGCTGAATCTGGATGCCGACGATCTGCTTCAAATCCGCGTCTGAGAGCCGGTCAAACATCACAATTTCGTCCACGCGGTTGAGGAACTCGGGCCGGAAGTGGGCGCGCAGGGCCTCCATGACGGCGGCTTCGCGCTGCTCGGGATTCTCGTCTTCCAGTAGATACTGGCTGCCGATGTTGGAGGTCATGATAAGGACGGTGTTTTTGAAATCGACCGTGCGCCCCTGCCCGTCGGTGATGCGCCCGTCATCCAACACCTGGAGCAGAACATTGAAGACATCGTGGTGGGCCTTTTCGATTTCGTCGAAAAGCACCACGGAATACGGTTTGCGCCGCACCGCCTCGGAAAGCTGCCCTCCCTCCTCGTAGCCGACGTATCCGGGAGGCGCGCCGATGAGCCGGGCCACGGTGTGCTTCTCCATGTACTCGCTCATGTCGATGCGCACCATGTTGTTCTCGTCGTCGAAGAGGAATTCCGCGAGCGCGCGGGCAAGCTCGGTTTTGCCGACGCCGGTGGGGCCAAGGAAAATAAAGGAGCCGATGGGGCGGCGGGGATCGCCCAGGCCGCTACGGGCGCGCCGCACGGCGTTGGAGACGGCGGAGATGGCCTTGCGCTGGCCGATGACCCGCTGGCCAAGCCGCGATTCCATGTGGACGAGTTTTTCGCGCTCGCCTTCCTGAAGCCGGGAGACGGGAATGCCTGTCCAGCTTGAAACGACTTCCGCGATGTCCCCCTCGGTGACTTCCTCTTTGAGCATCTGGCGTCCGCCGTCCTGCATGGTGCCGAGCTTGGCTTTGTGCTCCTCAAGCTCGCGGGTCAGCTTGGGAATCCGGTCATACTTGATCTCGCTCGCCTTCGCCAGGTCGCCCCGGCGTTCCCACTGTTCCAGTTCCGTGCGCAGGGCGTCGATCTGCTCCTGGAGCTTGCGGGATTTGTCGATCTCCCCCTTCTCACTCTGCCACTGGGCTTTCATGGTCGAGCTTTGCTCGCGCAGGTCAGCGAGTTCTTTTTCGATCTTGGCGAGCCGGTCGCGACTGGCTTCATCCTTCTCTTTTTTCAGCGCCTGCCGCTCCATTTCGAGCTGCATGATCTGGCGCTCGATCTGGTCGATCTCGGTGGGCATCGAGTCGAGCTCAATCTTGAGCCGCGAGGCGGCCTCGTCCATCAAATCGACCGCCTTGTCCGGCAGGAAGCGGTCGCTGATGTAGCGGTGGGAAAGCGTGGCGGCGGCAACGAGCGCGGCATCCTGGATGCGCACGCCGTGGTGGACTTCGTAGCGTTCCTTGAGCCCGCGCAGGATGGCGATGGTATCCGGCACGCTCGGCTCATCCACCTGCACCGGCTGGAAGCGGCGTTCGAGTGCGGCGTCTTTCTCGATGTGCTTGCGGTATTCGTCGAGCGTGGTGGCGCCGATGGTGCGCAGTTCGCCGCGCGCAAGCTGCGGTTTGAGCATGTTGGAGGCGTCCACGGCCCCCTCCGCCGCGCCCGCGCCGACGATGGTGTGCAGCTCGTCGATGAAGAGAATGACCTCGCCCTGGGAGTCGGTGACTTCCTTGAGGAACGCCTTGAGCCGATCCTCAAATTCCCCCCGGAACTTGGCCCCGGCAAGCATGGAGCCGATGTCCATGGCGACGATCTTCTTATTCTTTAGCGACTCGGGAACATCGCCACTGACGATCCGCCGGGCAAGCCCTTCCACGATGGCGGTCTTGCCGGTGCCGGGCTCGCCGATCAAGACCGGGTTGTTCTTGGTGCGCCGCGAGAGGACTTGCATGACGCGGCGGATTTCGTTATCGCGCCCGATAACGGGGTCGATCTTTCCCCGGCGCGCCATTTCGGTAAGGTCGCGCCCGTATTTTTCCAGGGACTGGTATTTCGCCTCCGGGTTTTGATCTGTGACACGCTGGGAGCCCCGCACCTGCTGGAGCGCCTGCATGAGGCGATCCTTGGTAACGCCCGCTTCCTTGAGGAATTTGCCCGCCGTGGTTTTGCCATCCACCAGCGCCAGCAGAAAATGCTCCGCGCTCAGGAACTCGTCCTTCATGCGCGCCATTTCCCGCTCGGCGGCTTCGATGGCCCCGCGCAGTTCGTTGCCAATGAAGACCTGCACCGTGCCCTGGACGCGCGGACGCCGGGCAATCTCGGTCTTGAGTTGGGTCTGGAGCGGCGTAACCGCGATGCCCATTTTGTCGAGCAGCGGGCGGGTGACGCCATCGGGTTGATCCACAAGGGTGAGGAGCGTTTGCTCGGCGTCGAGTTCCGCGATGCCGAGGGTGGCCGCCGTTTCCTGCGCAGCGGCGAGCGCCTCCTGCATTTTGGCCGTCAGTTTGTCCAGTCTCATAAGGTTCCTTTGATAGGGATCAATTTATCAATCGGCGCAGAGGAATGCAATGGGGTGAAATAGGTAGAAATAGCTTATTTCCCTGGATTGATTTTCTTTGGAAAACCGGTACACTTGCGTGCATGAAACGATTCCGTGCGCCGTGGGGCCGGGCTCTGGTGGGGATTTCCCTGCTCATAGCCGTAATCTGTGTGGTGGCGGCGGTTTCGCTTTTGGTGGTGCCGCATCCGCCTGCACCGCATGCGGTGTTCTGGCTCCATGAATGGGCAGCCGGACTGCTTCTCGCTCTGGTGGCCGGGGCGGCGCTTTTTACCATTCGCGGCTACACGATCACGCCCGATGCGATTCTCGTCCACCGACTCTTTTGGGATACGCGCCTTTCGCGCGAGGGACTCCTCTCTGCCACTTCGCAAACACAGGCGATGGAAGGCAGCCTCAAGCTGTTTGGCAATGGCGGCATGTTTTCCATTAGCGGCTGGTTTTGGAGCAAAAAGCTGGGCCGCTTCCGGGCCTACGCCACCAACCTGAACTGCACCGTCATTCTCCGCTGGGAGCACCGCACCGTGGTGGTCTCTCCAGACAACGCGGTGGAGTTTGTGCAGGAGCTGATGGGGTGATTTGACGCGATCCGCTCTCCCCGGGCGTGCGGTTTTCAAAATTCCCGCTCTACGGTGCGGAATGCTCAAAACCGCATTAACCCTGACTGAAGACCAACTGCAACGGATGGTGCGCTATGTGCGCAACCGCATCGAGGGGATCGAGGAGTCCCGCCAAAACGGCTGGCTCGCCGACCGTGAACGCTTCGACCGGGAGTGGGACGACGATTTCTCCCATCGCGAATGGGAGAACGCCGTGTTCGCCAAATCCAACGAATCCCTGAATATGATCGGGGCCGGCGTGGACTACATCCGCTCCCGTTTGATCGAGGAAATTTTCGGCGCAAAACCGTGGTATAGCGCTGATCCGCGCCAGCCGCAAAACGCTGATCCGCTCGTCGCCGAACAAGCCAGCCGGCATCTACGCTGGAAGCTCGGGCCGGATCAGATCGATTTCGAGGCGGTCTCTGCGGACTTGGTTTCGCAGGCGTGCAAGCTGGGCGAATGCGTGGCGAAGCTTTTCTACAAGAGCGAGGAGGAGCGCTTCGAGCGGATCGCCTCAATCCTCTGGGATACACCCGCCAACGCGCCCGTATTGACGCCGGACGGGGAGTTTGTTTTTGAAGACGGCCCGCTGGATACGCTGGCGCAGGCATTGGTGGAGGGGGAGATGGAATGGCATCCCGGAGAGCCGCAGGAGTTGGTTTCGCCGGAAACGCTGCCGCCGGAATTGTGCTGGAAAGAGCAGATCGTTACGGACTGCAAGCTGCGCTCCTCGGGAGCCAAAGCGGTGCCGCTGCATTACAAGGAATTCTATTGCCCACTCAATGCGCCGTCGGTGCAGGAGGCGGATTTCGTGGCGCACATGACCTCCATGCGGCTCTCGGAATTATGCAGCCACCTGGGCATTTCACTCGATGCCGCCGTGCAGGAAACGCCAAACGAAACTGCGGACAGCTATTTGAAAGAGGCGCTTTTGCAAATCCGGGCATCGGCAGGCGCGGAGCCCAAGCCGGAGTCCGAGCAGCCGCGCCCCGGCGAGGGAGAGGAAATCCCCGTGGCAGACACAGACCCGGAGTTTCGCATGGTGGAGGCCTATTTCCGCTTTGACGCGCGCGGCGACGGGCGTCCCTGCCGGGTGTTCCTCATGGTGGCGTACGATTACGACGTGCCGATTTTCTGGGACTACATCGCCAACGTGACGCCCGACGGCAAATATCCGTTTGAGGCAGTGGTGGTGAACAAGGAGCCGCACCGTTGGTATGGCAAAAGCTGGTTCAAGAAATACGAACGCTACCAGCATTTGATCGACAAACTCACCAACCAGATTCTCTACCGCAATGATCTTGCGGCAAACCCGGTGAAGTTCCGCCGCAAGGAGGCGGTGGTGCAGTGGCAGGACGACCAGCCGTTCGAGATCGGCCCAGACAAGGTGTTCGACCTCAACGACGGCTACACGGCGGAGGACGCGCTGCAAACGGCGCGCATTCCCGAGCTCGACGAGCAAACGAAGTTCCTGCTGGAAATGGTGATCGCCAACTGGCGGATGCGCGCCGGGATGGTGACTTCCACGCAAGGGGCATTTGGCGGGTTGCCCAGCGAGCGCACGGCCACGGGAATCACACAGGTTGCGGCCACCGGGCGGACGATTTTCAAGCCCCAGTTGATGGAGGTGAAGCGCGGTCTGGAGGCTGTCTTGCGGCAGGTGGTGGAATACCAATATGCCTACCTGGATGCCGACGAGACATTCGCTTACATGAATGGCGATGAGCGCTGCGTGGAAGTCCTGAGCCGGGAAAGTGTGCAAAATTTCGAGTTCAATGTGGAGCTGCCGTTGACGCTCGCAAAACAGGATCAAAGCCTGGACGCGTCGAAGCTGGCGGTCGATTTCTTCGGCCAATTCCTGGCTGTGCCGGACGCGTTCAAACCGGTGGCAGCGCCGCTTTTTACGACGGTTTACAAGAACCTGCAGATTGACAACGCCGACGACTATTTCCAGCGCGTGGTGGAGATCACCCAACAACTCGCGCCGCCGTCGCAGCCTGTGGATAACACCGGGGGCGGATCCTTTTGACGCCGGAACAAAAAATGGAGCGCGCGGCGGCGATTGCCGAGGAATTGACCGTGCTCCATCGCATGCCCAGCGAAGCCGCAGCCCTGCTCGACCGCGAACTGGAGCGGCTCACCGCCTTTCACACGGAGAAATGCTGCGACCCCCGGCTCTCCGCCGAACAAAGCGCGCAGCACAAGGAAGCGCGCGCGCTGGCCCGCGGCTTGGTGGGGTTCTTCGAGAAACGCAAGGCGGCGCTCAAGGAGGAAATGGGCAGGCTGCGGAGGGAGTAGCGAAAGGACTCGCGCAAAGGGACGCAAAGGACGCAAAGACAGAATCTTGGAAGGACAAAACGCAAAAAGCAAAGTCACCCTGAAAGTGAGGAATACACGATTCCTCTGTTCTTCTCTTTGCGTCCTTTGCGTCCCTTTGCGCGAAATTTCATTCCCGGATTTAGAGCGGTGTTTCCCGATCTCGTTCCCAAACTCCATTTGGGAACACAGCCGTCCCATAGGGAACCGGACGGG
>JBAXQF010000127.1:0-6460 GCA_037131875.1 Verrucomicrobiota bacterium
ATGCGAAAAATGGACTCGGAATTATTTCATTAACTTACCTGACAGGACACTAGTCAGGTGGATTGTGGTGCGCTTCCGTGCCTCATCCGGCCAGCCGAGCATCGCGGCTTGGACGGCATTTTGACTCCAGCAGCCAGCGCCCTTCGTAAATTTGCCCATCTTGAATGCAGTGCGGGCGAGTTCGAGCTCGGGTTTGCCCACCCCAAAGAGGCGGAAGGGATGAATGGCGTAGAGTTCAGGATTCTCACTATTGTGTATCTCGTGGGTCTGCTCGGGCGCATAATAGAGAAAGGTCTCCTGATATTTGACCACACCCCGTGGCAATGCGGGCAGTTCGGAGCGCAGTTTCAGCCAGCGCTTCCGTGCATCGGCAGCAACCAGATCCTCAGGGAGAGCAAGCAGATCATCAACCACGCGATGCAAACCTGCAATGTCCGGGGCGGGATCACGCACTTTCCAATAGGTTTCGGCGGCATTGACCGGCTCGATCAAGAGTTTGCCGTCCGGCCCGCGGCCGAAGTGTTCGGAGTAGAAGATAAGGCCGACATCGGCGATTGACAGCAGCATCTCCTTCAGGACTGGTGCAGGCATTTTTGAAACGCTGCAGAAGATACCCCTGACAGACTTCGTGAGTCCGTTCGGCACCGCTCACAAAGATGAGAGCCTCTTGAGGCAGTTCCTTGCTTGCTAATAATGTCAATTCCGTAATGGTTCATTCTGCGCTTTGCACGACACGTGTTCCCAAAAATTAGAAATAGCGGAGGTGATTTCAAAAGCGAAGCCAACTCATGGCATCATGGTGCGCTGGAAAGCGGAGGGCGGGAGGCCAAAATGGCGGCGGAAAACGCGGGAAAAATAGAGCGGGTTGTCATATCCGCTTTGCTCGGCGACCTGCTTGATGCTCAGCCGCCAGTCGCCCAGCAGACGGCGCGCTTCGTAGAGGCGCTTTTGTTCCATGTATTCAAAAGGGGTGATGCCCGTGTTGCGTTTGAACAGGCGGTGAAAGTAATTTGCGGCCAAATGCGCCTTCCCTGCCACTTCCGCAAGCGAGGGGTTCGAGCGAAAATAATTGTCCATGAAATCAATGGCCGGTTTAAGTTGCACCAGTTCGGGTTCCCCCCCGCTGTCGATCTTCCTACCCTCGGAACCCAGAATATCCGCCACCAGGTACATCAGGATCGCCTCGATGCGGCACACCAGCGCCAGGGAGGGATTCTGGCGGGGACGGTTCCGGTCGCTCTCGGGTTCATCAAAGATTTCACCGATGCGCAGGAAATCCGCCTTGAGCCACTGCATGTTTCGCAGCGGCCAGGAAACAACGGACCGCAGGGAACTCAGGCGATGGTGCAAATAGTAGGATTCCGGCATGAAATGCACCCAGTGGACGAGCATCTCGCGCTCGCAATACTGCCGCCGCAGATGGCAGCCGGGAATGAAATAGAGGCGGCCGGGAGCTATCGTGTATGCGCCATCAGCGGTTTCCACAAGGGCTTTACCCCGGGTGGGGAGGTAGCATTTGTAGCATTGATCGAAGCGGTCGCTTTCCTTGTTCCAGGAAGGAGTGGCGCGATGACATCCCCCTGCCAGAAGATTTAAATTGAAGTTTTCGATCATCGGAAGCGCCGTTGCGTCGCTCGAACCGGATATTAAGATCGTGCATATCCTTGTCAAGAACATGCATTTACCGGAAGCGGTCTGTTTCATAGACTTTATTGTTGCCTGACCGTGCCGCCAGCTTCTTTGTGCATCCCCGCGTTCCTGGCAATCCCCTTCCCATAATGAAAAAAACCAATGGAATTTTCCGCACGGCAGATGGGGTGAACCATCTCCTGACTTTTGCGCTCGTGTGCAGCCTCTTTCTCTCCTCGGGGCTCTGCAACGGGATGATTGATGTGCTCAACAAGCATTTCCAAAACTCGCTCGGGATCAGCAAAACCCAATCCGCCGCCGTCCAGGCCGCCTGGTATGCCGCTTATTTTTTGATGGCGTTCCCTTCCGGGTGGGTGGCGCGAAAGTTCGGCTACCGGGGTGGCATTCTTGCGGGTTTGAGCATTGTGCTCTCGGGCTCGCTGCTTTTTGTCCCCGTGACCAAAGTGGCCGCCCCGGAGATCGTGGTCTTCTGCTGTTTTTTGGGAGCCCTTTTCATTGTCGGCTCGGGCCTGACATTTCTGGAAACCGTGGCCAATCCCTACGTGACCGTGCTCGGCCCGGCTGACTCGGGCGTCTCGCGCATCAACCTCGCCCAGAGCTGCAATGCGCTGGGCTGGATTTTGGGCCCGATGATTGGCAGCCAATTCATTTTATCCAAAACCGGGACCGTCAACACCAGCAACGCCTCGCTGGCTTATCCCTATCTTTTTGTGGCCGGCCTCGTGGCTGTTCTGGTGGCCGTTTTTTATAAGGCACCGCTCCCCGATCTCCAGGCGGAAGAGGAAGGCAAGGCGGACGGCGCAGGAAAGCGGGGCGAGCGCCCGCTTTTCAAGGAATGGCACTTCCTGCTGGCGATTGTCTCGCAGTTCCTCTACGTCGCGGGCCAGACGGGCATTTTCAGCTTTTTCATCAATTACGTGAGAGACGAGCGCTACATGCCCACCTTGCCGCTGTGGCTGGCCAACCTGCTTCCGGAGGCCACGAAATATCTTCAGGGCGGCGTCTGGCATATTACTGAATATGGGGCCGGACTAATGCTCTCGCTTGCTTTCGTGCTCTTCACGATCGGGCGTTTCTCCGGCAGCGCGATTCTGCGGTTTTGCAGGCCGCATCTCACGCTTGGGGTTTACGCATCCATGAACGTGCTGATGATGCTGCTGGTCATCCTCCGCCTGGGCTGGATTTCCGTGGCCGCGCTCATGGCGAGCTTCTTTTTCATGTCGATCATGTACCCCACCCATTTTGCGCTGGGCATCCGGGGGTTGGGCGAGCGGACCAAGTTCGCCAGTTCCTGCATGGTGACCGCGATTATCGGCGGGGCGGTGATGCCGATGTTCATGGGCTGGCTGGCCGACAAATACTCCATGGGCATCGGTTTTGTGATGCCGTTGGTCTGCTTTGGTTTTATTGCCGCCTACGGGTTTGGCTGGCGCATGCTTTTCGCCCGCGACATGGAGGCCGACGAGAACGCAGCCGCCCCGATGTCCATCCACTGATTTTGCAAAACACAACACAAAGGAGTTGCTCATGACCCACCACGCATCCACCCGCCCCCCGATGTCCCCGCGCATCCAGACCATCAACCGGCGGCGCACGGCCCTCAACATCGCCCACAAGCGCGATCTTTACTGCGACAACGCCGAGTTCCTCGTCTATCACTGGTCGGGAAAATCCGAGGCATTCGCCCCTGCCACAGGCGAGCAGGCCTCCAACAACCGCATCAATATTGGCGACCACAACTGCCGCGTAGACACCGGCATGCCCTATCCGTTTGTCGCAGACATGCCGTCCAAAAAACAGGGGTTGGCCAACACGTCCGAAAACTGGGCGCGGGACTACCGCTTTTTCATCACCCACAGCCCGGCGGTGATCGACCCCTGCGAGCGGATTGTCGGCGATTTCCACTGGCAGCTCGATGAAGCGCGCACCTTCCGCTACCCACAAGAAGTGCATGATCTCGGCTATGCGGCGCGCCAGCTCGGCGCCGGGGGCATCAGCTTCACCCACACCTGCCCGGATCTGAGCATCGGCCTGAAACTCGGCTGGGGCGGCCTCCTTGCCAAAGTCCGCGGCAACCGGCGCAAGTTCGAGGAATTTGGCAACGAAGAAAGCGCCTCCTATCTCCGGGCCGCGGAGGATATCGCTCTGGGCATCATGCAATACATCCGCAGCTATGCGGAAAAAGCCAGGCAACTGGAGGCAGCGGAGGCCGATGCGCAAACGCGCGGCATCTACGCAGAAGTCGCCGCAGTGTGTGCGAACATTGCGGAGAAAGCCCCGCAGACCCTGCATGAAGCCGTCCAGTGGATCCAGTTTTTTCAGATCGCCGAACGCATGCACGGCCATGGCAATGGCTACGGGCGGCTCGACCAGCTCCTGCAGCCTTTTTACGATGCGGACATCGCCGCCGGGCGCATCACCCGGGAGCAGGCGCGCGACCTTGTCGGCGAACTCTTCCTCCGCTATGGCAATTATTTTTCCCTGGGCGGGCGCAACCAGGAGCTTTGCGACGCGACCTGCGAGACAAGCTGGGTATGCCTGGAAGCCTTCGACATGGTCGGCGGCTACAATCATCTCGGCGTCATGTGGCATGCGGACATCGATCCCGCATTCTGGAACTACGCGTGCGACGTCGTCGGACGCCACGGCGCGGGTTGCCCCACCCTGCTCAACTATGAACTGTTCCGCGCGAGCGAACTGCGTTCCGGCTACCCCGAAAGCGATGCCTGGAACGTCTCCTACAGCGGCTGCCAGTGGTATTGCTCGCCCGGCAATGAATACAGCGACCACGACGTGAACTGCCTGGTGCTCGTCCAGCCGATGCAGCGGGCCATCGACGCGGCCATCGAGCAAAGCGTGCAGGACTTTGAGGCGTTCTGGAAAATTTATGAGAACGAAGTGGACCGCACGGCCAACGCCTTGCGCGACTTCAAAAACGCCACCTACCTGTGGCAGCCCAAAGTCTGGCCCGAAATGGTCACCTCCTTTTGCGCCCACGGCCCCATGGACAAAGGCCGCGACATCACCGACAGCCGCTCGGTCAACAACGCGTTCACTTCCGTCAACGTGCTTGCCGTGCCCAACGTTTCCGATTCGCTCTACGCGATTGAGCAGCTTGTTTTCACGCAAAAAAAATACACGCTTGCGCAAGTGAGCGACGCCGTCGCCAGCGACTGGGAGGGGAAGGAAGCGATGCGCCAGGAGTTCCTCAACACGCCCAAGTTCGGCAACGATCATGAGGGAGCCGACGCCATGGCCATCCGCGTTTCCGAACAGGTTCGCGAAGTTCTGGAAAGCAAGCGCAACATCAAAGGGTTCTGCTTCCGTCCCTCGCTCTTCCAATTCATGGGCCACACCTACGCCGGCCCCATGCTGGGCGCCACACCCGACGGCCGCAAGCGCCACGAACCCGTCGCCCACGGCATGAACCCGATGCACGGGCGCAACCACGAGGGCATGACGGCCACCATCCGCTCCTTCTGCAAGCTCGACTTCTCCAAATACCAAGGCGGCTCGCTCCAGGTGGAACTCCAGCCCACCTTCTTCCCGAAAGAGGCGCGGCGCGGAGATTTGGTGGAGCCATTCGCAACCTCCTTCTTCCAAATGGGCGGCGTCCAGATCAACCTGAACGTCCTTTCCATGGCGAAACTCCACGCGGCAATGGAGCAACCGGACCTGCCAGAGCACCAGGAGATCGTAGTCAAAGTAACCGGCTACTCCGCGCACTTCGTCGTCATGGATCGCCGCTTCCAGGAGGAATTTGTCGAGCGGGTCAACTACAAGACACTCTGACGCATGAAGGAAAGCGCGCTTCTCTTCGCCATCCACCGGCTCTCAACCGATGATGGCCCGGGATTGCGCAACACCTTTTTCCTCAAAGGCTGCGCCCTGCGCTGCACCTGGTGCCACAACCCGGAGAGCATCTCCCCGCAGCCGGAAATCTGGTGGACGGAGCGCAAGTGCATCGGCGCCCGCGACTGCATCGCGGTCTGCCCGGAAGAGGCGCTGACGCTCACCCCGCAGGGACTTGCCATTGACCGCGAACGCTGCACAGGCTGCGGAAAATGCGTCGAACCGTGCCCCAGCAAAGCCCTTGAGTTGATTGGCAAGCCGTGGACGGTGGATCAACTTCTGCGGGAAGCGTGCAAAGAGCGCCTTTTTTTCAAAAACTCTGGAGGCGGGGTGACGCTTTCCGGAGGCGAACCGTGCCTCCAGCCCGAGTTCGTTGCCGCCTTTTTTAGAGCGTGCCATGCTGAGGGGCTGCACACTGCGCTCGACACCTGCGGGTTCCCTCCTTGGAAGAACTTTGAGCAGGTGCTGCCGCATACCGATCTGGTGCTCTATGACATCAAAGAAATGCATTCGGAGCGCCACCAGCGGTTCACCGGAGCTCCCAATGAGCCGATTCTGGAAAATCTGCTCAGGATTCGCGATTTCCGGAATGAACACGGCGGGCATCCTGCGCTTTGGATTCGCACCCCGCTCATTCCCGGCTTCACCGCAACAGCCGAAAATGTCACAGCGATTGGCCGATTCCTCGCGGAGAACCTTGGGGAACGCGTGGAGCGATGGGAACTCTGCGCGTTCAATAACCTGTGCGGTGCAAAATACGCCAGGCTCGGCCGCAAGTGGCCGCTCGAAGATCAGCCGCTGCTGGAGCCCGCCTTGGGAACGTTGCTTCTCGAAAAAGCCCGCCAAGCCCTTGGGCGGCCTGACGCAGTTCAAATCACGGGATTGGTATAAGGATCTGTCTTGGTTCTACTTTGTTATGAAAAGGGGGCGGCTTCGTCGTGCAGACCTCATAGCAGCG
>JBAXQF010000128.1:0-6448 GCA_037131875.1 Verrucomicrobiota bacterium
ACCAACCCACGGCGCTCTCAGATCATTGCGCCAAATTAACCCGAAACTGCTCTAGCCTTCTTGCCCCGCGCACGGTGACCTTTGTAGAGGCTCCCGAAATATGGGGAGCATCCAATCGCAATCCAACTCGCCTCCACCAATGCCCAACGCAGCCATTTGTTACAGAAAGGCAGAAGTGGCTTATGGTGGACTTTGCCACCAGAGGCGTGAGTCGTTGGCACCACGCCCGCGTAGCCACAAAGCTTATCGGCAGTGGGAAAGCGTCGAATGGCGTCGATCTCGCAAGTAATCACCGCAGCAAGCGTTTGACCGATGCCCGGCACGCTTAGAGCATCTCTCAAAAAGAATTTCCGTTATTCGATGGGAGCGCCGTGGGTTGGCGCGCAAGGCGCAAGCGAAGCGGCTGTATTTTCCATACTGCCCGAGCTTGCAACGCAGCGCGACGGCCCACGCCGCCCCGGCGAATAGGAAATTCTTTTTGAGAAACGCTCTAAAAGGTAAGCGTCCGGTATAGCCCCGCTATGCAGAGGAAGCGTAGGTGTGAGAGCGTGGTTGGGTATGACAACTACGACATGTGTGCAGTTGGTGAAGCAGGATTCGCGAGGGCGGGTTCGATATGGCGGGGAGCGACGGGAGGAGTTACTTGGGGAGTTTGACCGGAGCGGGATGAGCGCGGCGGGCTTTGCCCGGTTGAGCGGGGTTCGCTACGCGACCTTTGCGGGTTGGGTGCACAGGCGCAAGCAAGTGGCGAAGCGGGATGGGGTGGCTGCAGGCAGTAGGCCGATTCGGTTGCTGGAGGCGATGGTGGAGCCAGAGGAGCATCACGGCTCGAGTGGAGGCGCGGCGGATCGCGCTCCCAAGGGATGAGGCTCGGTGGGTTTGCGGATTGAGTTGCCAGGCGGCAGCGGGCTCGTGATTGAATCGCCGGTGCAGATGCAGATGGCGGCGGAGTTGGTGGCCTTAATTGCGGAACGCATGAGCAGAGGATGTTGAGTTTTACCGGCAGCCTGAAGATTTACGTCGCGCTTGAGCCGGTGGATCTGCGCAAGAGTTTCAACGGGCTTGAGGCGCTGGTGTGCGAACGGCTTGAGGAAGACTTGCGCAAGGGGGCGCTGTTCGTTTTCACCAACCGCAGTCACAGTCGGCTCAAGATCATTTATTGGGATGGGAGCGGACTCTGGGTGTTGGTCAAGCGGCTGGAGCGCGGGACGTTTGCTTGGCCGCGTAACGTGGAGGCTGGCGTGTCGAAAATGCGATTGGCTCCGGAAGCGCTGGCGATGCTGACGGACGGGATCGACCTGCGCGGAGCGAAGCTGCGGCCCTGGTATGAGCGGGAGTAATCGCATTTTCGCAAAACAGGAAAAGCATGGATAATATCGGTGTGGCCGGGGATGAGAATAGTCTGAGAATCTCCCGCGCATCACGCTCCATGATCCCCGACCGCGAAGCTCAATTGCTTGAACGCATTGCCTCTTTGGAGGGCGAGAATGCGTTGCTGCGGCAGAAGCTCGACTTGGTGCTGCGCAGGATGTTTGGAGCCAAAAGCGAGCAACTCGATGCGCGGCAGCTTGAACTGCTGCTGGAAGGAACCCCGCCGGGAAAATCCCCGGAGCCCGTGGCGGCGGAGGAACCACGGCGCTCGAAGGCCCCCTCTTCCCCGCGTGAGAAAAAGCCGCGACTGCCCGAGCACCTGCCGGTCATCGAAGAAGTCCTCATCCCCGAGTTGGTGAAGACCGCGCCCGAGCAATGGAGGAAGATCGGCGAGGAAATCAGCGAGCGGCTGGATTACGAGCCGGGCCGCTTTTTGCGGCTGCGCACGGTGCGCCCCAAATACGTGCGCCGGGGCGAAGTGGGCGCCGTGCCGGTGGTGGCCCCGCTGCCCGCCTGCCTGCTGGAACGCAGCCCGGTGGCTTCGGGATTGCTGGCGCAAATCGTGGTCAGCAAGTATTGCGACCACCTTCCGCTCTACCGCCAGGAATCGATCTATTGGAACCGGCATCAAGTCTGGCTGCCCCGGCAAAACTTGGCCGACTGGGTATTGCTTGCAGCGGATTGGCTGCGGCCCGTTTATCAGGAAATCAAGAAGGGGTTGCTCGCCCGAGGCTACCTGCAAGTGGATGAAACCCCGATCCGCTATCTTGCTCCCGGCCACGGAAAAACCAAGCTGGGTTACCTGTGGACAAGCGGAGCGCCCAACGGCGGCGTGTTCTTCCATTGGGAAACGGGCCGTGGAGCCGCCTGCCTTGAAAACATCATCCCGGCGGACTTCCGTGGCGTCATCCAATGCGATGGCTATGCGGGCTGCATGGCCCATGTGCGGCGCAAGTTCCATGAAGCCCGGGAACAGTCGCCACGGGTGGCAGGTTGGATACTCAAGCACATCCAAAACCTTTACGCGCTGGAGGCGCAACTTCGCAGCACCCGAGCGGGTCCCGCATTGAGAAATGCCATGCGATCAAGCCAAAGTCAGCCCGTGCTGGCGCGGCTCCATCGTGCCCTGATCCGGCTCAAAACCGGTCGCCGCTTCCTTCCGCGCAGCGCCATGGGCAAAGCCATCGACTATGCCCTGGGGCAGTGGTCATCCCTGCTCGTGTTCCTGGAAGAAGATCGGCTCGAAATCGGTAGAGTCGAGAACAGGCGCGGTGGCGGAAGGTTGAGGGAGTTGCTGTTTCCGGCGGTTTTCACCAAAGTGCCGGTGCCTCATTCTCATCCATTGCTCCGTTTCCTGTTCCCGCTCGTCGAACCGGACTTGCAGCTTTACCGCATCCGGCTCTCATCTCCGATTGACAAGCTTTCGCTTTCGATTGGCTGGCACGTTCAGCGGGCAGCTTGAAGAGGCCGAGTTTCCCATACAGGTATTCGTCGGGATATTGGCGGTATCCTGCGCCTCGCCGTTGCCGTCGTCGCATCAACCATCTCCTTAACCTCCATTCCGTGTAGTTTTGAATGCGTCGGTAGATTCGCAGAACCGGACCTTGGTTGAAATAACCCGCCCAGCCGCGAATTTTCCGGTTCAACACGCCAACCCGTGTTTCCGGTTCCGATGCATACCACTGACTGGATTTTCCTCGTGGATCTCGCCGAGCAACCGCAGGACGGCTTTCTTCGAGGGGCGGGTGCCGATATACGGTTTCCCAGCCCGTCCGTAAAACCGCCCTATGGTGTAACCAAGGAACTCAAAGGAACCTCCAGGAACCCGGACAACCCGTGTTTTCATTTGGTTGACCGACAGGCCGATTTTTTCCATCACCCGCGTCATCGCTTCCAGCGCAAGGTTACCCTTGCCGGGCCGGCAGCAGATCACAAAATCATCGGCATAGTTCACAACCACTGAATCACACTTCTGCTCCCAGCCCAACTTCTTCCAGGCCAGCAGAAACCGGCGAAAGTAGACGTTGGCTAGAGCATTTTACAAAAAAATGTGGCCAGTGGCTTGGGAGCGCCGAAGGCTGGTGCAAGGCGGCTTGGCCCGCAGCGGCTGTGTTTGTAAACACAGCCCAAGGGACAAACGGTTTGCAACGGCCTTCGCCGCCCCAAGACGCGGCTATAGTTTTTGGTAAATTGCTCTAGCAGCGGCGAAATAACTCCGCCTTGCGGTGTGCCTCGGTTTGTATCTTTCCCCGGTGTCGTCCGTTGGGTGACTCCCCTTGCTCGCGCTTCTTCCACCGGCGTCCGCAGCCACTGACGAATCACCGCCAGCACTTGGCCGTCGGCAATTCTGCGGCTGAGACTCCTCATCAGTTGCCCGTGAGGAATGGTGTTGAAGTAGTCGCTCAGGTCGGCATCCACCACTTCCTGACGCCCCTTTTGTTTCACTTGGTAATAGACCAGACGCACGGCCGCCTTGGCGTCTCGGCCCGGTCGAAACCCCATCTGCTCTTCGCAGAGGTCGGCTTCAAAAATCGGGCCGCTGACCAGCACCATCGCCATCTGGACTACACGATCGCGCAGCGCGTGGAGGTGAACACTCTTCTGTCAGTTCTTTGTTAAGCGCAAGCAGTTCACCGATCATCGCCAGCAAGTTCTCTGCTGATTCGTGACAATGATGGAGCCATTCCTGTTGTTCGGCGGTGAGTTCGGGCGGCGTTGTTTCAAGCAATTCGGTCAAGGAAACAATCGCCCCTGCCGGCGTGCGCAAGTCGTGGACAAGCATGTGCAGGCTATTTTCGCGCTGCTCTTCCATTTTCTGTAGGAGTTCGAGCGACTTCTTGAGAGTCAGTTCACTTTGCCGGAAATGCACCTCCGAGGAAACCGCAGCCGCCATATCCGCAAGAAGGCGTTGCTCATCATCTGACCAGATTCTTGGATGCGAGTTGATCGCGCACAACGATCCAATCAAAAAGCCCTCCTGCGTAGTTATCGGCATTCCCAGATACGAAATAACACCCAAATCGCGTATTGCCAGATTGCGGCAAAGCCGCTCGTCCGTTCGCGCATCCTCAATGATCAGCGGCGCGCCATCTCTGACAACAAACTGACAAAAGCAGTGGGTGAGCGGCGTCTGACGGGTTTTGTCATACGGCGACGGCAAACCGACCTGGCTCTTAAAAAACTGACGGCGGTCATCCACAAGAGAGACGAGCGAGACTTCCGCCTTGAGAAGAGCCACTGCAATCCGCGTGTAGCGATCAAATGATTCTTCCGGAAGCGAGTCGAGCAACCCTGACTCGACCAAAACATCCAAGCGGGACATCCAAGCGGGCGGGGTTGTCGAGGGACTGACCACAGAGCATCTGTGTTTTCATTCAAACCACAATTTTAGCGATCCGGATTCCAGAAAACAAGCTATGAAGATCAAAAATCTGATCCAGCCGCAAAAAAGAGTGGAGCGCCATGCGGGAATCGAACCCGCGTGTGCAGCTTGGGAAGCTGCCGTTCTGCCATTGAACTAATGGCGCCTATCGAGGCGAAAAAACTAAACGTAGCAGGGTGCGAGGGCAATAAAAATCAGGGTTCACTTGTAAACTTTCGGGCTAAAAAGGGCATCAAAGTTTACGTCTTTCGGCTTTTTGCAGAGCGTGGACACCCCCGAAGCCCTGCCAATACTTACTTACCCACACAATTTTGACACTCCCGTATTATAGAGAACCCGCAACTACACCCGCATGAAAATACTCTGGAATCTTAAGGCGGGTATTTGTGATTCTAGCGATCTGCCCGTTGCTTCTTCCAGAAGCCCTTTAGCTTTCGCAGGCTACTGCCAGGAAAGCAAGTAGGTTTTATCGTAAGTGGAGGGAAGCGCGCCGCCCGGCGCCAAGTTGTTCTTCACGAAATAATAGCCAACGGAAGCCACGCCCACGCCAATTTGCACTGTGCCGCTACCAACGGCAGTCGCATTGATGTCCCCAGCATAGTCTGCATCGATGAAAATAATGTACTGCGCTCCCCACGGGTCATACCAATTTCCGGTGCTGCCGACGCATCCCTTCACTGCGCTCCCTGTGGTCAGCACCTTGGGCTGCAGAAATTGGATCTGGCGCGGGTTCAGGGTGGTCCCCGAAGTCACGCAGCGCAAGACATTGATGATCGCGGAATTGTCGGTGCCATTGCCGTAGACCGCTTTATCATCCGTGGTGACGGTGGCGCTATCAATGGGATAACGCCCATACTCCGTGTAATAAGATGTGACGCCTATGGCGATCTGCGACATGTCGTTTCTAGCTTGCACCTTCTTTGCCGACAACAAGGCGGTCTGTACTCCGCTGAAGGTGAGGCTGGCGAGGATGGCGATGATCGAGATGACGACCAATAGCTCAATCAGGGTGAAGGCGAAGCGGGAGAGACGGGAGGAGGCGGTTTTCATGGGGGAGATGATTGAGACCATACGGCAAGGAGGGCGTGATGACAACGGCTTTTGCTCAACAAATCGCCGCTCCCGTCCGAAACGGACGGACTTCCCGATTTCTCTTTAAGGAGGAGAGGAGTATGAACCGGGGAAAAACATTTCGCAGCCGTTTGGATATGCGGCTTCACCAATTGCAGGATACGGCTGACCACATTGAGGAGGCGGTGCGCGACCAGGCCGCAGCGCTCGCAGAGCAGACCCGCGAAGGGCTGATGCGTGGACAAAAGACGGTCTCCGGCTGGGAGCGTTCGCTGGAGAAATCCGTGCGCGCCAATCCCATGCTTTACGCGGGCGGCGCCCTGGCATTGCTGGGGTTGCTGCTGGTTTCGCTGTTCATGAAACGCCGCAGCTAGGCCTTTGCGGCGCATTTGGCCTAAATTCGGTACTGAAATGTCGCGCAAAGGTACGCAAAGGACGCAAAGACAGAATTTTGGAAGGAGAGGGCACAAAAAAATAAAGTCACCTGGGAGGTGCGGAGCACAAAATCCCGAAGCCTTTCCCTTTGCGTTCTTTGCGTATCTTTGCGCGAGTCCTTTTCCGTTTTTAGGTTTAGAGCAATTTACCAAAAACTATAGCCGCGTCTTGGGGCGGCGAAGGCCGTTG
>JBAXQF010000129.1:0-6397 GCA_037131875.1 Verrucomicrobiota bacterium
ATCTCCTCGCGCAAGGTGCTGGAGATGGAGTGGAGCAAAATCAAAGAGAAATTCGGCATGGGCAAAATCCCGCTCCCCTCCTTCTGGGGTGGCTACCGGGTCAAGCCCGCAACCATCGAGTTCTGGCAGGGTGGCCCAAACCGACTGCACGACCGCTTTGAATACAGCGCACAGCCGGACGGCGCGTGGAAAATCGAGCGGCTCGCACCGTAAGAATTATTTCGCGCAAAAGGACGCAAAGGACGCAAAGGACGCAAAGAAAGAATCTTGTGAGAACGGAAGACAAAACAAAGCGTCGCGTTCGTGGGGATGGCTCACAAATTTTAATTCCCCTCCCTTTGCGTCCTTTGCGCGCGCCCTTCCGTTCTTCTCGTTCCCAATCTCCTGATTGGGAACGCAAGTGTCCGCGAAACTCCGTTTCGAAAAGCTCGCCAAAGGTCATGGTGCGCCCGAGGGAAACAGAGTTTCCAAGACAAGTCCGTTCCCAATCGGGAGATTGGGAACGAGGCTACAACCGCGCGCCCTTAAGATGAGTTCACTCCTCACCCCATCCGCCGCCTCCCGCCTTTGCTCCGCGTGCGGCATCTGCTGCAACGGCGTGATGTTTTACAAAGTCCGGCTGCAATCGGGCGATGTGCCGAGGGAACTCCGCGCGCTGGGGTTGAAAATCAAGCACAAGCACACGGAGCAATTCAGCCTGCAACCTTGCCCCGCGTTTCAAGGGGCGCAATGCGGCATCTACGCGCAACGCCCGGAGCGCTGCGAGCTGTTCACCTGCCGCCAACTCAAGCGGGTCGGGTTGGGGGAAAGCAGCGAAGCTGAGGCGCTGGAAACAATCCGGCAGGTTGTCCAGCGCGCCGCCGAGGTGAACCGGCTTTTGGACGAGTCTGGCAAGACCGATCCCGCAAAGCCGCTGGGCAAACGCTACGAAAAAATCACAGCGACCCCCGTCGATCCCGCCGATCCGCCAGCCGTGGCACTGCGCGAGCAACTCACGCTCGCCATGCAGGAACTGGAGGAGATGATCGACAGGGACTTCCGGCCTTAGAAGGCTCTGGATCAAAGGAGATTCGGGGGAGGCATGGCGGAAGGGGTGGGATTCGAACCCACGGTGAGATTTCTCCCACGTTCGATTTCGAGTCGAGTGCCTTAAACCAAACTCAGCCACCCTTCCTATTGAAAACAAACGACTTGCGTCGCATCTCCGAAAACGAATTTGACTGTTACACGGTCAGTTTCTCTACCGTCATCGGAATGGCAGATACTATGTCCGCACCTTCGCGCACGGCAAGGAAAAATAGCCCAGCCATCAATGCTTGGGCTATTTTCAGAAGACTTCCCGACTTTTAAGCATGCCCCCCCCTGCAACGGCGCGGTGTTGTTTCTCCTTCATTCAGCGCGGAATTCGGGTATGTATATAAGGAGCTGCCCTTCCTCCTGTGCCCAAACGCCGCCTCGATTCCAAATCTTCAAAAAGCGTGAAGAACCGTGCCCAGATTTCTGGCGCGAAGCCGAGAGCGCCCAAGCGGGGTGCATCGAGCGGCAGGGGCTGGAAGGTGCGCCTGGCCTTTCTGATGCTCCTGGCCGGTGGGGCGGTTTGCGCGGTCTACGCGACGTGGGCCAGTTTGTTTGATCTGCGCCGCCTCGATGTGATTCCGCAGCGCACCTGGATTTACGATTGCACGGGCAAACCGTTCAGCCGCCGCGCCGGAGAAGACCGCATTGTGACGCCCATCGACAAGGTCTCCAAGCATTTCATCGACGCTTTGCTCGCGCGGGAAGACACCCGTTTTTTCTCCCACTGCGGCGTGGATCCCATCGGCATCGCGCGCGCGATTTTTCGCAACCTCACCCACTTCCACGCGCGGGAAGGCGCGAGCACGCTCACCCAGCAGCTTGCGCGCAATTCGTTTGAGGAGGTGGGCAACGGCAAGAATCTCCACCGTAAACTGCTGGAGGCGTTTCTGGCGGTGCGCATCGAGCGACAGCGCAGCAAGGCGCAGATCTTGGAGAGCTATGTGAACCGGATTTACTTCGGCTCCGGCATGTTTGGCGTGGAGACGGCCAGCCGCGCTTATTTTGGCAAACCGAGCGCGAAATTGACGCTGGGCGAGGCGGCGATCCTGGCCGGGTTGATCCGCAGTCCCAACCGCTTTTCGCCATTCCGAAACCTGGAGGCCTCTCTCAAGCAGCGGAACACGGTGCTGGAGCGGATGGTGACGCTCGGGAAGGTCACGCAAGCCCAAGCCGAAGCGGCCAAGGCGCAAACGGTGAAGGTCTCCCCCTGGCGGCCTCCCGCCGCCGAGAGCGGCTACGCCATGGCTTTGATCGAAGAGGCGCTGGCCTTGAACCTGGACACCGACCAACTCGCCGAGGGCGGGCTGCGCATCTACACCACGCTTGACCCCGCGTTGCAGAAAGTCGCCGAGGCGGCGCTGGACGCCGAGTTGACCAAGGTGGAGCTGCGGCCCGGGTATGCGCATCCCACGCGCGCGGACTTCGGCGGGCGCACCGATGGCGTGCCGACTCCCTATTTGCAGGGCGCGGTGGTGGTGCTGGATAACGCCACTGGCGGCATCCGCGCGATTGTCGGCGGACGCAACTACGCCGAGAGCACCAACAACCGGGCCTATGCGCGGCGGCCGGTCGGCTCCACCTTCAAGCCCTTTGTTTATGCTGCGGCCTACGCGGGCGGGCAGGTGACGCCCTCCACGCCGATCAGCGACGGGCCCATCGAACGCAAAGAAATTCAGGGTGCGCCCAACTGGTCTCCGGGCAACTCGGATGGAACCTTCAAGGGCATCCTCCCCGCCGAAGAAGGGTTGATCCTCTCGCGCAATACCATGAGCGCGCGCGTGGGCAACAGCGTCGGGCTCGAAGCTGTTCGCAAAGTTGCCGCAGATGCCGGGCTCACGGGGGTTCCGCAATTCCCGGCGATCTACCTGGGCGCGTTCGAGGCCTCCCTGCGCGAACTTGTCTCCGCTTACACCATTTTTCCCAATGGCGGCGTGCGGCGGCAGCCGTTCCTGATCGAGCACGTGGAGGATTCCCAGGGGCAAACGATCTACCGCGCCCCCACCTTGGAATACAACGCGCTTTCCCCCAGCGTCTGCTGGATGGTGACCGACGGATTGCAAAAAGTAATGGCGCGCGGGACGGCAGCCGGGGCGGATTTCCACAAGCCCGCCGCCGGAAAGACCGGCACCACCAACGACTACAAGGACGCCTGGTTTGTCGGCTTCACGCGCAGCCTCACCTGTGGCGTCTGGGTGGGCTTGGACGAACCGAAAACCATTGTAGCACACGGATACGGCGCAGCGCTGGCATTGCCCGTCTGGTGCGACATCATGAACGCTTCCCTGGATCGCTACCCGGCGAAAAGCTTCCGCCAACCCGACGGTTTCAAGGCTCCCGGCTCTTCGGATAAACCGCTGCCCTCCCGCGTCATAAACTCCTTCCGGCACCTTTTCGGCGGCGGAGAGTGAAGCGGCGAAAGGCGCGCCGCAAGCCAAAGCAGGGCAAACGCATCTAAATTAAAGGCAAAAGAGGATCAGGAACTCAGGAAATCAGGAAAAGAATGAGCAAATCACCCGGAATAAATGTATCCTCTCCCAGCTAAAATACGTGTTCTGAAGAGGTTGCTTCTGTCTTTTTCCTGATTTCCTGAGTTCCTGATAGATTTTGGATGCGTTTGCCCTGTTTTTTAAGTGTTTGCCTCATGGCGCAAAGGGAAAGGCTTTGATAGGATCGGCCCAATTCCTGCTCCAAGCAGGTGTCCACCTATCCCGCTCATGAAGATGCTCCCCTTGTCTCGGTTGTTTTTTGCCGGTCTGCTGATGTTTGCCCTTGCAGGGCTGCCCGGTTGCGCTTCGCTCAAGAAAAAACCGCGCGTCCAGAAAGCGGAGGGAACGGACATGCCCGACCAGAGCGGCGACACGGCTTTCCAGGCTTTTCAAAGTCGGCTGCGTAAAGCCGTCGCCCGCCGCGACATCGCGACATTGGCTCCCATGATGGCTCCGAACTTCGGCTATAGCTGGGAGCCGGGGGGAGAAGGCGCGGGCGTTTTTGAATACTGGAGCCGGAACAATCTCTGGCCGGAACTGGATTTGGTGCTGCGTGAAAAATTCGTCCCGAGCGGGAACTTCATGGTGGCTCCTGCAGAAGCCACCTTTGATCCCGACTACAAAGGCTACCGGGCCGGGTTGCAATTGGTAAATGGCGCCTGGCGGTTCGGGTATTTCGTCTCCGCCCCGCCCGCCTCGGAAGTGCCAGGGCAATAACCCTAAAACGGCGAAAGGACTCGCGCAAAGGGACGCCAAGGACGCAAAGGGAAAAATGAGGGTTTTTGTGCTCCTCACATCCAAGGTGACTTCGTTTTTGTGTTCTGTTCTTTCAAGATTCTGTCTTTGCGTCCTTTGCGTCCTTTGCGTCCTTGGCGTCCCTTTGCGCGAGATTTCATTGCCGGATTTAGGATAATTGGATTGCAAGATCAGCCGCAGCCATGCCCCGAGCGCCGAAACTCTGGGAAGGGGCGAGATGATCGAAGCGCGAAAAATCCGATGGCTGGAGCGGCTTTTTGTCTGGGAAGTGCGCCGTGTGATGCGCCGCCGCTTTTACGGCGTCTATGTGCGGGGGCTGCCGGAGTTGAAGCGGGCTTCGGCAGCCGCGCGTCCGCTGGTCATTTGCACAAACCATTCCAACTGGTGGGACGGCTTTGCTGCCGCACTCACAATCCCGCTTTTTCGCGAACGGCGGCTCTACCTGGCGCAATCCGAGACGCTGCTCGCCCTCTACCAGCCGCTCCGGTGGCTGGGGGCGTTTGGTTTGGACATCCACGGCTCGCCGCTGGCGGGGCTGCGCTATGCGTTGAGGCTGTTGAAGGATCAGCGCAACGCCATCTGGATGTTCCCGCAAGGGGTGCTCGTGCCGCAGTGGGTTCCCATCGCAGTGAAGCCGGGGGCGCTCTGGCTGGCGCGGCAGAGCGGGGCGCTGGTGCTGCCGGTGGCGTTCCGGTATGAGTGGATGGTGGAATCCCGCCCCAGCCTCTTCCTCCACTGCGGGGAGGCGCTGGAGCCGGACGCCTCGGACGAGGCATTGGCGCGCGCGCTGCAAACGCTTTTCGACGCCATCGGCCCGACGCTTTCGCCAACGGTGGACTTGAGCGGCTATCACTGCTTATTCAAACCCCGGATGTCCATGAACAAGATATGGGAACGCTGGACACAGCGCGGCCCGGTGGAGCCGGGTAACGAGTGACTCGCAGATTATCTCTTTGATCGCGCCGGATTTTTCCCGCATCATCGCTGCCACAATGACGCAACCCACCCTTCTCATCCTCGCCGCCGGAATGGGCAGCCGCTACGGAGGCTTCAAGCAGATCGACCCCATTGGCCCCGGGGGGGAGATCATCATCGACTACTCCATCTACGACGCCTTGCGCGCTGGGTTCGGCAAAATCGTCGTGTTGACCCGGCCTGAAATTGAGGCGCCCTTGCGCGAGCATTTGAGGCAAACCTTGGGCGAGCGTTCCGACATCGTCTTCGCTTTCCAAAACCTGGACGATCTGCCCGAGGGCTTCGCGCTTCCCGCCGGACGCCAAAAACCATGGGGCACCGCCCACGCCATCTGGGCCGCGCGCCATGAACTCGACACCCCCTTCGGCGTCATCAATGCCGATGACTTCTACGGCCCGGCCTCCTTCCAAATCCTGCACGATGCCTTGGTGCAAAACACGCCGGGAGATTGCTGCATGGTCGGCTTCGAGCTGGCTAAAACGCTTTCCCGCCACGGCACCGTCTCGCGCGGCATTTGTTGCGCCGACGCCGAGGGCTGCCTCACCGATGTGACCGAACACACCAAGATCGAGCCCGACGACACGCACGGCGCGCGCACGCTCGACGCGAAGGGGCAATGGCAGCCCATCGCCCCGGACTCCATCACCTCCATGAATTTGTGGGGCTTCGACCCCGGCATCCAGCGCCATTTGGAAACCGAGTTCCGCAAATTCCTCGCCCTCCAGGGCGCGGATCTCAAAAGCGAGTTCTTCATCCCCAGCGCAGTCAACACGCTCATCCAAAGCGGCAGCGGACGTTGCAAGGTGCTCAAGACCCCGGAACAATGGTTTGGAATGACTTACAAAGAAGACCGGCAGCTTGCCGCGCAAGCCATCCAGGAACTCACCGCGGCGAAAGTGTATCCTCCAAGCCTTCGCTGAACCGGTGGGGGGACGCGTCAGTGAGCTTTTAGAGCAGTTTCAACCGGGAAAAACTTCGTAGGTATCCGCCTGATCGAAGGGGGTTCCGCATGCATCCTTTGGGGAGAGCAGGGGCTGGGTTCCCGGCAGGATGGGCCAGTGGATATCGAGGTGTTTGTCGCACCAGAGAAGCGTCCGCTCATC
>JBAXQF010000130.1:0-6117 GCA_037131875.1 Verrucomicrobiota bacterium
AACGTATCCGCCTCTATTTTACTCCCCGGTGTCTTTTTTCATTGAGCCAACACGTTTGTGAGACACTACACTAGGTTGAACCGTGAGGGCTGGTTCAGGGATTCCCGCGCCGTTTTTCCTTGGTGCGCCGGGCCTTGGGGTGGAATTCTCAAGGGATGAGAAGAACCCTCGTTGCGGTCGCGCTCGCGGCAGCCTGCCTTGCCGCAGGGGGGGCGCTCTGGTGGCGCTCGCAGGAACGTCCGGTTTGCGCGGCCCAACTGGCTCCCGCAGAAACGCTGCTTCTTGCCGAATGTCCTGATCTGCCCGCCACGGCAATGCGGTGGAAAGAGACGGCTCTCTGCGCCATTTACCACGAGCCGCAAGTGCAGGCGTTTCTGGCCCAGCCGCTGGCCGCGCTGCAAAAGAACGACGCTTGGGCGGGGACGCTGCGCAGCCTCGCGCAAATCCAGCCGAAGCAGGCGTTTCTTGCGGTCGCGAGTGTCACCAACAACCTGCCGCGCGCGGTGGCCGGCCTTGCGTTCTCAGGCCGGCGTGCGGAGGTGGAGCGCCTTCTTTCCCAAGCCCGCGAACAGGCCCGGATCGCTTCGCCCAACGGCAAGTGGGAACATCTGCCCTACCTCGCATTTTCCATTGAGACCTTCAGCGACAACGGGATCACGCTGGCAGGATGCTTTGCCCGAAACTGGTATTTTGTGGCCAATGACGTCGATCTGTTGAAGGCGACCCTGGATCGATTCAGCGGCAAGACCGTCACCGCGCTGGAGAGCGCGCCTGCCTATCGGCAAAGTCTGGAGGTTCTGCCGCCGTACGCTGATTTCCGGCTTTTCACCCAGCCCGGCGTGATCTCTGATCGGCTCCTCACCCGCCTCAACGCCTCGCTTGATCCCCAAGAGAGCGCTGCATTGCGAAAAATACGCGCCGTGGCGCTCTCCACACGGATGGAAGGGCAGCGGATGCGCGGCTCTCTTTTTCTCTACCAGCCCGAAACCGCGACCCGGCCTGTCTTGAACGGCCAGACGCTGGGCCTTACCACGGCGAACACGCTTTTTTATGCGGCGATGGCCCCGCTGATCTCCGACGAGATCCCCCAGCGCGGCGCACCGCAGGTTTTTCCCGGCCTCATTCCGATGAAGATCCTACTGGCCACCCTGAATTCCCCTCCGGCTACGTTGGGCCAATTCAAGACCGCCTTTGGCCCGGAGCATGCCTTCCTGCTGGATTGGCCTGCCAGCGAGACCCAGCCCAATGTTTTCCTCGTCTCTGAAATCCGCGATCCCGCCGAGGCGCGGCGGTTTATGGAAAGCGTGTTTCACGCATGGAACCGCGCGGATACCGAGGGGGTCTCCTTTTGGACGCTGACGATGGATGACCCCGCGATGGCGCAATTTCATCCGACAGTGGCGCTTACAGCCCACCATTTGCTGGTCGGCTTGAGCCCGGAGAGCCTCAAGCCCTTTGCTTCCAACCTCGTTCACCCTCTTCAGGGGACGGGCGCCACGCTGGAGCAATCCCCCGCATTCCAAGGGGCCATGGCCACCGTGAGCAAACCGCAGGTGGGCATCGCCTATCTGGATGCCCAGCCCTTCTTTGAGCGGGTTTACGGCTTGTTGCGCCCCTGCGCCATGCTTTGGGGGAACGGCATTGAGGGGTTGCACGGAGTGGTGGATTTTTCCAAACTGCCGGTCTCTTCCGTCATTGCCCACCACCTTACGCCCATTTGCCTCTCGGTTGTGCAAACCCGCTCGGGAATCCTTTTGGAAAGCACGGGGCCGGTCTCCTTTCTGGAACTGGGCGAGGGGATGGGAGTGGGCGCTCTTTGCCTTGCATTGCCCGGGCTTGAGAAAAAACCGCCCCTTTTGCGCAACGGACTCCCTCCTTCGGCCCCCGGAGCCCCGCTCTTGGCTCCGCAGGCTTTCACAAAGCCCGGAATGCCAACGAGTTCGCAATCCGTTGTTGTGCCATAAGCTGCGCAATGATCTTATTTTCAGCATAGGGGAAAACACTAATGCATTAAATATTTTAGGGGTCATTGCATTTTCCGTTCGTGATTCTTGGAAAAGATGTTACTATTAGTGTCTATGCCTATTCAGAAGAAAACTGCGTTTTCCCGTCGTTTGCCTGACCTCGTGACCGAGGAACTGGTCAGCGTGCTTTCGCGGAAAAGCTCTTTCGAATTTAAGCAACTCTTTGAGATCGTGCACGAGAACCTACGGGCTCGGAATGCGGCCAGCGGCGGCGAGGAAATGCTTCGCCTGCGCGCTTACGAGAAGCTGCAAAACCTGGTGGCTCGCGGCATGGTGAAAAAGACCGGCAAGAAATACAAAGGCCTTGCCTCTCTGGCCACGATGCAACCGGTGGTGCCCGCAGTTGCCGCTTAATTGCAGGGCGTCCTCATCCAGCACCCCGGTATGCTCGAACAATACATTCCCGTTCTCATTCAGGTGGTCGTGGCGATTGGTTTCGCCGCCGCCGCGCTCATTTTCAGCGTGCTCCTCGGCAAGAAGGGCACGCGCAATCCCACCAAAGACAGCCCTTACGAGTGCGGCATGCTTCCCCTGGGTGGCCCGCAACCCCGTTTCGCGGTGAAGTTCTACCTGGTCGCGATGCTCTTCATCCTGTTCGATCTGGAAGTCGTTTTCATGTATCCGTGGGCGGTCTCCTACCGCGAGTTCATCGCGACCCAGGGCTTGGTGATTCTCGGGAGCATGTTCAGCTTCATTGCCATTGTGACGGTGGGCTACATCTACGCCATTAAAAAGGGCGTGCTGGACTGGAAGCGCTAAGCTCTCCAGAATCCTCCCTCTGTGAAGGGCAATTCGCCCTCGTGCGCCGAATCCCTTTTGATGGGCAGTTTCTGCGCGATCTGGCGGAGAGCCGCGGGATGGGCCGGGTCTCTCTTGGAAAAACATTCCCTGCGCATGCGGGCCGGGGTTGCCTGCGTGGGGCTCGTCGTGCTTGCGGGAAGCCTGACGCTGCTTGTCACGCCCGATCCCCCGGAGGAACAAGTGTTTCCCATCGCCCAAATGCCCACTGTGGTGATCGACGCGGGACATGGCGGCAAGGATGAAGGGGCGAAGTGCAAGGGCGTGCAGGAAAAGACGCTCGCGCTGGATGTGGCGCTTCGGCTCGGGCGCATCCTGAACGCGCGCGGTTTTTCCACCACCCAGACCCGCACCGAGGACGTGTTTTTGACTCTTGCGGAGCGGACGGAGATTGCCAACCGTGTCAAAGATCCCGCGATTTTTGTCAGCATTCACTTTAACCAGGGCAGCGGTCGGGAGATCGCCGGGATTGAAACCTTTTACGCCGACAACAAGGTTCCAACCATTACCGACTGGACTTGGGTCGGCTTCTTCAGCCGCCCGGAATCATTCGACATGGGGGAGGAACTCGCCGCTGAAGTGCAATACGCTGCGATTTTAAAAACCGGCGCGAAGGATCGCGGCATTCGCGCCCGCCACCTGTTTGTCACCCGCCATACGCGACTGCCCGCAGTGCTGGTGGAGGGGGGGTTTATCACCAACCGGATGGAATCGACCCTGCTGAACGAGGAGCACTACGCAGACACGCTGGCCGCAGGGATCGCTGATGGGATTGAATCCTGGTGGCGCACGCAGCAAAAATCCCTCCCTTCAAGCCTCGCGCGCAAGGAGTGAGAGCGCCGGATCACTCCACCCGCCCGCGCAGTTTTTTGACCGCGCCGTGTTTCTTTTTGTCATCCACCATGCGGCGTTTGACGCCCCGGGGGCGGGGCCGGTTTTGGCGGCGGACTTTCTCGCGCGCGGCTTGTTGCGCGGCTTTTTCCGCGCGGCGCGCTTTTTCCAATGCGTCGAGGAGCCGTTCGCGGGCGAGCTGGCGGTTCATCGACTGGGAACGGGAATCCTGCACCGTCACAGCGATGCCGCTCGGCCCGTGACGCAGGGTGACAGCAGTGGAGACTTTGTTGACGTGCTGGCCGCCCGGCCCGGAGGAGCGCGCAAAGCTCTCGGTGATGTCTTCAATGCGCAGGCCCAGCCGGGCGAGGCGCGCGGGGAAGTCCGGGGCGGGTGATGGCTGGGGAGGGTTCATTGCGCGCCTCAAATTCCCGCGAACTTCAGCCCGAAGGCAATCCAATACGGCATGGTGAAAAGCGCAAGGGCGGTTGTGGCGAGCACGATTTGGACGGCGAGCCCCACATCGCCCCCGTAGTGTTTGCAGAGCACCACGGGGAACATGGCGGCGGGCATGGCGGATTGCACGAGCAAGACTTGCTTGAGTTCCACCGAGCACGGAAGCCAGCGGGCCAGGGCCAGAAAGAGGAGGGGCAAAAGCCCAAGCCGCAACACGCACGCTCCCCCGAGCGTCACCGCGTCCGAACGTGAGGGGCGTGCTTCAACCAGAAAATCGTTCATGATCGCCCCGGTGAGCAGCAGCGCCATGGGGATCGCCGACGCGCCGAGCATGGCTACGGCACCAAAGACCCACGCAGGCGCATGCTCGCGCGCGTGCAGGAAGTTTAGCGCCACCGCGCCGAGAACCGCCAGAACCGGCGGATTGATGGCCCGCCGCCAGCCGGAACGATCGGGGTGGGCGGAGAGAATCAGGCTCGCGCCGATCCAGAGGCCGATTTCCACGCCGAGGTTGTGCGTGAAGAGCACGCCGCGCGTCTTGTCGCCAAAGAGGCTCATCACCACCGGGATTGCCATGTAACTGTAGTTGTAGAGTCCAGTGACATAGGTGAACGTCCGCGTTTCCCGCCCGCGTGGAATCCGCAGCAACCGCGCCACCAGCCAGCAGAGGGCAAATGCGGCCGCCAGCGTCAGAAAACCGACCAGCGGGGGCAGCCAGATGTTCTGGCTCTGGCGCAGGGCGTTGTTGCCGACGACGCTGTCCACAATGAGGCAGGGGTACAGCAGGTTGATGCAAATGCGCATGAAGCTGGCATCGGCTTCCGCAGACAAAACGCCGGAGCGCCGGATCAAAAAACCGGCGAGAATGATGACGAAAACAGGGGCGACGGCGGTGAGGACGGTGAGAATCATGATTTTATGAGGAATCAGGAAGCCAGGAATCCAGGAGAAATCTTTGGAAAAAACATCTGTCTTCTTTGCGTTCTTTGCGGCCTTTGCGCGAGACTCATCCGAGCAGTTCGTAGCTCAACACGCTCAGGCAGTAGAGTGCGGCGGTTTCGGTGCGCAGGACGATGGGGCCAAGGGTGATTGGGCGGCAGCCGCGCGCCAGCGCCAGCGCGATTTCCGCCGGGGTGAAGTCCCCCTCGGGTCCGATGAGGATCAAGACGCTCTTTGGTCGTGCTCCCGTGGTGGGGAGGAAATCAGCCAGCACCGTTTTGGGGTGGAGCGCACCGGGCGCAAGCGAGGCGATGAGCAGCAGGTCGAATGTTGTTTCTGCAAAAAGATGCGCGAGCGTTTGCGGCGGGAGCACGGCGGGGAGCCAGTTCTGGCCGCATTGTTTGCAGGCTTCGATGGCCACGGCCTGCCATTTCTCGCGCTTCTTTTCGGCATCCCGCGCTTCAAATTGCACCACCGTGCGCTCGGTGGTGAGCGGGACGACGGAGGCCGCGCCCAGTTCGGTCGCCTTCTGGACGATGAGATCCATGTTTTTGCCCTTCGGAATGGCCTGGCCGAGGGTGATCCGGCACGCGGGTGGCGCGCTTTGGGAAGGGGTGAGCAGTTTCAGTTCAATCGCCCGTTTGCTGATGTGGGCGAGTTCCACTGAAGCGCAAGCGCCTTCGCCGTTGAAGACCGTCGCGCGATCCCCCGCCTTCATGCGGAGCACATCGGTGGCGTGGTGCGTCTCGTCCTCGTCGAGCAGAAGCCGGTCGAGGTTCCAGCGGGCGGGCGGAATGTAGAAACGGGGCATGGGGGCATGATGCGGCGCAAGGCCCGCCACACGCAAGCCCGAAGGCGCAGGAGTCAAATGGTTGGCGACGCGGTTTTCATTTTTTGCCCTCGTTCCCAAACTCTATTTGGGAACGCCACTGTCCCGGCAACTCTATTGCCGGGAAGTGGGCTAGTCATGTAGCGAAGCGCCATACACCCACCGCCGCAATGGAGTTGCGCCCGCAAGTGCGTTCCCAAATCACAGCCGTCCCATAAGGAATGGGTGCAAAAGGGCGGT
>JBAXQF010000131.1:0-6111 GCA_037131875.1 Verrucomicrobiota bacterium
ACGGCCTTCGCCGCCCCAAGACGCGGCTATAGTTTTTGGTAAATTGCTCTAAGCGGGCTCTTCCTGCTTGGTCTGCTCGGCGAGCGCAAGCAGGAGGTCGCTTTTGGATATGGTGCCGATGAGTTGGCGCTCCACAGGGTTGGCGACGACGGGGAGACGGTCGGCGTCATGGTGTGCGAACGCAGTGAGCGCATCGGCGAGCGTGGCCTCGGGGGTGATGGTCGGGAACCGCGAACGCAGCAGGTCGCGCGCGATGACAAGATTCGCCAACTCCTGGTCGTGGAGGTAGTTCTTGATGTCGTGCAGGGAAATGACGCCCTTGAAGGCTTGGGTGGCATCCACGACGTAGAGGTTCACGAACTGGTTGCGCAGGAAGCACTCCGCGATTTCCAGGAACGGCGCAGATTCCTGGACGCTCTCCGGTTTGCTCTTCATCAAATCCTCGACGCGCCGGGACGGGATGTTGAACACTCCCTCGCCCTTGCGCCGAAGCGATTCCGCGTAGATGGATTTGGGATCGAACCCGCGGCTGACGTAGTGCGCCACGACGCAGGCGAGCATGAGCGGGAGAATCATTTGATAATCCAGCGTCATCTCAAAAAGCACGAGGATGGCCATGAGCGGAGCGTGCGTGGTGGCGGCCAGCAGCGCGCCCATGCCCACCAGCACAAAGGCGCTTGGCACCAGCGGTGAGCCCGGCCAGAGCGGAGCGGCGGCAAGCGCAAACAGGTAGCCCATGCAGGCTCCCACAAACAGCGTTGGTGTGAAGACCCCCCCCACTGCGCCCGAGCCGAACGTGGCTGCGGTGGCCATGAGCTTAAAGACCAGAATCAGCAGCAGCACATACCAGACGTAGTGGCCTTGGATCACCTGGTTAATGACGCTGTAGCCGTTGCCGCAAACTTCCGGCAGGAAGACCGCCAGCACGCCCACGGCCAGCCCGCCGACAGCCAGCCGCAAGGCTCCCGGGCCGGGCAACATTTTGAACAGCTTCTCGCTGGCTCGCAATGACCAGAGAAAGAGCGGAGCGATCCCTCCCGCGAGCGCCCCCAGCAGCAAGTAGAGAACGATTTCCCAGGTGGAATTGAGGCGCACGGCCGGGATGGTGATCTCGTAGAGCGGGCTCGCGCCAAGCAGTTGCCGCACGGTCAGCGTGGCGATGACCGAGGAGAACACGAGCGGCCCGAAGCTCTCCATCGCCAGCGAGCCAAGGACGATTTCCGAAACGAAAAGCGCGCCGCCGATGGGGGCGTTGTAGGCCGAGGCGATTCCCGCCGCCGCTCCGCAAGCCACCAGCAACCGCAGCCGCACCACGGGCAGTTTGCGCACCCGCCCGATGAGCGAGGCGATCATGGCGGAGAGCTGAACCAGCGGGCCTTCGCGCCCGATGGAGGCGCCCGAGGCGATGGAAAAAAGGGCCGAGGCGCATTTCACAAGGCTCAGGCGCGAGGAGATCACGCCGTCGCCCAGCACAATGGCTTCCATGTAATCCGTGGTGCTCCTGCCCGGTTTGATGCGGCTGGCGAAGGAGAGCGTCACGCCCGCCAGTGCGCCCCCCGCCGCGGGAAGCAGAAGGCGTTTCCACGGCGCAAGCTGGGTGAAGCTTTCCACCAGGCTGCCCGTGTGCCCCGTAGTCAGCCAGTGAATCCATTGGGAGAGATCGCGGAACCACACCGAGGCTAGCGCGCCAAAAAAACCGATGATCCCGGCCCAAATGAGCGTCCCCTGCAACTCGCTGGGCCGCACGAGTTCGCCAACCAAAACCCACACGCGCAGGAGGCGCAGTTGCCAGGTTTTGCGGGGTGCTGGAGTTTGCGGGTTCACAGGCAACAGTATAGGCTAATCCGTCGGCGAAAAAAGCGTTTCGACGGCCTCTTTGAAATGGGCATCTGCTTCAATCAAAAAAACATTGTATTCCGGCAGATAGCGGATGCTGCGGGGTTTTGCGCCGAATGCCGAGAGGTTTGAAACGAGAGACTTTTCCGGGTCGGTTGCGCTGGAGTCACGGAAACTGGAGAGCAGCGCCTTGGAGCGTTCCCCGTCGGAAACGGTGGTCGCGGTCGCCAGAACGTCCAGGTGTTTGACGTGTTGCCAGCCCACAAAGCCTTCCGTTTTGAAAAGCGGCTGAAGAATAATTTGTTGGCTTAAGCTGGCGCAGCGCAATTTTTCGAGTTCAAAAAAGAATCTCAGGATGGGGGCGGGAAGTTGGGACAAGGCCGCCTTTTTCGCCACGGCCCGCTCTGCGCTGGCATCCAAAGCGTTTTTCCATTGCTCGTCATTTTTCACGGAAGCCTCGGGCGCCTTTTCGTCCCAATAACCGGAACGCCATAGTGAGAAGAAGGGAGCGGTTTGCCCGGCTTGGGTTTTTGCCCCCAGAGGAATTCCCAGGCGGCTCAACTGAATACATGCCACGAACATGCACTCTCCATTTTTTGGGCAGGAGGGCACCGCAAGGTAATAGAGCATCTCCGCAGGCTCGGCAGCGCGCGCCAGAGGAGGCAGTGCGCCAAGAAGAACAAGGCAGAAGGCGATCCGTTTCTGAAACCTTCGGAACCAGTGGCTGCTCATGGCAAACAGGCTCAAAGAATGCGCGCCAGAAGTCAATGGCAACCCGACTTTTTTGCCTGAGGGTTTCCCTCTTCCTCATGACCGGCGGTGATTTCAGGTTTTCGTTACGCCCCATTTCTTATAAGCTCCACGCATGTCTAAACGTGTCCTTTGTTTGCTGGTGGATGGATTTGAGGAAATTGAAGCGTTGACGCCTGTGGATTTGCTGCGCCGGGCGGGTGCGGAGGTGGTCATGGCCTCGCTTGCGCCCGGACGGCTTGTGACGGGGCGCAGCCAGATTGCCGTGCAGGCGGACGCTTCTCTGGCGGAGGTGATGGACGAGCGCTTCGACTTGCTTTTCATCCCCGGAGGGCCGGGGGTTGCGGCGTTGCGGGCCGATGGACGGGCTGCCCAACTTGTCGCCGCTTTTGCAAAGGAGGGGAAACCGGTGGCGGCGATCTGCGCGGCTCCGCTGGTGCTTTCCGACGCCGGGTTGCTCGCGGGCAAGCGTTTTACGGCACACTTTTCGGTTTATGACGAACTCCCCTCGGCGCTCGCGGCGGAGCGGGTGGTGGAGGACGGGGCGCTCATCACTTCGCGGGGGGCGGGGACGGCGTTTGATTTCGGCCTCGCGCTGGTGCGGCGCTTGTTTGGCGCGGAGCAGGCAAAAGAAATTGCCGAGAGCACCATGGCGTAAGGCGGAGCGCCGCTACGGCGAGTCATTTTCAGGCGCGGGGGCGGAAGAGCGCGTTGCGTTTTTACTCCCCTCCCCGCTTTCTCCCGGGCTGAACTCGGGAGGGCGGTAAATGCATGTGACGACGGCGCCCCGCTTGCCTACCCGGGAGACGCTCAGTGTCGCGCCGATCTCCGCCGCGCGGTAATCCATCCCTCTGCGCCCCAGTCCGTGCTTCTTTGGCAGCTCCAAGGGAATGCCCACCCCGTTGCCGCGAATGGCGAGCATGATCCCTTCCGGGGTATTCTGGAGGTCGATGAGGATGCGGGTGGCTTCGCCATGTTTCCGGGCGTTGTTGATGGCTTCCTGCGCGATCCGAAAGAAGTGGGTTGATGCGACTTCGTTTTCCAGCAGCACGGGCTCGGGGCAACGGAAGAAGCAGCGGATGTGAAAGAGGTTGCTCACGGTCTCCACAAGCTGTGCGAGCGCATTCATGAGCCCCTCGCCTTCCGGGCCCACGGGATGAAGGCCATGTGCGAGGTTGCGTGTTTCGTTGACGTTGGAACTGAGCATCCCGCTGATCTGCTTTGCATACTCCGCATTCGGGTTTTCTTCTGTCGCCAGACGGTGATGGAGCATGCTGGCCACCATCGCTGTTCCCGCCAGGTTTTGGCACAGGCCGTCGTGCAATTCCTGGGAAATAAGCTGCTTTTCCCGTTCGCTGACTGTCAATCACTCCCGCTGCAACTTTTCGTGCGCGGCGCGGGCGCGCAGGGCGATGATGCCGAAGGTCAGGTCGCCCGCCAGGCGCATCAACAGTTCTGTTGCTTCTTCGTTGAAGCCGCCCGCTTGGGATGAATAGATCCCCAGAGATCCAAGACACTGCTCCTTCCAAAGCAGCGGGAGGGCAATCATGGCGGCATAGCCGCGTTGCATCGCATCCTCCCGCCACGGCTCAAAACAGGGATCGGTGGCGATGTTCCAGCATTGGACTACCTGGCGTGTGCGGATGGATCTGCCGACGGGGCCATTCCCCCTTGGGGTATCTGCCCAAGACACGCTGGCCTTTTTCAGATATTCTTTGTCTCCCCCCGATTGCGTTACCGGACGAACCGTTTTTCCCTCGTCCTGCTCCGCAAAGCCAACCCACACCATGGAAACATTGTCGATTTTTACCATGAGATTGCAGATTTGATTGAGCAAGTCCATCTCAGTGGTTGCCCGCAGCAGGGCTTCGTCGCATTCGGTGAGCACCATCAATGCGCGATTCGCCTTTTGCAGTTCTTCGGTGCGCTCCTGTACCGTGATCTCCAGCCGGTCGTGGGACTGCTTGAGTTCTTCTTCGGCCCGGAATTTTCCCAGCGCGATGGCAAGCTGGGCCGCCATGTGTTCACAAATGCGGGCGCATCGTTGGTCCAAAAGCTGTCCACAGGGGAACGGTCCTTGTTTCCGGCACCGAGAAGGTTGCCGCAAAGGCATGTCAAAAACGCATTGCCCTGCGCATCACGCCGGATACACCCGTTGGCGTCGCGCACGCAGAGGTTTCGTTCGTGTTCCACGAACTCGCGGGAGAATCCGCGGGTCTCGTGGTAGGGAAAATCCTCCCCTTCACGCAGCCGTATGCCCGCAGCGTCGCACCCGGAGCTTTTCTGGAAAAAAGCCGTTGCCTGCTGGAGCAACTCCCGGATGTTTCCGCAGTGGTTGACCAAGTGCATGAACTCGATGGTCATGTTCCGCTCTTCCTCCACCCGCTTACGCTCGGTGGCGAGTTCCACAGCACGTTTGGCTTCTTGCTCCCCGCGCACGCACGCGCTGCACCGCCTCGGTAATCCAGGAGATCATGCTGCAACCGAGGAGAAAGATCACCATGGCCAGGCTATCGGCGCGATTCTTCATGCCGAAGCCCCCCTGCGGGCCCGATCCAAAAATAAGCCGCCAAGAAGGCCGAAAGAAATGAGGCCAGCAAACCTGCCCGGATACTTCCATAAAGAGCCGCCAGCATCACCGCCGGATAAAACACCACATAGGGAGCGCTGTTTCCCAACCCCGGGAAAAACGCCAACCGCACCGCAACAGCAGCAACGACGATCACGACGGCCACGGCATACCGGTGGCGCACCTGCTCGATCGCCCTCCCCAGAGAAATCCTGCGTCCGCCCGACCGATGCACCGCATCTGCGGCAGCGACCAGCATGTAAGCGCCGCCCAAAAACTGCGCCCCCCGCGCCGTCCAGTTCAGCATGCTGCCTTGAACGGTTTTTAAAAGCAAACCGAGCATCCCCGTTGCAAGCAGCATCAGGGAGAGTCCATAGAAATAGACAAACGGAGGCGGGGTCTTATGCCATGGGGCCCGCAGCAGGAATGCGGTGAGAACAAACAGGCTGATCGCCGAACCCAGCACGAACTCCCGCACCGGCGTCCCGCCCTGTCCCTGCACAAAAAAGATCGGCATCCAGTCGGAAAGCGTTGCCAGCATAATGGCTCCTACCATTCCAAAAGCGGCCGTGTATGCCACCGCCAACCACATCCGGGGCGCTTGCAAAGGCCGACTCCAGCAGAGCATCAGGCACACTCCGGCAAGGTGGCAGAGACCGGCGACCAAGGCGCTCGTGTTATGGATGGTTATCAGCGCATTGGGGAAAAATGTGGAAAAATCCAGGTTGGATAGGCTCGCGAGCACCCCCAAACAACAACCCCACAGCCCAACAACAGCAATCCCGGCTGGCCTTGGTTTACAAAATTTCTGCCAATCAGTGAGGCAATGAGCAGCGACGCCGACACCGAGAAGAGCAGGTTTAAGGACATCAGCAAACGGGGCGACTCATACGCGCCCCGCAAATCTAGAGCATTTTACAAAAAAATGTGGCCAGTGGCTTGGGAGCGCCGAAGGC
>JBAXQF010000132.1:0-5925 GCA_037131875.1 Verrucomicrobiota bacterium
TGCCGAGTTTGAGTTGTCTTCTGCGCACAACTCATCTTCTCACGGAAAATAATACAGTCCAGTTATTTCTAAGAGTTGGTATTAGAGCGTTTTCCATGAAGGTGTTTACAATAGGCCGTGAGCGCCGAGGGGTGGCAGGCGGCTTTTCAAACGTAGTGGCTGTATCTTTGATACTGCCCGGAGTTTGAAGAGGCGCATGACGCCACTCGCCGCCACGGAATGTGTAAAGACATTCAGGGAAAACGCTCTAGGACTGCACCTTCACCAAAGCCTGGCAGTAACCGTTTCAACCACACGAAGAAGAAGTCTGACAGATCGGAATAAGGTACAGCATCATAGTAGGGCGGGTCGGTGAATAGCGCACTTGCCATATCGGACAACAGTGGATGGTGGGTCGCATCTGCCTGCTGGGTGGTTCCGATCAGCCAACCTGTAATGCTCAACTTGAAACCGCATCCGAAAGGTTCCGCGCCGTCGCCATCCCCCATCCAAAGATAGGAATTGTCGCGTCCCGAGTTGATATACCCCAAGGCTGGAGGATGTATTTCATCTGGATATGTGGGGGTAAATAATGAAGGGTCAAAAGACTAGAGCAATTTACCAAAAACTATAGCCGCGTCTTGGGGCGGCGAAGGCCGTTGCAAACCGTTTGTCCCTTGGGCTGTGTTTACAAACACAGCCGCTGCGGGCCAAGCCGCCTTGCACCAGCCTTCGGCGCTCCCAAGCCACTGGCCACATTTTTTTGTAAAATGCTCTAGCGGAAGATGTAATAGAGGCTGCACATCGCCACAAATACCATAACCGCCAGAACTTTGTAATTCGCCAGACCCGGCCAACCCGGCGACTTCAAGGGGTCCAAAGGATGCTCCCAATACAGCCTCTCCGGATCTTCCGCTGCCTGCTTTGGGCGCATCAACGTCAGCGCCACTTGCAAGATAATGCAGAAGACGAGCATGTAAAACGCCATGAGCATGAACGGTGTCTTGTAGAAGAAGGCCGGAATCCAGCCGAACTCCACTGGCTTCCAGACATGGAGCGTCTTGAGGGTGAAGATCAGGGTGCCGGTCAGCGAACCGAGCCACATGGTCCATTTGGCGCTAAAGGCCGAAGCTCTCGGCCAGAATACGCCTACCGCGAACACGCACGAAATCGGCGGGGCAATGTGGGCGATAATGTCGTTGATGCCGGCGAAAATGCTCTTGTAATTATCGAGCAACGGCACCAGGGCGATCCCTAACAGGAACGCGCCCAGCGATGCCATGCGCCCGATAAATACCAATTTGTTTTCCGGGGTTTCCGGGCGGAACCGGCGGTAAAGATCATAGCTAAACAAGGTGGCGATGGAATTGGAGGCGCTGGCCAGGTTCCCCATGAGCGCCGCCATGAGGGCGGCTGCCATGACGCCGAATAATCCCACCGGCATCAGGTTGCGAATCATCAAGCCGTAGGTCTCCTTGGAGGACATCACCGTCACGTTGGCCGGTAACACGAGATTCTTCGCATCCAGCCCGGTCATCAGCGTCATCGCTTTGCCGCCATTGCCAAGGCTCTTGGTCAGGTCCAGGGGCGAGTCGCCTTCTGTATAGACCAGACGCTCGATTTTGCCCCCCATCTCCGCACCGGACATCTCCATCTCATAGGCTCTCCTTGGGCCTTGCGCGGTTTGAGTGATTGCGCTGTCGTCGCGCACGCGCAGCTGGGTAATCCCGTCGAGTTTTCCGCCCTGAATCATCGTGAGAAACATCAGGCCGGGCAAGATGAAAACGAACACCGGAAACACCTTGATCAATCCGCAAAATAGAGGGCCGGTGCGGGCGTGATTTTCATCCTTCGCCCCGAGAACACGCTGCACGATCGTCTGGTCCGCGCACCAGTACCAAATGCACAAGGCCGGGTAGCCCAACATGACTGCATACCACGGCATGGAGGGTTCCTGGGCGGCGGTGCGCAGCATCGACATTTTGACCAAATCGTGACTGGCATGCAACTGCGAGAGCATGCCGCCCCAACCGCCCACTTTCGAATAGGCGAGCCCGGTGATGATCAGCGAACCGGCCAGCAAAATGATCGCCTGGATCGTCTCCGTCAGCACCACCGCGGAAAGTCCGCCCAAGATGGTGTAAACCGCCGTCAACGAAGTCAGCGTGATAATACAAACCCATTTGTCGATCCCGAACACCCCGTGCAACACCAGCCAGCCTGTGGAGAGTGGAAACGCGATGTTGAAGATGATGGCCGTCACCATGGAAAGCCCCGCGAGCCAGTCGCGGCATTCCGAGCAGTAGCGTTTCTCAAGGAAATCGGGCAACGTGGAAATCTTCGCCCGCATGTAAAATGGCACGAAGAAAAGGCTCAACGCGATGAGCGCAAACGCGGCGAGCCATTCGAAGTTGCCCATCATCAAGCCGGAGTCATAGCCGGCCTGAGCCAGGCTCACCAAATGAAGGCACGAAATGTTGGTGGCAAACAGGGCAAGCCCGATCGACTTCCAACTCAGGGTATTTCCCGCCAAAAAATAGCTGCCGGCCGCGCCTCCCTTGCGCTTCTTAAGTCCGACATAGACCCCGGCCCCGACGATGCCGCCGAGATAGAGGACAATGATGATCCAGTCAATGATGCTAATCTTGCTCATGCTTTGGTATGGTGAATTGAGGGGATCAGCAGCCTGCGGAGTTGAATTCCTCCACCGCGTCAAACATCGCCACGATGTTTTGAGGAGGCACATCCGGGAGGATATTATGGATAGGATTAAAAACAAAGCCTCCCCCGGGAGCGAGGATGTCCAGACGCCGTTTGACGTCCTCTTTGACTTGCTCGACGCTGCCGTGGTTAAGGATGTGCCGGGTGTCCGCGCCGCCTCCCCAGAAGGTGATGTCGCGCCCGAAATCCCGCTTGAGCCGGTCGGCCTCCATCTGGAAACAGGCCGTCTGCACCGGGTTGATCACGTCGAACCCGGCCTCGATCAAATGCGGCATCAGAGGGTAGATCGACCCGCAGGAGTGCAGGAAGGTCTTCATGGAGGAGTGCTTGTGCACGTAGTCGCAGAGCTGCGCATGGCGCGGTTTGAAAAGCTTCACATAGGTATCCGGTGACATGAAGGGGCCGGTGTCCATGCCCAGGTCGTCGCCGAAGCGGATGACGTCCACCACGTCGCCCACGGCCTTGCAGACGGTTTCGAGCGTCTTGAGGTGGATTTCCAACAGCGCATCCAGAAGCCGCTCCACATTCTCGGGTTCCGCGATGAGATCCATCAGGAAGTTGTCGATGCGCCGCAGGAACGTGCCCCACTCAAAGAGGTTGCAGCCGATGACGAGCATCACAGCGCGATCTTGCTTGCGCAGTTCGAGGGCGTTGGCGCGCAGGCGTTCCCAGAACCCTGGCTGGCCCGCGTTATCCCACGGGCTGTGAACCAGCGCCGCCCAGAGGACTTTGGACATCGCCTCGGGCAACTTGCCAAGGTCTGCCGGGTAGTCGTCTTCCCACGGGAAGATGCTCTGATCATAAAAATTCATGTCCTTGAGCTGGGTGGCAATTTCCGTGCCATCCGGAGCATACGCCTTGAAGCCGCCCTCGGGCGTGGGCGTCGGGTGAAACCAGCTCGGGTACTGCGCGGTGCTGCCGTCGAAGAGTTGGACGCAATACCAGTCCTCGTCGCGCGTGTTGAAGGTGCGGCCGAGATCGACCACGTCGATTTTGAAGCGGTTGAGGATTTCGTCCTCGGGCTGGGCGAGCTGCTGCACCACGTCGTAAACCCGGGTGTGGCCGCCGGTCAGGCCAAGGTGCTTGCGCAACTGGGCGTAGGCGATGGCGGAGATGCCAGAGCTGGGAGTTGAGCCGAGGTCGATCGGCACGCGATCCGGTTGCTTATGGGCGATGGCGGCAAGAATGCGTTCTCTGGATGTCATAAAATGGAATGATTGAATTGTTCAGAATCGAACGGGGACAGGGGGATATAAGGCGGAGGTTAACCTGATCTCTTAAAATGGCAGATTCGGCAAGTTTCGGCTTCCGTTTTTCATCGGCGGTCGATATTGAACATGAAAAGCCCTCCCATGCGCGGCGCCCCCCTCATTTATCACACGCCCAATCCGGATCGCGGTATTGACTCCTGCGAACCGCAGCGTCGGGCGATTGCAGCCGGGAAGATCCAGTTTCACGCAATCACCCACGGGCATTACCCCGGTGCGACGCTTTCCCCGGCGACGCTGCCCGGTTTAAGCACCCTGGGGTATTGGGACGCCATTGGGAAGCAGGACTGGGGGCTTGAACCGCATTGCAATGAGGGAATCGAGATTGTGCTCATCGAGACCGGACACAATGCTTTTGTAATTAACGGTGTCAGCCATCACCTGCACGCGGGAAATCTCACCGTTACCCGTCCATGGGAACTGCATGCGCTGGGCGATCCGAATCTCGGGCCGGGCCGGGTTCATTGGCTCGTCTTGGATGTGAGGGTGAATCGACCCAACCAAAATTGGAAATGGCCGGCGTGGGTGGCTTTGACGCCCGGCGACCTGCGCGAACTCGCCTGCAAACTGCGAGGGGATAATCAATCCGTGTGGAAAACGACGCCGGAAATCACGCAAGCCTTTCGTTCCCTGGCCGAGTGCGTGCGGCTGGGCGATATCGTGCGCCACGCTTCGCGGATTATTGTGCAAATCAATCTGCTGCTGGTGGCGCTGCTCGATGCCTTGCGGAGGCAGGACACGCCGGATGTTGGAGAGCCGGTTTCAATGACCCGGCTGGTGGAGCTTTTTTTCAATGAATTAACGAGCCACCCGATCCGCCTTGCCGAGCCGTGGACGCTGCGCTCCATGGCAAGGCGTTGCGGCATGGGGAGCACCGCGTTTGTGAAGTATTGCCGGATGGCAACCAATACAAGTCCACTCGATCACCTCAACCGCTGTCGGCTCGACCGTGCCGCCCAGTTGCTTGGGCATGAGTTGGAGATGTCCGTGACGGAAATTGCCTTTGGATGCGGATATTCCAGCAGTCAGTATTTTGCCACACAGTTCCGTCGCCGCTACGGGATTTCGCCCAGCGACTACAGGCTCACAGGGCAGCGCAGCTTGCTATCAAATAATACCGGTAAAACCGGTGGCTTTTTAAGGTGAGCTGCTCAAAGCGGCTTGCATTGACGGTGCGGTTGAGAATTTCGAGTTCGCTCTCAGGGAGGTAGTTCTTTGCCATGGCGATCTCGGAGCGGTGGGGTTCCTTGCTGACGAAGTGGGTGAGGCCCATGTGGGGGTTGCCGCCGGATGACCTCGGTGGCGGTGTGGCCGTGGGCGGCCCAGTGCATTTTGTTCTGTACTTGGGCGAAGAAGTCTTGGCTGGTTTCCGACTGGCCGTCGTAGTCGATGCTGGTGGCGTAGAGCATCCGCCAAAAAGAATTTCCGAAAAGGCGAACATTAGGCTGTACTGAAAATTGGTTTTTGATTGAAGATGGTTGTTGCGCGCCATCGAACAAGAGCCAAACGGGGAGAACGCCACGATCAGCGAGGTCGAGGTGGCGATGGAAGCTGCTCCCAACAAGCGCAGCTACATCCGCTTTGGAGCGATTCGCCTCCTTTTCAGGGGAATGAGCCGGGCCGATGTCTGCATGATCTACAACCGCACCGACCGTATGGTGAGGCTGTGGATCGAGATGTTCAACCGGGGCGGCATCGACGCGCTGGCGACCAAAAGAGCCGATGGGCGACCGCGCAAAATCAAAATGGAGCGCCTGCGCGATCTGCTCGTTCCGCTGCTTGAGGATCCAGCCCAAGCGGGCCAGCGGCATTGGACCGGCGTCAAGTTGCACGGCTGGTTGCTCCAACAACTCCAGATCGATCTGGGCTACCGCACGGTTCTGCGTTACCTCCACGAGCTAATGTAGTGTCTCGTAAATGGCATTCACTTTTTCGAGTTTCGCCATAATGGATTCGA
>JBAXQF010000133.1:0-5917 GCA_037131875.1 Verrucomicrobiota bacterium
AGATCAACCCCAAGCTGGCTGACTTCTGCCGTCACTATGGGATGCATGTCGTTCCGTGCCGTCCGTGGACGCCGCAGCATAAGGGGAAGGTGGAGCGAGGAGTTGTTGTAGGGTGGGTCAATGTAGATGCACTTCAACTGGCCTGCGTAATACGGGAGCAGGGCTTTGAGTGCCACCAGGTTGTCTCCCTGCACGATGAGATTGCCGTCCCCCGGCTCGCCGCAGGCGAGTTCGGGCACGTCTTTGAGCAAATGAAACGACACCTGCTGGTGATGGTTCACCACGGCGTCTTTTCCAATCCAGTTCAGGGTGGGCATGAGAGTCAAAGACTATGAGGGAAACCCGGACCAGACTCAACCTCGCAGTTGGCCCAAATGCCAATCATTCAGCATTTCTCCGGCAAGGCGTTGCTCCCGCCCCGTCGCCGCCAGCGTATTGGCCTTAAAGTCTCAAAGGGGAGTTGGCGTGAGCTTAAACAAGTGGCTATCCCACACGAGGTCATAATCCCTGGTTTCCGACCAAAACACGCATAGGAACTCTTTTGCGGGGTCATACCCTTGAATAATGGGGGTTAAGCCGCCATCAAACCAATCACTGCCAAAAGTAAGGTGCCAGTCCTCGGGGGTCGAGTAAACGAGTTCGTCGTCGATCACGTAGTCCCTTTCTTTAAGGATGGGGGCGAACTTGGAGATGTAGCCTCTTCCTCTGAGTTCATAGCCTTGCTTGGCCCAAGCAGACAAAATGGACTGATGAAGCTCAATATACGCCCGTTGGCCCGCCACGGTTTTCAGGTTGAGCTTCGGTTTGGGAGCGGCCTTCGAGTTGGCAGCGGCCTTCGGTTTGGGGGATGCCTTTGGTTTCCGATTCGGTTGGGGGCCAGTCTTCTTTTTCATGGGTAATACTTCCTATGATGCGAAACTGGAAAAAATGTATGTTGAACCTGGGTCTGCGGCAAGCTCCACTGTATGGGCTTTGTTTTGTGCGATTTCGGCTCCTTTTTGCGGTCCGGGAGCTTTTTTTCGCCCGAGAACCAGTCCTCAGGTCAGACTTACCGAACAAAAAGTCCGGCGCGTCTGCCCTTTTTCTCGGAAAAACCGCGTTCTCCACGACCCAATTCAATAGCAGTGGCGATCATTCCTATCCGGTGCAGTGGCAGACATCCACTCGTCTGCCACCTGATTTGGATTTTGACAGGGGTGGGTTTTTGGCGCGAATCGTCAAGAACATTGTCGCATCCTGTCGCCATCCGTCCGCCAACCCTGCATTTATTAGGACTGGCGGACAGGCGATTAGGAAGCGGTACCGATGGTGAGACTCGAACTCACACGCCCCTTTCGGGACAACGGATTTTAAGTCCGGTGCGTCTGCCATTTCGCCACATCGGCATGGGGTTGCGACCCAGCGGCTCCAATTTGAAGAGCGCAAGCGCACCCGGCAATAAGAAAGTGCACGGCTTTTTTCAGCGGATCATCACCGGAGCGCTTTTGTCCAAAAGGGTGGAAAGTTCCTCCATGTCCTCGGGAGCCATCCCGATGCCGGAACCCGGTTTTTGCCCGCCTTCGGTGTAGAGCGTGTAGCCTTTCGCCGTGAGCTCCACCCAGCGGGAGCTCTCGGCGTATTCCTTCGCGCCGAAGGCAACGGGCGCACCGTTGAACCACGCCTCTTTTTTAGCCACTTTTGCAGGAATGGCGACCCGCTCCATGCCCTTCTTCACCGCAGGGGCGTTCCAGCTCGCGGCGGTGTATTCCTTGAAAAATTTCTGTCCGTTGATCAGCGTAACCGTGCGGGCCTTGCGGTCGATAACCACGGAGAAATCCGCCGGGCTCACCATGAGCACCTGACCCACGCGCAGCCGCCGCGGGTCGTCCAGGTTGTTGCAGCGCATGAGCAGTTCCGGGGTGATTTTGAGCTTCTTTTTGATCCGGTCGAGCGAGTCACCGGGGCGGACTTCATAGCGGGTTTTTTCCGGCGCGGGGATGGCGGAAAAGAAGATGTCCGAGTTCACGGCGCCCAACGCCTTGCGCGCCTCGCCGAGCTTGGTGGAAAAGGGGTAGTTTGCAATGAAGCGCTCCAACGCCTCGCGCGCCGCCACCGGCTGGCGCGCCGCTTTGATGCTCATCGCCTTTTCAAATTCAGCCAGACTCGGATCCGCCGGGGGCACCGGTTTCCCTTCCACGAGTTCCTGCGGGGGGATCTGCTTGGGCACAACCAAAATCTGGTAGCCAAACCACGCGGCCGCGCCAAAGACCACCGCGCACAACGCGAGAAGAATCAGGCTTTTGAGAATCCAGTTCATTCCGGCGGCAATCTTGTCATCAAACAGCGTTTAGAGCAACCCCCGCCGCCGGAAGTCGCTCATGTTTCCCCCAGCCGATTGCTGCACGAGATCGACCGTGAATTTCAACAAACAGACCTCCCATGCATCGTCCACCCCTTCGATGATGGCCGTAAGGGGTTCCTCGGCGCGGTTGATGCCGGAGCGAATCCGCTCCACCACCTCCGGGAGCGGGCTGTGGACGACCTCCTCCACCACGTCCCTTTTGCGGAACTGGAAGCCGTATTTGAGAAACGCCGGTTTCTCGGGCCGCCGTTCGAGCCAGTCGGCGTAGTGGCGCGCCTGTTCGCCGAATCCCTCCAGCAGCAGCTTGGCGTATTGGCCGGGAGCCATGATGCGGGGCTGCTCGGCCTCGATCCGCCCGTCGCGCACGCGGACGACATTCACCTGATCCAGCAACTCCGTCACCAGGTGAAACCGGAACTGGGTGCTGCCAAAGGTCTCAATGCGCCGATCAGGCGCCAAAAGCACCCGCGTGTTCTCGACCGCATACTGGAAGTCATCTTCGCTTTTCATGATTCCCCCTTAACATAAGGGACGAACCCCCGGCGTGCCAGCGGCTTCTTGAGAATTGCGTGGGGGCGGCTTTATGCGCGGTTTTCAAGGGGCAAGAGTTGCCCCGTTGACAAGGCACTAGTAGTTACCTTGTTTCTCTCTTTTGCCGGGCGCGGCCCTCGACAAGCCCGAGCACAGCAGGAACGGTCATGAATACGAAGACGAACGCGCCCCTATCATAGTTTTTTGGCGTGGCAAGCGTTTCGGGATCATCGTTAAACATCGCGCTGCTAGTCGCCAGCAACCCAATAACGGCGGGTGTCGCGAGCGTCTTTACATATAGCCAGCCTCGGGAGGAGTTACCGACAGTATTCTTTGCGCAATTGCATGCTACAGTGTATGCCAGCCACGCGGGGATGACTTTGACGTAGAAAATAAATACCGAGCTGATGGTCTCCAACCAGTTGATGCCGATGTGGCAATATTATTTAAGGTCCTAAGAAAGGTCAATACCCGCATTTGTGCGCACGCCGGGCACGTCGACACGGGGTCAACTCTTGACAATTGACAGAAGTGCCTCGTTCACACCCAATGCCACAGAGGGCAAATCTTGCCGCCCGGTTTCCTGATTCCCCTTTATCTCCCTTCCCTGCCATTCCCCCCATTCCGCGATTGCCAAAACGCCCCGGGCTGTGAATGATTGCCGCCATTATGTCGAAACCTGTTGTGCTCATTATCCGCGATGGTTGGGGGATCAATCCAAATGGCCGCGCCTCGGCTCTGGCCGATGGCAATGCCACGCTCCTGGCCTCCACCCCGTTCCACGATGCCATGTACGCCCGCTACCCCGGCGCGACCTTGAGCGCCAGCGGCCTCGACGTCGGCCTGCCCGAGGGCCAGATGGGCAACTCGGAGGTCGGCCACCTCAACCTCGGCGCGGGCCGGGTCGTTTACCAGGATCTCACCCGCATCAACAAAGCCGTTGAGGAAGGCAAGCTGCGCGAAAACGCGGTGCTCCAGCAGGCGTTCGCGCAGGCCAAGGGCAAGCGGCTCCACTTTTTGGGCCTCGTCTCCGACGGCGGCGTCCACAGCCACATGGAGCACCTCATCGCGCTCTCCAACGCCGCGAAGGAAGCCGGTGTGGGCGACATCCTCGTGCATGCCATCACCGACGGGCGCGACTGCTCGCCCACCGGCGGCGCGGGTTATTTGAAGCACCTCACGGAAGCCCTCAAGCCGAGCGGCGCGCAGATCGCCACCGTGGTAGGCCGGTATTACGCAATGGACCGCGACAAGCGCTGGGATCGCAACAAACTCGCGTGGGACGCCATCGTGCTGGGACGCGGCACCACCTCCACCGTCAGCCCCAGCGAGACTCTCAGCGACCTCTACGCCAACGGCCAGACCGACGAATTCATGCCCGCCCTCATCTTCTCGCACCACAACGAGCAGCGCGTATATGACGGCGACGTGATTTTCTTCTTCAACTTCCGCGCCGACCGCGCCCGCCAGCTTTCCACGGCGTTCCTGCGGCCTGAGTTCGACGGATTCGACCGCGAAGTGACCCCGAAGGTCAACTACGTCACCCTCACTCAATACGACAAAACCTACGGCTGCCCGTGCGTGTTCGGCCCGCAGTCGATGAACAACATTTTGGGCCAGGTCGTCAGCAACGCCGGGTTGAAGCAACTCCGCATTGCCGAGACGGAGAAATACCCGCACGTCACCTATTTCTTCAATGGCGGCGTCGAACAAGCCTTCCCCGGTGAGGAACGGGCCATCGTCCCCTCCCCCAAAGTCGCCACCTACGACCTCATGCCGCAGATGAGCGCCCCGGCCGTCACCGCAAAGGTCGTGAGCGAACTGCACAACTTCGACCTCGTCATCCTCAACTTCGCCAACCCCGACATGGTCGGCCACACCGGCGTGGTCGAGGCGGGCATCAAGGCTGTGGAGACCATCGACGACGCCGTACGGCAGGTCATCGAGGAAACCCTGCGCCTGGGCGGCAAACTGCTCGTCACCGCCGACCACGGCAACTGCGAACAGATGCGCAACCCGGACGGCTCGCCCCACACCGCCCACACCACCAACCTCGTCCACGTCATCTACGTCGCGGCGGATGCCGACCAGACCAAGGTGCAGGACGGCATCCTCGCGGACGTCGCCCCGACGCTCCTCGGCATGCTGGGCTTGGCGGTGCCTGCGGAAATGACCGGAAAAAATCTGCTCATCCGCTTGCAATCCTAGCGGCAAACCGCTATTGAAAACCTCCCGCGCGCTTTCGGGCGCGCGGATCTTGCCCGATGGTGTAATGGCAGCACAGGTGACTTTGACTCACCTAGTCATAGTTCGAATCTATGTCGGGCAACCACTTTCATGAGTATGCAACCTTGGGGCGCCATTTTTGACTGGGACGGCGTCATCATCGACTCCTCCCTGCACCACGAGAAATCCTGGGAACTCCTCGCCCAGGAAGAAGGGCTCCCGCTGCCGCCCGACTCCTTCCGGCTCGGGTTCGGGCGCAAAAATCAGATCATCATCCCGGAAATCTACCGCTGGGCCACAGATCCCGCCGAAATCGAGCGGCTCGGCAACCGCAAAGAGGCGATCTACCGCGAACTGATGGCCGCAGACACCCTTGAGCCGCTTCCCGGCGTGCGCGCATGGCTCCAGGCGCTCCGCGAGGCGGGCATCCCGTGCGCCGTCGGCTCCTCCACCCCGCGCGCCAACCTCGACGCCGCCCTCTCCCGGCTCGGCATCGCCGAATACTTTGCCACCATCGTCTCCGCCGAAGACGTCACCCTCGGCAAACCGAACCCGGAAGTCTTTCTCACCGCCGCCGCCCGCATTGGCTGCCGCCCGGAATGCTGCGTGGTGTTTGAAGACGCCCACGCCGGGATCGCCGCCGCCCGCGCGGCAGGCATGCGCGTCATCGGCATCGCCACCACCCACCCGCCCGCAGAACTCACCCAAGCCGACCTCGCCGTGCACCGCATGGACGAACTGAGCGTGGAGCAGTTGGGCCGGTGGTTTTAGAGCATTTTACAAAAAAATGTGGCCAGTGGCTTGGGAGCGCCGAAGGCT
>JBAXQF010000134.1:0-5834 GCA_037131875.1 Verrucomicrobiota bacterium
TTTTCCTGCTTTCCTGAGTTCCTGATCCTCTTTTGCCTTTCAATTTAGATGCGGTTGCCCTGCTCCGTTTCCCGCACGGCGGCGATAAAATCACGCATCCGCCCCCGGTCTTTTTTGCAGGACGGAGACGCCTCGACCCCGCTGGCCACATCCACCGCATGCGGGCGGACGGCGCGCACCGCCGCAGCGACGTTTTCAGCGGTCAACCCCCCGGAAAGGACGACCCGCAGTCCGGGATGCTCCCTTACAAAGGCGGCTGCGAGTTCCAAATCAATCAAAGAGCCCGTCCCGCCGTAGGCGCCGGGCACAAAGGCATCCAGGAGGATCGCCGACGCGGCATAGCGGCTCGCGGCGAGCAGGGCGGTGCGATCCCGGGCCGCGAGCGCCTTGATGTAGCCACACCGGGCGAAGGAGGCGCAGAATTCCGGCGGCTCGTCCCCGTGAAACTGGAGCCGATCCACCCCCGGCAGCGCCTGCACCGCTTCCGCCTCCGCCATGGTCGGGTTCACCAGCACCGCCACGCGCGTGACGAAGGGAGGCAACTCGGCCATCCAGCCGGAGGCGGCTTGGAGATCGAGAAAGCGCTTGGAGCCGGGAAAGCCGTTAAACCCGAGCGCGTCCGCTCCGGCATCGATGGCGTCGAGCGCGTCTTGCGGCGTCGTGATGCCGCAGATTTTGATGCGCACTCTATTTGGAGTCAGGTTCATGTTCGATCACGCGCCCTTGGACGCTCTTCATTTCTCCCGGTTGGGGTGGAGGCGGCGGTTCCGCGTTGAAAGTGCGGACATGCACCTGGGTGGCTGCGCGCTCTTCGCGCAGCAAGCCGTTGATCCACCAGGAGGCCACGCTGATGACAAGGGAGCCAAAGAGTGCCGAGCCAAAGCCCGCCACATGGAATCCGGCAATCATGCCCCCGCCGACAAAATCCAGGAGCAGCGCGTTGATGAGGGGGATCGCCAGCCCGAAGGAAAGCAGGATCAACGGCAGGCTCAGCACCAGGAGCACCGGACGCACCACGGCGTTCAAGACTCCCAGCAGCAGCCCGGCCAGAATCAGCGCCTCGGAGTTCTCGGCGGTGATTCCCGGCACGAGGGCCGTGGCAATAAACACCGCAAAGGTTGTGGCAGCCCAGCGGACAAAAAACGCTCTCATATTGTTAGGATACACTATTCCGCTCCGAAGAAGAAAATCTGGAACTCAGGAAAAAGAAGGGCAGGCGAAACGGGATTCAAAAATATACAAAAACGCGGGTTTTCTGGCCTTCGTGAGTTCCTGAGTTCCAGATTGTTTTTTTTGAATGCCGTTGCCTTGGGTTAGCTGCGCTTCGCCCAAATGCGGAGTTGCTCCGCTTGCAATTTCAGTTCCTCGAGTTTTTGCAGCGTCTGTTGCTGCTTTTTGAGGAGTTCCGCGTTGGATGCCTTCAAGGCGAGGAGTTGCTCCGTTGGCGATTTGGGGGCGCTCTCCTGGGAGTTGAGGCGCGCTTCCGATGCGAAGAACGCAGCCAACGCCGTCACGGCGATGAGGGGGAAAAGCCGGTTCATTGGGCCCCCTTCCCTCTGGCGCGCGAGGACATCAGGCGGGCCTGGCGGATGGACTCCGCGAGTTCATCAATCCTGGCATCCAGCGCCGCCTGGTTGGCGACGAGTTGTTTGTTTTGGGCGGTCAATTCAATGATCAAAGCCTGGACGGTGGGAGAGACTTCCCCGCCGGCCTCGACTTTGCGTGCGGGAGCGCTGGCGGCATCCTGCCCGGAGATCGGCTGCGGCGCAGCCAGCGAAAGAAAAACCGCTCCTCCGGCGACAGCCAGAAGAGAAAGCGAGTGGGTCTTCATGGCGGGTAATCTAAGCAGATCGTGCGCCTGCGTATAGCGAAAGCTGAAAACAAGGCCGGATTTTTCGCGCTGAAAGCGAGGCAATGGATTCACTGATTCCCCTCAAACTTTTTTAATTTATGTCTTATTCCATTGGCGTTGATTATGGAACCAACAGTGTGCGGGCGCTGGTTGTGGACTGCACGAAGGGTCACAAACTCGCGGTTTGCGTGGCGCCTTGCCCTCCGGTCACCAAGGAATCCTGCTCGATCCCGCCGACCACCATTTGGCCCGGCAAAATCCCGGCGATTACGTGTACGGTCGGGAGGCGAGCATCTGCGGGGCTCTGAAAGAAGCCTCCCAACAGCCCGGCTTTTCCCCAAAGCAAGTCATCGGCATCGGCGTTGATACGACCGGTTCCAGCCCGATTCCCGTGGACGAAAACAACTGCCCGCTCGCCCTACAGAGCGCGTGGAAAGACAATCTGGCGGCTCAGTGCTGGCTTTGGAAAGATCACACCAGCTATTGCGAGGCGGCGGAGATCACGGCGAAAGCGGCCCAGCATCGCCCCCACTTCATTGCAAAGTGCGGCAACACCTATTCCTCCGAGTGGTTTTGGTCAAAAATCTGGCATTGCCTGAACACCGCCCCCGATGTGTTTGAAGCGGCCTACAGTTGGGTGGAGCTTTCGGATTGCATTCCGGCTGTCCTTGCGGGCGTTACTGATCCGCGCAAGGTTCAGCGCGGCATCTGCGCCGCGGGCCACAAGGCGCTTTATTCCGATGAGTGGGGCGGCTTGCCGGACCAGGAATTTCTCGCCCTGCTTGACCCGAAACTGGCGGCCTTGCGGGAGCGGCTCTATTCCAAAGCCTTCGACGCCACCACCGCCGCCGGTTCGCTCTGCCCGGAATGGGCGCAAAAGCTCGGTCCGCCCGCTGGCATTCCCATCGCCATTGGCGAACTGGATGTCCACTCCCGGAATCGCGCGCGGAGCGCACGATCCACCTTCCGTGTTTCGGGAGCCGGGGAATCCCACACCAAAAAATATTTGGCGTGAATTCTGCTTGCCCATCCGCCCGCCCCGCTTACTTTCCCATTCATGGCTGGCATGCAACAGTCCCAAAACCTTTCGCTCCAGCAAAGTCTGGCGCCACAACTCCAGCAGAGCTTGCAGATTTTGCAGGTTCCTCTCCTGGAGTTGCGGAACCTGATTCAGGCGGAGCTGTCGGTGAATCCCGTCATTGAAGAGGAGCGCACCGAGCCGACCCTGGAAGACAAGCAGAAGGAGCGCGACGAGTTTCAGGAGGAATTTGAGCACCTGGCCAAGCTCGACGAGGAATGGCGCGACTACATGTCCCAGAGCAGCGCCTATTCCAGCCGTTCCCAGGAGGACGAGGAGCGCCGACAGTTTTTCTTCGACTCCATCGCCACCAACGAGACCCTCCAGCAACACCTGCTGGAGCAGCTTCGCACCAGCGAACTTACCCCGCAACAGAGCAAAATCGCCGAACTCATCATCGGCAACATCGACGACCTCGGCTTCCTGCAACTCTCCCCGGAGGAGATGTCGCAAAACACCGGTCTGGACGTCGCCAACATTCAAGAGGTGCTGGAAGTCATCCAGATGTTCCACCCCGTGGGCGTCGGCGCGCGGGATTTGCGCGAGTGCCTGCTTATCCAACTCCGCCGTCTGGGCAAGGCGGAGAGCATGGAATACCGCATCGTGGCCGGTCACCTGGAAGACCTCGGCAAGCACCGGTTTCCCGAGATCGCCCGGCGGCTCAACAGCACGCCCGAGCAGGTGCAGAAGTGCGCGGATTTCATTTCCACGCTCGACCCCAAGCCGGGCCAGCTTTTCACGGCAGACATGACCAACTACGTCCTGCCGGACGTCACCGTGGAGAAAATCAGCGGCGAATGGCAGGTGAGCCTCAACGGCGAGCAGATCCCCCACCTGCGCATCTCCAACACCTACAAGGATTTGATGGCGAGCGATGCAAACGCCACCGATGTGAAGGACTACATCCGGGAGAAAATTCGCAACGGGAAGTTTCTCATCAAGAGCATCCACCAGCGCCAGCAAACCATCTCCAACATCGCCCACGAAATTCTCCACCGTCAGCAGGAATTCTTCGAGCAGGGCCCCACGGCGCTGCGTCCCCTGACGATGGTGCAGGTGGCGGAGGTCGTCGGGGTTCACGAGACGACGGTGAGCCGCGCCATCTCCGGCAAATACATGGCGACCCCGTGGGGCGTTTTTGAGCTGAAATACTTTTTCACCCCCGGCTACCAGACCGCAGACGGCAGCACCACCAGCAACACAAGCGTCAAGAACGCCATTATCGAGATGGTCAAGGGCGAGGACACGCGCAGCCCGCTTTCCGACAAGGAGATCGTGGACATCCTGGTCGAACGGGGCATCCCCATCGCCCGGCGCACCGTGGCCAAATACCGCTCCGAGGCGGGCATATTGCCCAGCAATATGCGGAAGAGCTATTAGAGCCCCCGCAGCCAGGCCAGGGCCTGCCCGGTGGCGCGCGCCCGGTGGCTGATGCGGTTCTTCACTTCAGCGGGCAACTCGGCAAAGGTCTGGGTGTCGCCTTGCGGCACAAAAACGGGATCGTACCCGAACCCCTCGCAACCCCTCGGCTCATCCAGAATCCGGCCTTCACACGCCCCCTCAAAGCTCGCCGCCAACGCGCCGCCCTTCGCAATGGCAATGACGCAGCGAAACCGCGCGGCGCGTTCCGGCGCGTTCCCCAACCGGGCGAGCAGCAGGGCGGTGTTGTCGAGGTCGCTCGCCCCGGAACCGGCAAAGCGGGCGGAGCGCACTCCCGGCGCGCCCCCGAGCGCATCGACTTCCAGCCCGGAGTCGTCCGCCAGCACCAGAAGCTCGCCGCCAAAATACTGCGCCGCCGCCAGCGCCTTGAGCGTGGCGTTCTCAAGGAACGTCGCCCCGGTCTCCTCAATCTCCGGCATGCCCGGGTGCATCGTGAGGTCTTCGACCTGGAAATCCGCCCCAAGCAGCGCGGCGAGTTCGCCGGTCTTGTGGCGGTTGCGGGTGGCGATGAGCAGGCGGTGCATGGGATGAGGGACGAAGAGAAAATTAGGAATCCAAGAATCCAAGAAAAAGGCCGAGGAAAAAATTTAGGAGTTGGATATTCATTGAAGCCACATCTTCCAAAATAAAAACATTGAAGACCTTCACTGAAAATTTCCTGGGTTCCTGGCTTCCTAATTCATTCCTAAAATTCGTGAATGGGCTAGTGTCCTGTCAGGTAAGTTAATGAAATAATTCCGAGTCCATTTTTCGCATTTTTCAAGGCGCGACCGAAAGGCAATATCTGAAGATATTGCCCGAGGAAGCAACGCTGAAAAATCGGAAAAGGGGCTGGAATTATGAAAGGAAATTGCCTGACAGGACACTAGTGTTTGCGGGATTTTTCGCCTTCCTCAATGAGTTTCCAGAAGCCGGGCTTCTCTGCCAGAGAGCTGTCTTCGTCCACCATCGGGAGTTTCGAGCGGAAGAGAAAATCGCGGATGGTGTTTTTGTGTAACACGCGGTGAATCATGACCCCTTCCGTCGCTTTTTCAAAATAGATCCGGTAATCCTTCGCGCGGCACCGGAAAAGGCTTTTGCCGTCGCGCTCGATTTTTCCAAACCGCTCCGGGTCGAGGCGGTCGAGATCCTCGGGAAGGATTTGGAATTCCGCAAGGAGGTCGAGTTGGAGATCCGTGGGAAGGGCGGACATCTCGGCGGCGCTGATTTCGTTGAAGACGATCTGGAACATGTCGCTTTACCTCATAGCGGGGAACCGCCCGTGTTGCCAGCCAGATATTAAAGACGGAAAATTAAAGGCGGAAAAAAATCTGGAACTCAGGAACTCAAGAAAAGAGAGGGCAATCATGTGGACTGTCTTCTTTTTCCTGAGTTCCTGAGTTCCAGATAAATTCTAGGCGTGTTGCCGCTCTAGTGTAGTGTCTCGTAAATGGCATTCACTTTTTCGAGTTTCGCCATAATGGA
>JBAXQF010000135.1:0-5801 GCA_037131875.1 Verrucomicrobiota bacterium
CGGCCTTCGCCGCCCCAAGACGCGGCTATAGTTTTTGGTAAATTGCTCTAGCCGGTGGTTGAGGCGCGCTGCGCGCCGACACCACCGGAACCTTGCATTCCAGCGCCTCACCCCAAGGGGTGGCAGAAGCTTGCAACGGGGTTCTGCGACCCCTGCGGGGTCAACGCAAATTTCCCCCATACCGGGGGTGTCGCTTCGCTCAACCCCCGGCTATTTTCTGTAAACCCTTCGGGTGATGGATTGCCTGCGCTGGTCCGGATTATTATGCGAAGTGGTATGAGGATGTGCAGACTCTTGATCGTTTTCGCCAGAAACGCTTTTCCTATTCGCGGCAAAGCTTTCGGGAATAAAAAAGAAGCGGAAAACTTTCGTTTTCCGCTTCTTTGGAATGGCTGACGTTGTGTGTCTCTAGATGACCGAGACGGCGTCGCGGGCGGCCGCGAAGACGTATTCCCGGTTGAGCATGGAAATAAACGACGACTTGATTTCTGCGGGGCAGACGGCTTCGCACTCGTAGTAGTTGGTGCAGTTGCCGAAGCCTTCCTTGTCCATGGTGGTGACCATCTTGAGGGCGCGCTTGGTCCGCTCGGGCTGGCCTTGCGGGAGCAGGGCGAGGTGGGAGACTTTGGCGGCGACGAAGAGCATCGCGGACGAGTTGGGGCACGCGGCGGCGCAGGCACCGCAGCCGATGCAGGCGGCGGCGTCCATGGCGGAGTCGGCGTTCTGCTTGGGAATCGGCACGGAGTTGGCGTCGGGCGCGGAACCGCAGCGGGCGGAGATGAAGCCGCCGGATTGCTGGATGCGATCATACGCGGAGCGATCCACGATCAAGTCCTTGATGAGCGGGAAGGCTCCCACGCGCCACGGTTCGATGTAGATGGTGTCCCCGTCCTTGAAGTGCCGCATGTGAAGCTGGCAGGTGGTGGTGGCGCGTTCGGGGCCGTGGGCGACGCCGTTGATGACGAGCGAGCACATGCCGCAGATGCCTTCGCGGCAGTCGTGGTCGAATGCTACGGGCTCAATGTTCTGCTGAACGAGGGTTTCGTTCACGATGTCGAGCATCTCCAGGAAGGAGCAATCCGTGGGGATGCCTTTCGCGGGATATTCGACGAACTTTCCGGGCGTGCCAGCGTTCTTTTGACGCCAGACTTTCAGGGTGAGATTGAGTGTGTCGGACATGGTTATTTGTAGCTGCGGACAGCCAGGTGAATGTTCTCGTAGTGGAGCGGTTCAACGTGACGGACGGATTTGGCGACTTCGCCAACGTATTCCCATGCGGCGACGTGCGCGAAGTTTTCGTCGTCGCGTTTGGCTTCGCCGTCTTCGAATTGGTATTCCTCACGGAAGTGTCCGCCGCAGGATTCTTTGCGCTCGAGGGCGTCGAGGCACATCAGTTCGCCGAATTCGAGGAAGTCAGCGACGCGGCCAGCCATTTCGAGGGACTGGTTGAGGTCGTTGCTTTCGCCAAGGACGTTGACGTTCTTCCAGAATTCCTCACGGATTTGCGGGATCTTGGCGAGGGCTTCCTTGAGGCTCTGCTCGGTGCGGCCCATGCCGCATTTTTCCCAGAGCAGGAGGCCGAGTTCGCGGTGGAAGGAATCGACGGAGCGCTTGCCTTTGATGGAGAGAAGTTTCTCCGTGCGGGCTTTGACTTCCTCGACGGCTTTGACGAATTCAGGATGGTCGGTGGTGACTTTCTTGCCCGTCTGCGTGGTGAGGTAGTTGCCGATGGTGTAGGGCAACACGAAGTAGCCGTCGGCGAGGCCCTGCATGAGGGCGCTGGCGCCGAGGCGGTTCGCGCCGTGGTCGGAGAAGTTGGCTTCGCCCAGGACGTGGAGGCCGGGGAGGTTGGACTGGAGATTGTAGTCCACCCAGAGGCCGCCCATGGTGTAATGCACGGCGGGGAAGATGCGCATGGGCACCTTGTAAGCGTCTTCGCCAGTGATCTTGTGATACATGTCGAAGAGGTTGCCGTAGCGTTCGCGGATGACGTTCTCACCCAGGCGCGCGATGGCGGCGCTGAAGTCGAGGTAAACGCCCAGCTTGGTGGAGCCGATGCCGCGGCCTTCGTCGCAGACTTGTTTCGCGGCGCGCGAGGAGATGTCACGCGGGGCGAGGTTGCCGTAGGTCGGGTACTTGCGCTCCAGGTAGTAGTCGCGGTCTTCCTCGGCGATCTCGCCGGGAGGCTTGCCGCAGTCTTCCTTTTTCTTGGGCACCCAGACGCGGCCGTCGTTGCGGAGCGACTCGGACATGAGGGTCAACTTGGATTGGAAGTCGCCGTGAACGGGGATGCAGGTCGGGTGGATCTGCGTGTAGCACGGGTTGGCAAAGAAGGCGCCTTTCTTGTGGGCTCTCCAGGTCGCCGTGACGTTACAGCCTTTGGCGTTGGTGGAGAGGTAGAAGACGTTGCCGTAGCCGCCGGTGGCGAGGATGACGGTGTCGCCTGCGTGGGATTCGATTTTGCCGGTGACCATGTCACGGACGACGATGCCCTTGGCATGGCCGTCGACGACGACGAGGTCGAGCATTTCCGTGCGCGGATACATCTTTACCGTGCCTTGCGCGATCTGGTTGCAGAGGCCGGAGTAGGCTCCGATGAGGAGCTGCTGGCCGGTCTGGCCGCGAGCGTAGAAGGTGCGGGAAACGAGCGAACCGCCGAAGGAGCGGTTGGCCAGCAGGCCGCCGTATTCACGGGCGAAGGGAACGCCCATGGCGGTGCATTGGTCGATGATCGATGCGCTGACTTCGGCCAGGCGATAGACGTTGGCTTCGCGGGCGCGGAAGTCGCCGCCTTTGATTGTGTCGTAGAAGAGGCGTTGAACGGAGTCGCCGTCGTTCGGGTAGTTCTTGGCGGCGTTGATGCCGCCCTGCGCTGCAATCGAGTGTGCCCGGCGGGGGCTGTCTTGATAGCAGAAGCACTTCACGTTGTAACCCATCTCGCCAAGGCTGGCGGCGGCGGAAGCGCCCGCGAGGCCGCTGCCGACGATGAGGACGGTGTATTTGCGGCGGTTGGCCGGGTTGACGAGTTTGCTTTCAAACTTGTGTTTCTCCCACTTCTTCTCAAGCGGGCCGGATGGAATTTTGGAGTCGAGCGTGGCCATGTTTAGTGAGCGTGAGTCAGGATGGGTTTAAGGATGCCGAGGAAGCACGCCACGGGGATGGAGGCGTATCCCAGGAAAATGAGTCCAGCGAGGTAAGGGCTGGCGGTGGTGAGGGTATCGGCAATCTTGCGGGAGCGCAGGCCGAGGGTCTGGATGAAGCTCTGGATGCCGTGGCTCAAGTGCATGCACAGGAGGAAGAGGCCCAGCAGGTAGAAGCCGGAGGCGAGGGGATTCTGGAATCCAACGATCACGAGCGAATAAACGTCGTGACGGCCTTCGGCGTCATGCCATCCCTGCCATTCGGGGTGAATGGAGAGGGTGGTGAAGTGGAGCAAGTGGAAGATGAGGAAGCAAAGAATGATCGTGCCGCTGACGGCCATCGTCTTGGCTCCAATGGAGGCTGCCTGGGATTTGGTGACCGCGTATTTCTGCGGCGTGGCGGCTGCGTTCTGGATGGTCAGCAACACCGTGGTGACGATGTGGATGCCGATGCAGGCGAGCATCACTCCGCGGATGACCCAGAGAAGTTCTCCGAGGCCCTGGAGGAAGGCGGCGTATTTGTTGAGCGGTTCCTGACCGAGAAAGATTTGGAGGTTGCCGATCATGTGACCGGTTACGAAGCCTACCAGCACAAGGCCGGTGAGGGCGACGATCCATTTCTTTCCGATTGACGATTGGTAGAAGGAGATAATGGCTTTCACTGTGGTGACAATCAGGCCGACCATTTGGCCGGACAGAGTAGCAAGTCTTATTTAAGCAACGTGCCGGTTTGGGGCACTCCGTTTTTTGCGGATTCCTGCCCCCCAATTGTGGGAGGCAAAGAGGTCGCCAGAATAAGGCTTGTTTGCAGAGATGCGAATACAGGAAAACCGGAGGACGATCAAAGCATTTTCTTCACGGCTTGTGAAAAAATTCACAAATAGCCGAATTTCGCCACCTTTTTGCCCTTTGGGGTGGAATTTTTCGCTCATGGGCAAGGGGATTGCTGACTTTCCCCATTGGCAATTCGCGCTTTCCCACGTAGCATCCCCCATTAAATTCCAGTAAACGATCTCCCATGAAACGGATACCCCACCTTGTCATGACAGCCCTGCTTGCGCTGGGCGTCGCCGCCCACGCTCAGAATGAAATCAAGATCGGGGTGTATGCCTCCCTCACCGGGGGGCAGGCCAGCTATGGGATTTCGCAAAACAACGCCATCCAACTCGGTGCGGAGGAGATTAACGCGGCGGGCGGGGTGCTGGGGAAGCCGATCAAGCTGATTGTGGAAGATGACCGCTCGACGCCGGGCGAGTCGGCGACCATTGTGCGCAAGTTGATTGCCAACGACAAGGTGGTGGCGATTTTGGGCGAGTTCGCCTCCTCTCGCTCGCTGGAAGGCGGGCCGATCTGCCAGGAGAACAAGATTCCGATGATCTCGCCGGGCTCCACGAACCCGAAGGTGACGGAGATTGGCGACTACATCTTCCGCACCTGCTTCATGGACTCCTTCCAAGGCACCGTGATGGCGAAGTTCGCGCTCGCGAAGGGCTACAAAAGCGCGGCGGTGTTGACGGATGAGAAGCAGGCTTACAGCAAGGGGCTCGCGCAGTATTTCCGCGAGGTGTTCACCCAGAACGGCGGGCAGATTGTCAAGGAGCAGAGCTACAGCAGCGGGGACAAGGATTTCCGTGCGCAGTTGACCTCGCTGAAATCGGCCAAGCCGGATGTGGTTTTCCTCCCCGGCTATTATAATGAGGTGGCGTTGATCGCGCGGCAGGCGCGGCAGTTTGGGCTGAAGGCTCCCTTTCTGGGCGGCGACGGTTGGGAGGGGGATTCGCTTTTGAAGGTGGCGGGCAATGCGCTCGACGGCTGCTATTTTTCCAGCCATTTCTCGGCGGACAATCAAGATCCGACGGTTCAGGGGTTCATCCAGAAATACAAGGCGAAGTATGGGCTGGCACCCGACTGCCAGGCGGCGCTGGGCTATGACACCGTGCGCCTTGTGGCGCAGGCGATCCAGCGGGCGGGCTCGACGGATTCCGCCGCGATCCGCGACGCTGTGGCCGCGACCAAGGATTTTGCCGGTGTGACGGGGAAAATCACCATCGACGCCGGGCGCAATGCGAGTAAGCCCGCAGTGGTGCAGACGATTGGCGGCGGCGGGTTTAAGTTTGTGGAGAATGTGGAGCCGTAGGGGAAGTTGAGAGAGGAAGATGTTGAGAGTTGAGAGAGAAGAGGAGGAGAGAGCCTAAAATGTTTAACTTTGAAAAGCTCGATGTTTGGAAAAAGGGGATTGATTTGGCGGATTTGATTTACTCGCTGACGCGGTGTTTTCCAGCAGAGGAGAAATTCGGTCTTACGAACCAAATGCGTCGCGCCGCCGTTTCGGTTTCGTCCAATATTGCCGAGGGAAGCTCACGTGGTTCACGCTTGGATTTCGCCCGGTTTCTTGAAATTGCAGAAGGTTCGCTTTTTGAGGTTGTTTCTCAGTCCGTGGTTGCTGTTCGAATGGGTTTTCTCAGTGGAAATGACAATTCAGCTATCTATGCGGGCAGCCGATGAGTTAAGCAGGATGCTCAGCGGACTCCGCCGGCATCTGCTGGATGCAAAGGGATGAGGTTTTTGAAGGATATTTGATTGCGAGCTTATGAAAATAACGATGCTGGCTAGAGCGTTTTCCCTGAATGTCTTTACACATTCCGTGGCGGCGAGTGGCGT
>JBAXQF010000136.1:0-5774 GCA_037131875.1 Verrucomicrobiota bacterium
TTTACAAACACAGCCGCTGCGGGCCAAGCCGCCTTGCACCAGCCTTCGGCGCTCTCAGATCATTGCGCCAAATGAACCCGAAACTGCTCTAGTCGAGTCGCAGCCGACACCGATCCCCAATACCGTTCAGCTCTTTGCGGAGAACTTTAACAACGGCACGCCTGCGCCGCGGACAACATTTCTGACCAGCGGGACGCAGAACATGACCATGGCTGCGAGCCCGACTCTGGACACCATCAGCAAGCTGACCGTCGGCAATATCAACTCCCAGCAAAATACCACGGGCGCCACCGCGTATATCCAGCGGACGCACAACGTGGCCGCTGCTGGTAAACCGAGCCTGGTGGGGTATTTCGATATGGATTTCAGCACGCTGAACTTCGACAGCCTCAACGCGCAAGGGCAGGGAACAATCACCCTGTTTGAGCACTGGCTGAGCTCCGGCAATCGTCCCACAATGAACCTCCAGCTTTACTACAACGGCTGGGTGAACGCCTATTACTTTGTAACGCAAGATGGAATTCAGTATTTCACAGGGCTCTTTGCGACCCAATACATTCCGATCACTACGCTCCAAACAACAACGCCGCGTCTGCGGTTCTATTACGATACCCGCTACACCCAGAACGCCGGGTTGAGTTGGACACTCAGCATGGTCTGGACAATCGTTAATCTCGATACGGGAGCGACGCTCTACACGCTCGATCCGTCGCACACTGGTGATGCAAACGATACCTTTTGGAACCCACTTACGGATACCGCCCAGGTTTTCCGTTACGGTGTGATCTGGCATGACGCCTGGACTGGCGGATTGATCTGGAACCAGATCTATTCCGGCGCCGGAGATTAAGATCAAGGGTTGCGACTCGCAAAACGGCCCGGGGTGAGTAATCACCCCGGGCCGTTCTTCGTTTGCGGTGAAAGCGCTCTACTCCACGTGCGCGCGGCGGCCCCGGGCTTCGCGTTCCTTGAAGTAGAACTTCAAGGGCAGGCCGGTCCACGGGACTTCTTTGCGGATTTGCGCGTCCAAAAACTTCCGGTAGTTGTCCACCAGCAGATCGCTCTGGTTGACGAACAGGAGGATGCTCGGGATCGGGATGGGCGTGCGGGCTGTCTCTTGGCGCTCGGGCTGCGTGGCGTACACAATCTTGAAGCGCTTGTTCTGCTGCCGCGCGGGTGGCGGGTGCGCGGTGAGGGCCTCGGCGAGCAGGCGGTTGAGCGGCCCGGTGCCGATGCGCTGGGTGGATTGCACGCGGATCTGCTCGATGAGCTTGAAGAGCCGGGTCATCCCTTCGCCCTTGAGGGCGGAGAGGACGATGAGGGGCGCGTAGTCCACAAAGAAAAGCTCCACGCGGATTTTTTCCAGCAGCGCCTCCAGCTGTTCCTTGCGGGTGCCAAACCCCGCGGCTTCCTTGACGAGATCCCATTTGTTGATGGCCACCAGGCACGGCTTCTCGGCTTCCTGGATGAGGCCCGCGATCTTTTTGTCCTGTGCGGTGACGCCCGCCGTGGCATCCACGACGAGCACGCAGAGATCCGCGCGCCGGATGCTGCGCTCGCTGCGCATGACGCTGAAAATTTCCACCGTGCTATCCTGCTTGCCGCGCGGGCGAATGCCTGCGGTGTCGATGAGCGTGTAATCATGGTCGCCGCGCCGGTAGGGGACGTCCACGGCGTCGCGCGTGGTGCCGGAAATGTTGGAGACCATCGTGCGGCTGTCTTGGAGAATGGCGTTGATGAGCGAGGATTTGCCGACGTTGGGCCGCCCCACGATGGCGATTTCCACGGGCGGCTCGAGGGCGGGGGCTGCCGGGTCGATTTCCGGCACCTTGGGCAGCAGCGCCTGGATTTGCGCGACCAGGTCGGCGATGCCTTTGTTGTGCTCGGCGCTGATGCAGAGCGTCTCTTTAAAGCCGAGGCGCGCGAAGTCGATGTCGAGCTCCTCGTGCTTGGCGTGATCGACTTTGTTGACGACGAGCAGGATTGGTTTTTGAACCTTGCGCAGCCGCTTGGCGAGCGTCTGATCCACCGGGGTGAGGCCCGCCTGGGCGTCCACCATGAAGAGGATCAAGTCCGCGGTTTCCATGGCCACGGACACCTCGGCCTCCACCTGGTCGGTGAAGCTCGTGTCCACATCGCTGCCGATGCCGCCGGTGTCGATCAGCGTGAACGGCTCGCTGTCCCAGCGGCACTCGGTGGAGATCCGGTCGCGGGTGACCCCCGGCTGATCATGCACAATGGAAATGCGTCGGCGGGCGAGCCGGTTAAAGAGGGCGGATTTGCCGACATTGGGTCGGCCTACAATGGCTACAGTTCTCATGCGTGGGCGTGGCCTCCGGCTTGGAGTTGGCGCACGCCGTCAATGACGTAGCCGATGCCGGAAATAAAAGTAAAAATCCCGGCGGCGACGACGAGGCCGTCCATCCAGGAAAAAGGGGGATCAATGGGAAGCTCCGGGCGGTTGACCTGCAACATGGCGGCCACAATGGAGAGCATCTGGAGCGCGGTGGCGGTTTTGCCCATCCAACTTGGCTTCACCGTGACTTCGCCGTTGATGTAACGCAGCAGCAGCGCGCCGCTGACGATCACGACATCCCGGCTGATCACCAGGATGGGGAACCAGAGGGGAAACTCGTAGTGCCAGTTGGAAAAAGAGAGCGTGATGATCCCCGCCAGCAAGAGGCCCTTGTCCGCGATGGGATCGAGCACGAGTCCCAGCCGGGTGCGCTGATTGTAATGCCGGGCGATGTAGCCGTCGATCCCGTCGCTCAACGCCGCCAGGGCGAAGAGCAGGATCGCCGCCACCCGCTGCCATTCCTGGGCGTGCCCGTGACGCACGCCGTGGCCATAGTAAATCACCATCGCCACGAACAGAGGGATCGTGAGGATGCGGGTAATGGTGATTTTGTTGGCGGTGGTCATCGGTCAGTGTAAACGAAAAATCGTTCGAGCGAGGAGTACTTGCCCTATTAACAGGGGAAGCGGCAAAAAAGCAACGCTTACCGGTTTGGCTCAACCCTTTGAGCGATGCTTTGAATAGTCTTGACCGTCTGAGGGGAAGTCTGCGAAGGGTAAAGCTCACATTTTATTTTTACAACTGCGTAGGCAGATTGGGCGTCCTGAAACCTGAGAATTTTAACGCTCCCGATCGCTGCTGATCGCGCCGTCAATCGGCGCGGTTCGGTCGCGTTTTGGGAGCGGGCCTCTCAGGGCCTCAGGACCAACGCGGCAGGGCCGCGCCCTATTTTTGCCTGCAAGCAAGGAGCTTTCACATGGCAAAAATCGTATGCGCTTGGTGTGGCCGTATCCTCAAAGAGGGCCCCGACGAAAAGATATCCCACGCCATTTGCCTGGAATGCTTCGAGCGGGAAGTGAAGTCCATCAAGGAGCGGCAGCCCGCGAAGCTCGGGAAGCCGTTTGCACCGCCCCCGCTCGAAGAGTTCCGAGGGTCGTTCTCCTGCATTGCAAGCCAGTTGCTCCTCGGCTTTGCCTTGGTCGCGCTCTTTTTTCTGATTGTTATGATGGCCGAAGGGCTCCATCACCTCACTGGCGGAAGGGTTCCCGAGCTCATCAAATGGCAGCCTCCTCCAACCCATCACGGCGGGAGTCGGGACAGGCGATAAACGGCGGAAGGACTCGCGCAAAGGACGCAAAGGAAGAAGCTTGGGGATTTTGTGCCCCTCACCTCCATTCTATCTTTGCGTCCTTTGCGCCCCTTTGCGCGACATTTTATTGCCGGATTCAGGTTTTGGGAACCGAAGTGACGATGGCCTTGAAATGGAGCCCAAAATCCCACAGCATGAGCCCATGAATCGAGAAAATCTGACCCACAACCCGGCGGAACAGGCGCTCATTGCGCAGTTGATCGAGGCAAACCAGGCGCATCTTTTTGCCGGATGGGACGAACCGGGCACGAACGACGCGGCGAAGGCGGCTTTTTTGGCCGACCTCACCCGGATCAACGCCTCCTACCCCGGCGGGCTGGTCGGCTATATCTCGAATGCGCGGACACTGCTGGCAGAGGCCAAGGCCGGGGCCAATCCCTTTGAAGGCTGCGTGCCCCATCAGCCGAATCCCGTCGATCTGACGCAGTTCGACGCCAGCTACGACCACTATGAAGCCCTGGGCGAGGCCCATTTCGCCAAGACCGCCTTTGTGCTGGTGGCGGGCGGGCTCGGCGAGCGGCTGGGCTATTCGGGCATCAAGCTCGACATCCCGGTGGAAGTGACGGAGACCACCCCTTACATCGCCCACTACGCCGCCTGCCTCAAGGCCATGGAAGCCCGCATGGACGCCCCGCGCCCGGTGCCCTTGATCATCATGACCTCTGAGGACACGAACGCCAAGACCCTCGCCACGCTGGAAGCCCACCACTGGTTTGGCCTGCAAAAAGAGCAGGTGCACGTCCTCAAGCAGGAACTCGTCCCGGCCATTGCCGACAACGAGGGACACCTTGCGCTGAAGGGAAAATACCAACTCATCCTCAAGCCGCATGGCCACGGCGACATCCACATGCTCCTGCACACCAGCGGCATCGCTGCGCGGCTTCAGCAACAGGGCTACGAGCACCTCGTCTTCATTCAGGATACCAACGGGCAGGTCTTCAACGCCGTCCCCGCCGCCCTCGGCGTCTCGGTGGAAAAAGGGTTCGACTTCAACTCGCTCGCCGTCAACCGCATTCCCGGCGAAGCGGTCGGCGCACTGGCGCGACTGGTCGGCAACGGCAGGCAACTGCTCATCAACGTGGAATACAACCAGCTCGACCCGCTGCTGCGCGCCACCGTCAGCCCGGAGGGCGACGTGCCCAACGCACACGGCTTCTCCCTGTTCCCCGGCAACATCAACATCCTGGTGGTGAAGCTGGCCTCCTACACCCGCATTCTCGAACGCACACAGGGCATCATTGCCGAGTTCGTGAACCCGAAGTATGCGGACGCCACGCGCACCGTTTTCAAGAAACCGACGCGGCTGGAAACCATGATGCAGGATCTCGCGAAACTCTTCGGGCCGGACGAGCGGGTCGGCGTCACCGTTTTTGACCGTCGCTGGTGCTTCTCCGCCGTCAAAAACAACGTCGCCGATGCCGCCGCCAAGCACGCGGCGGGCGGCCCGCCGGAATCCGGCGCGACGGCGGAATCCGATTTCTACCGGGCGGGCCGCACCCGGCTTTCCGCCGCTGGGATGAAGGTTCACGAAGCGCCGGAGACGCTGATTCTGGACATCCCCATGACGCCCGGCCCGCGCGTGCTGTTGCGGCCTTCCTTTGCGCTGACGCTGGAAGAAGTGCGCTCCAAAATTTCGGGTGGTTCCATCAGCGGCGAGGGAACGCTCGTGCTGGAAGGGGATATTCGTCTCGAAAACGTCGAGATCGCCGACGGTGCGGCGCTGGTGATCCAAGCCTGCGCAGGCGCACAGGTGACCGTTAAAAATCTCAAGGTTGCAAACGACGGCTTCCAACTCGTGCGGCTGACCGACGAGGAGATGCAAAGCGAGGCGACGCCGGAGTATCTGCGCATCCGCGGCTACCGGATTGAAGATCGCGGGGCGAAGGTTTACAAATTCGCCACCCCCGGCGCGTATGTCATCGACGCGAGCGAAGCGGTCGGTTCCTGATCCGTGCTGGTGCCGGGCAGTGTGCGTGATGGGGATTAAAGCGAGGAAACGGAACCCTTATATCAAGCGAGATGGGACGAGAAAATTATGCCAAACTGGGGCGCCGTTTTTTAGAGCAATTTACCAAAAACTATAGCCGCGTCTTGGGGCGGCGAAGGCCG
>JBAXQF010000137.1:0-5737 GCA_037131875.1 Verrucomicrobiota bacterium
AGATATGGACCCTTTATTACCAGGGAGCAGGGCGTGCCAGCGAGCAGTGACGTAGAGTGAAAATTCAAACAAGGAGAAAATAATGAAAACAAAACAATTAATCACAAATATCGTTCTGGCGGGATTACTGGCTGCCAGGGGAGTGTTGGCCGCGGACTTGGGCAAACCCGATAACCCGCCTCAGATGTCGGCGGGCATAACCCAACCGCAGACCGCAGGGCCGATCGTCAAGAGCGGAATGCGAATTGCCTTCACCGGGGATTCCATCACCGCCCAAATGATCTATACCCGGTTTCTGGAATTATACCTGACCGCCTGCGTGCCTCAAAAGGATCTGAAGATCATGCAGTTTGGCAAGCCCTCGGAAAGAGCCGGTTTGCTGGTCAAGCGCATGGAGAATGACATCGTGCCATTCAAGCCGGATATCGTCACCACCTGCTATGGCATGAACGATGGCCGCTATGTTCCTTTTACCCCCCAGATCGGCGTTGATTACGAAACGCCGATGCGCGAGATCGTCAGCCGCTTTAAGAGCAGCGGCGCTATTGTCGTGGTTGGCTCGCCGGGGACAGTGGATACCCGGAGCAACCATTTTAGCAACGGCTACACCGAAACCCTCGCCCAGTTGCGGGACATTGCCCGAAAAATCGCCGCGGATAACGGCATGCCGTTTGCCAATGTCCATGATCCGATGGTCGAGACCATGGCCAAAGCCCAGGCGGTTCGGGGCAAAGGATTTGATGTCTGCGGCACGGACGGGGTGCATCCCCGCGATGACGGACATCTGATCATGGCCTATGCTTTTCTCAAAGGGATGGGATTTGACGGCAATCTGGCAACCTTCCGCGTGGATCTGAAGGGGGAGGCGACGGCAACGGAGGGACACAAGGTCATCTCAGCCAAAAATGGCGTCGCGGAATTGGAGAGTACCCGCTACCCGTTCTGTTTTGCAGGTGACGGGAAATCGCCGGAGAGCGCCCGGAGCATTCTTCCATTCCTTCCTTTTAATCAGGAACTCAACCGGTTCATGCTGGTGGTCACGAATCTCGGCGCGCCGAAGGCCAAAGTCGCCTGGGGAAACGCGGAGAAGGAGTTCAGCCGCGAGCAGTTGGAGGCGGGAATCAATCTGGCGGCGGAGTTTTTAGACAACCCGTTCTCTGCGGCTTTCCAGAAGATCAATGACGCCGTAGCTGCCAAGCAGAAGTTGGAGGCGGTGATGATCCGGGAAGTGTTCCCGATACTTCCCACGATTGTTTCGGCATTGGACGATGATCCCGAGGTCAAAGCTCAGATGGGGACCCTGCGCGAGCGGTTCACTGCGAAATGGAACAAGCGTAACCTTGAGGTCCATGAAGCGGTTGTTCCGGTCAGACACTCCCTTCGTATCACCCCCGTTGCAGCGGGAGGAAACTGAAAATGAAGATATTGAAAGCAATGAAAAACTCCACGCTATCGACAGATCTAACAACTGTTGGATGCACGACGGGAATGTCTGCAAGATTTCTTGTGGGACTCTTGACGGCGTTAACGCTTTTTCTGACGTCCAAGCCGCTTCTGGCCGTGGATATCCCAACTATGGCCAAGCCTCTGACAACGGCAGGCGCGAGCGGCCCCTTCCTCACCTATCCCGAGATTGATGATCCGCAGAAGGAGTGGTGCTGGCTTGCGGAAACATTGACGCAGGTTGGTGTGCCCTTTATGCCGGATGCGGTTCAGATCCGCTGGAATGGCGCGATCCGGTCAGGTGGCAACGAACTGGTCTTCTATTACGGCAAGGACGCGAAGCCGGTTCTCCAGCGCCAGAAGACCTTCCTTGAGGGCTGGATCCCGGTTATTCAATACGACTGGAACGACGGCGCCGTCCATTACCAGGTTGAGATCTTCAACTTCAACCTCGAGGGGCGTGATACGCAAAACACCCTGACCTTCGCCCGGGTTGCCGTGAAAAACACAGGCAACAGCCCGGAAACCGCCTACTTTACGGCTGCTATCCAACCGTTGAATGTAAGAGGGAACCCGAACTACGAATTCAAGGACAACGCCCTGTTTCAGAATGGCACCCTGATTTACGCGTTTTCTCCCGGTGCCGTAATGGAAATCGTGCCGGGGACGCCATACAAGCAGCCCTGCACAGCGAAGGACTACAATCTGGGAGTGGGCGTGGATATGGGGTTGGCCCGCTATGCAGTTGCGCTGCAACCCGGCCAGAGCAAAACCCTGGATTTCAAGATGCCGCGTGTGCCGACGGCCGACAAGAACTACATCCAGGATGCGTTGAAGGCGGACGTTGCTGATCACTACAAAAAAACAGTGGACTTCTGGCAGGCACTCCTGGGCAGAAAATGGGTGATTGATGTTCCGGAAAAACGGGTTCGGGATGCCTTCAAAGGCGCACTCATTTATCCCATCCTCGGTTTGCGCATCCAGAGGGGTGAGCGGATCCAGACCGATGGCATTCCCTATCCGAACTATTTCATCAGTACTGGCTACGACTATCAACTGGTGTACGACAGCTTGGGACTGACCGATCTGGTGCGCATCAATGTACCGCAACTCCAGAGGCGCCAGCGTCCCGATGGCATGTTTCTCGACACGAGTCTGACCCATGGAAAGGAGATTATGTCGTCCCATGGCCAGGCCACCCTGCTGCTCACCCGCCATGCCTTGTTCACCCAGGACAAGCAGTGGGCCGCCGAAGTCTATCCCATGATCCAGAAGGCCGTGGGGTGCATTGCCCAGGATCATCAGACCAACCCCAACGGACTGATACGCCCATCGATTCCCTACGATAACGAGTTGATCACAGGCTGCTACACCAGCCATAACCTTTGGTGCCTGGCGGCGGTGCGCAGCGCCATCGGCGTGGCGCACCTCCTTGGAAAAAGCGAGGACGAGAAGAACTGGATGGCGCTGCATGAGTCCTTCAAGGCGGCGGTGCTGAAGGCCATCGACGCCAGCGCAAAGGCGGATGGGTATGTCCCCACGGGACTCTACGAGTTTGAGGACCGTTCTTATCGCCCGAAGAATAAGAACGGACAGGATTGGGAAAACAGCCTTCTGGTCTATCCCACCGAGGTGCTGGCTCCAGAAGACCCCCGCGTGGCCGCCACCGTTGACCGGATCCGGTGGACAAAATACGCCGAAGGCATCATGACTTGGAATGACGGCAAGGAGCTGCACCATTATGCGACCTGCAATACTGCCATGCAGGATATGGTTGCCGGGCGAAGCCGCCTGGCATTGCTGGACATCTATCACATCCTCCTGCATGCCGGCTCGACTTATGAAGGCTTCGAATGTCAGGTGCAGCCGTGGGGCGATCGCAAATCACCCCGTTGCCCGCCGCCGCATTGCTGGGGGGCCTCCAAGATTGCCGCCCTGATCAGCAACATGTTTGTCATGGCCTATGGCGGGGAGTTCGGGCTGCATGCCGACCAGCGTGACCTGTATCTCTTCTCGGTGGTCTCACCGGCGTGGGCCAAGTCCGGGGAGACCATCGCCGTGCGGAACGCGCTCACCGAGTTCGGAACAGTCTCCGCCTACATGAAATTCATCAACGGAGGAGCCCAGCTCAAGTTTGAGAAGCAATTCCACACCAATCCCAGGCAACTCGTCGTCCGGGTACCGTATTTCGTGAGGAACGTGTCGTTCAAGACCGACGCAAAAACCTCGTCGATGAAGGGAACCGCAATCTACCTGAGCCCTGATGCCACAACGCTGGATTGCTCCTGGGAACCTGATCCAGCCCCCGACCATAACGCCTATCAGGACATCTTGCTTGCCTATCGCCGCGAAGTGGGACAATGGGATGGGTCGTGGAATCGGATGCCTGTCCCCCCCAAAGGTTTCCTGACCGACGAGGAAAAAGCGCATCCGGCGGAGCCCTTAAGCTTCAACCTGGTCCTCGAAGCCTACAAACGCGAGTATGCCCGTCGTTATTATGACAGGATCAAGGGTGGCGCATCCCCGATGTCGCTCAGTGTCAGTGAGATGATAACTGATCCCAAGGAGCGGGAACGCCGCTTTGCAGCAAGTTTTGTCGAAGTCTCGCTCGTAACCGCAAAAGGCAATCGCTTCAGCGCCTTCCCCGAAAAAAATTGCGGCCTCGTCGGGGATGGGAAGCGCTACGATCCCGACCAGTACTGGGAGGGTGACGCCTTGCATGGGCCCGTGTGGTGGCAGGTGGATTTCGGCAAATCAACCGACGTCCATTCGATCGTTGTCGTGCCCGCTTACAAGGATCCCAAGGCGATCTGCCGCTTCAAGGTGGAGACCTCGTTGGACGGCACCAATTGGACGCTGTTCGCCGACCAGAGCCAAAACACCGAGCCGCCCACCCGCGAGGGCTATGCTTTCATCGGCCAACAAATCCCCATGCGCTTTCTCCGGGTAAGCGGGGTGAAAAACGATGCAAACAGTGTACTGCGGCTGGTCGAGGTCATGGCGTACTGAGAGCTCCAAAGTGCACATGGAAAGCAAGTTAACCTCGAGGCTCGTGCAATGGTTGTTCCCGTCAGACACACCTTGCGCATCACCCCCGTTGCTGCGGTGGGAAACTGAGAACTAATCAAAATGAAAACTAAACAATGGATCGCAACAATCGTTCTGTCAGGATTGCTGGCCACTGGAATGGCATTGGCCGCCGTCCCGGCCGAATCTGGCAAGCCGTCAGGGGATCTGAATGCCCCTCTACAAAAGCCTCAGACGGCCAGAAGCGCACCGCTCAAGCTCCCAGCCGTCTTCAGTGATCACATGGTGTTGCAGCGCGGCAGCTCCGTTCCGCTCTGGGGATGGGCGGAGCCAGGCGAAAAAATTGGCGTCCAACTCAACGGCCAAACCGCCTCTGCCATCGCCGATGCCAATGGCCGCTGGCGATTGGCCCTGGATCTGTCGAAACAGCCGGATGGGCCCTTTGACCTGACGATCACCGGCAAGACACAGATCGTCATTAGGGATGTGCTGATCGGCCAGGTCTGGCTCTGTTCGGGGCAATCCAATATGGAGTTCCCGATGCGCGAAGCGCTAGATGCGCCTCGGGAAATCGCAGCATCAAACAATCCACTCATCCGCCAATTCCGCGTGGATCGGGCGACGGCGCTCGATCCCCAGACGGACCTGGCCGGCCGATGGGAAGAGGCTTCGCCCGCGACAACGGGTCGATTTTCGGCGGTGGCTTATTACTTCGCGAGAAGGCTGCAGAAGGAACTGGACGTTCCGATCGGCATCATCAACAGTTCCTACGGGGGCACTCTTGCCGAGGGCTGGATCAGCATTGATGCCATGCGCACCGATGCTGAACTTAAGAAGCTGGCCGAATCGCAAACGGAGGCGATGCGCCAATATTATGCGGACTTGGATGCTTGGGAGGCCAAATACAATCGGGTCGATTCGAATAACCGCGGCTATGCAGAAGGTTGGGCGCTGCCGGAGATGGACACGGCGGATTGGAAGCGCGTGAAGGTGCCGGGCCGCCTCACGGAGATGGGCATGCCGGGCAAGGGCGTGGTCTGGTTGCGCCGGGATGTCGAGTTGCCACCGGCCTGGGCCGGTCGCCAATTGAATATTCTCCTTGGGCATCCTGAAGACTTGATGACCGTCTATTTCAATGGTGAACCGGTGGGCCGGATCGACCATGGGACGTCTTACCATCTCCGTCAGAATTATTCGTGCTGGGTGCCCGCTGAACGGGTTCACATGGGGCGCAATACCATTGCCCTGCGCTTGGTAAGCCAGACCG
>JBAXQF010000138.1:0-5713 GCA_037131875.1 Verrucomicrobiota bacterium
TATAGTACCAGCAAAAAATGCACTATCTGGAAACTTTTTTTGGCAGTTGCTCTAAGGCCAGGCGATTCTGCGTACAGGCGCATCACGCCCAGCGGGCAAGGCGCTCGCGCAAAATTTGACGAGCCCGGTAGAGCCGCGTTTCCACGGCCTTGGTCGTGCAGCCCAGAACAGCCGCAATTTCGCTGTGGGATTGCTCTTGGTATTCAAACAGGAGCGTGACGGTTTTCAAATCGTGCGGCAACCCGTGTATCGCGGCGCGCACCGCTGCGGCGAGTTCCTCTGAGGCGGCTTGTGCGTCGGGAGAAGCAGATGGGGAGGGGATTTCGCATGCCCCTTGCGCATCCAGCGTCACCGTCGGGTGCCGCGCCTGCCAGCGGGCGTGGTTCTTGCACAGGTTGACCGCGATGGAAAAGAGCCACGAGGAAAACGCTCCGCCCCGAAAGGTGTGACGGTTTTCATAGACGCGCACAAAGGTTTCCTGCGCGAGATCGAGCGCGGTGGCTTCATTGCCGGTGTAGCGAAGGAGAAAGGTGGCAAGCGGCTTTTGCCAGCGATCCATCAACGCGTTGAGCGCAAGGTCGTCCCCGCAGCGAAGGCGGGCCATGCAATCGGCATCGGCAGCGGGTGTAGTCATTGCGAGTGCAGCATGCCGCAGTCACCTGCCTTGCCGGGCGCGCTGGGGGCGACGAGGGAAGCGGATAGTGTTGCGATATAACGGCGCCCCTCCCCGGGGGGCATCACAGCCGCCACGGCGTAGATGTGGGAGAGGGTGGCCTGTCGGCACTCCGCTTCGAGAGCGGCCGTGGCGTTCAAGGCTTCGAGCACTTCGGGCGATGTTTCGTGCGCGGCCTGAATCAACGCGGAAAGCCGGTCGCGCTGGACGCCCACGCGCTGGCACATGGCGGCGCAGCGCGGAGCGTAATCAGCGTGCAATTGCGCAATGCGTTCAAATTGTGCATCGGAAAGATGGTATTCGTGCCGCAGCCAATCCAGTTCTTTTGCGGATGAGTGAAGGCGGCAGCATTCCGGGACGACAGCGGGCCGGTAGACTGTGACAAATGCCAGCGCGCCAGCAAGAGCCGCCATACAGAGGATGAGCGCCGCCAGCCAGAGTCGCTTTTTCATTCCAAAGAGGCGCTTGCGTGGGCAAGCGGATTGATGGAGGCCGCGTAAAGTCCCTGTCCGGCATGCAATGCGGCGGAACGGGCTGTGTAACCGAGCCCCAGCCCCAGCCCGATGCACGCCGCCACCAACGCCGCCGCATAGACCGGGCGCGGTAACAGGAGGAGCAGGTTTTCCAGCCACCCCTCCAGAACAGTGCGGTGCGAGGGGGCGCGCGCGGCGATCCGCTGCCACACTTCAGACTGGAAGCGCGTGGGCGGAACCACCTCGGCCTGCCACGCCTGGAGATTCAAGTTGTCGTTGGATTGTTTCATGCCAAAACGCCGGCGGCAAACGCAGACAGGATGGCGAGGGTGCGAATGGATTTCATCATTTGTGTGGCTTGCATGGAGTAAGACACCGCTCAGGCCCAAACCCCTCAAAAAATCTTTCGCACCCTTTCGTAACCGTCCTAGCGGTTGTGATCGTCGTGATCTTTGTCGTCGCGATTCTTATCGTCGTGTTTCTTCTTGGCCTTCGGATCGTTTGGGTGTTGGTCGGCGGGGCCATTGGGGCGTGCAGCGGCGTGCGGAGCAGCCACAGGCCCATGATAGACGGGCGCAACGACGATAGGCGCACGGTAGGAAGGAGCGACGGGGGCACGGTAGACGGGGGCACGGTCATGATGATACTCAGGGCGGAAAAGCTCGGGATGGCGCATCCGGTCTCTGTGGTAATATTCGGGATGTCGACGATAAAAGGCGCGGTCATGACGCACGCCGTGTTCCACGATGATAACGCGTGGAAGGATGATTTCCTCATCCGGGACGATTGCAACCGGACGGCCATAGTCGACCCGTTCGCTGTAGTAAGGGGGCGGTAGAACACAGCCCGAAGTGAAGCAAGCGATGGCGGACGCCGCCAGAAATTGGATTTTTATGTTCATATAAGCAGGGTTAATGGCCGCTTTGAAGATCGAGTTTTTGCAATCAAGAAGCAATGACATTCGCGTGGAGAGAGGTTTTTACACACATCCATCAGATTGCGGGCGAAAGCGATCTGATGCCGGGCGAACGGAGTGAATAACTGGAATTTCTTAAGCGGTCGCTCACCTAAGCGGGCGTTTGGAACAACCGCAGGGCGTTGATGGCAAACGCATGCCGCGCTCGCATCCCCATGATTCTCTGGTCAGGCCGTAATGCATCTACAAGCTGATGCTGTAGCTATCGCCCTGTGGAAGCGCTGAAGGATCTTATGAAAATGAGTTCCCCGCTGCTGGCCCGTTTGCTTTCGCGCTTTAGCGAGCAGCTTTCCTGGTAACTTAGAGCATTTTACAAAAAAATGTGGCCAGTGGCTTGGGAGCGCCGAAGGCTGGTGCAAGGCGGCTTGGCCCGCAGCGGCTGTGTTTGTAAACACAGCCCAAGGGACAAACGGTTTGCAACGGCCTTCGCCGCCCCAAGACGCGGCTATAGTTTTTGGTAAATTGCTCTAGCTAAAGGCCGTGATACTTTTCAAAAAGCATTCGGGAGATCGTCACGGTGTCCCCCACCGGTCTTGCTGACATCGTCGAGGAACCGGAGCGAATCCATTCCACTTCAAAAGCTCCGCGTTTTTGATTAGAGCAGTTTCGATTTAATTTGTCGCATGCTCTTCGGCGGCGTGGGTTGGTGCGGGGCTTTTTGAGCGCCGTGGCTGTATTTTTAATACTGCCCCTGAAAAACGGTTCGCACCTACGGTGCACGTGAGCTCGAAATGCACCGCAACGGCCCACGCCGCCGAAGAGCATGCGACAAATTAAATCGAAACTGCTCTAAAACACCAGAGGATGGCCCTCGGTCATCACCGCGATCCGGTCTTCAAGGCCGAGTTTCTTGGCCGCCGCGAGCAGGCGTTGGAGCGGTTCCTCGGGCGGCTCGTAGCTGAGCCGGAAGGAGCCGTAGTGCATCGGCACCATCTGCTGCGCGCCCAGATCGAGAAACGCTTGCAGCGCCTCCTCCGGGTTCATGTGCACATCCCGGCCGCTCGGCGGGTCGTACGCGCCGATGGGCAGGAGGGCGAGGTCGATCTTGAACCGCTGGCCAATCTCCTTGAACCCGTCAAAAAACGCCGTGTCTCCGCAATGATAAATCGTGCGCCCCCCGATCTCGACAATGTAGCCGCCGAAGCCCCGGTGTGAATCATGCAAAAAGCGCGCCCCCCAGTGGTGGCAGGGGGTGAGGGTGATCCGCGCTCCTTTGCGCTCGAAGCTGTCCCAGTAATCCAGCTCATGGATGCTGCGGAACCCGAGCCCGCGCACCAGGCTGCCCACCTCAAAGGGAACGATGATCGGCTGATCCTCCGCCACCCGCCGCAAGCTGCGCCGGTCGAGGTGGTCAAAATGGGCGTGGGTGACGAGCACGAGGTCGATGGTCGGCAAATCGTGGATTTCCAGCCCCGGGTGGCGGATGCGCTTGATAACCTTGAGCCACTTGGCCCAGTTCGGATCCACCAGCAGGTTGGTCTTGGGCGTTTGCACCAGAAACGAGGCGTGGCCGATCCAGGTCAGCCCGATCTCCCCCGCCTTCAGCTTGGGAAAACGCGGGGCCACCTTCTTGCCCGCCCTCCGTGTGAAGAGCGAGGGGATGAGCACTTCGGTGAGAAAATTGCGCTTGTGCCAGCCGCCTGCGGGTTTGAGGCCCACCTTCCGGGCTCCCCCGGCGGCCTTACGGGCGGTTTTCTTGGGGGAGTCCTTGGCGGCAGAAGGCGTTTTTGAATGAGGGGTGTCCACGAGAAAAGCCATTGTAGCGCGAAACGCGCCGGAATCAAAAGATTCGGTATGCCGAGCCCAATAAACCATGAACTATTAGCAAATCTTCAATTTACTGTTTACGGGATTGCAGAACTATGAGAATCTCCGCCCCTTTCCGGTGTTATTTTCATTTCCGCCGTGGTGTTGGTTTGTACGCGACGGGCAGGCCTTGAAGAAACACAGGAGAACCAAGCACCCGTTTTTCACTCCGGCGAAAAATAGACCGGAACAACCAACCAGACATATCTATGCCCAAAAAACTGAAGTCATCCGGTAAGGCTGCTCCCAAAAAAGCGCCCGCCAAAGCCCCGGCGAAAGTCGCGGCCAAAAAAGCCCCTGTAAAAAAAGCTCCGGCCAAGGTCGTTGCGAAGAAAAAAGCCCCGGTCAAAGCCGTGGCGAAGAAGGCGCCCGTTGCGAAAGCGGCTCTCGCCAAGAAGAACAAATACGTTTACACTTGGGGCGCCGGAAAAGCGGACGGCAACGGCTCCATGAAAGCCCTCTTGGGCGGCAAGGGCGCGAACCTTGCGGAAATGACCCGCATCAACCTGCCCGTGCCTTCAGGCTTCACCATCACCACGGAAGTCTGCACCTATTTCTACGCCAACAAGCGCACCTACCCTGTCGAACTCCAGGGCCAGATGGAAGCCGGTGTGCGCAACATGGAAAAGATCATGGGCACCAAGTTCGGCGACACGTCGAAGATGCCCCTTCTCGTCGCCGTCCGTTCGGGCGCCCGCGACTCCATGCCCGGCATGATGGACACCATTTTGAACCTCGGCCTCAATGACGAGACCGTCCTCGCCGTGGCCAAGGCCACCAACAACGAGCGTTTCGCATGGGACTGCTACCGCCGCTTCGTCCAGATGTATGGCGACGTCGTTCTCGGCGTCCAGAAGCTCCCGAGCGAAGATCACGAACCGTTCGAAACCGTCATCACCGACCTCAAGAACGAGCGCTATAAGAACCCCGAAATGGCCGACTCCCTGCTCACCGCCGACGACCAGAAAACACTGGTTGCCCGGTTCAAGAAGCTCGTCAAGGAACGCACCGGGAAAGACTTCCCGTCCGATCCGTGGCAGCAGCTCAAGGGCGCTGTGGGCGCTGTGTTCGGTTCCTGGATGAACGATCGCGCAATCGTCTACCGCCGCAAATACAACATCCCCAGCGAGTGGGGAACCGCCGTCAACGTGCAAGCGATGGTCTTCGGCAACACGGGCGACGAGTCCGGTTCCGGCGTGGCCTTCACGCGTGACCCGGCCACCGGCGAAAAAGTATTCTACGGAGAATTCCTCATCAACGCGCAGGGTGAAGACGTCGTCGCAGGCGTTCGCACTCCCGAGCCCGTCAAGGAACTCAAGAAGCAGATGCCCAAGGCCTACGCCGAACTCGACCGCATCCGCAAGACCCTGGAGACCCACTTCAAGGACGTGCAGGACTTCGAATTCACCATCCAGGCTGGCACCGTTTACATGCTCCAGACCCGCAACGGAAAACGCACCGGCGTCGCCGCCGTCCGTTTCGCCGTGGAAATGGAGAAGGAAGGCCTCATCGACTGGAAGACCGCCGTGGCCCGCGTTCCCGCTGAACAGCTCGAGCAAGTGCTCGCGCCGATCTTCGACCGCACCGCGCTCAAGAACACCAAGGTGATCGCCACCGGCCTTCCCGCCGGCCCCGGCGCCGCCACCGGCGTTATCTACTTCAATGCCGACCGCGCCGCGGCCGCCGCTGCGAAGGGTGAAAAAGTGCTCCTCGTTCGCGTGGAGACCTCTCCGGAAGATCTCCGTGGCATGATCGCCGCCGAAGGCATCCTCACCGCTCGCGGTG
>JBAXQF010000139.1:0-5509 GCA_037131875.1 Verrucomicrobiota bacterium
CAGCCTTCGGCGCTCCCAAGCCACTGGCCACATTTTTTTGTAAAATGCTCTAGCTGTGAGCCCTAGCGGATGACGCCCGTCCGTTCGAGGAGATCGGTTTCCGCAATCTGCAACCATGTGCCGCCTGCGTTGGGCATGGTGCCGTCAGGGCTGTAAGCTACGCCCACTTTTTCAGAGGTCACGGAGATCAGCTTGACTTCCGTTCCGGCGGGGACGCTCAGTTTGCCGATCTCTTTCCCGTTGAGTACGGCGGGAAACTCGGTGGCCTTCTTGATTTTAAGCGCCTTGGGCCAAAGCGATCGGTCGGATGCAAACTGGGCCAGGCGCATCGGCTGAGCCGGGGCGACTGCGGACGGTCTGGCTACAGACGGCTGGGAAGGGACGGCTGCGGTTGGACGGGTTGGGCTGACGGGGGCCAGGTTCGTCGCGGCAGGGGCAGCCGGCTCCGTTGCCGCTGCGCCTGCAAATTGAATGCCATGCTGGGCAAGCTGCTCTTTAATCCACGGGCATTTGGCGTCCACGTATTCCCGGACAGGCGCAAATCTGTAGTATAAAACTCCTGCAAGCAGCAGCAGCGAGAAAACTAAAGCGATATTCCATATTTTACTGGGCTGGTCATCCATAGCTTTAAGGAATAGGCCGGATGATGCCCCCCGTTCAATCCCAAAAGGCGATTTTTCCCGGATGTCACCCGCCTGTAACAAATAACCCGTCTTGCACACGGGCCATTTTGACGCATAGAATGGAGGCAGGCTTTTTCTCATGAGCAAAATCAATCTCGATGGCGGTGAAATCAGCATCATTCGGGGGCTCGGGTTTTCCGGCGCGCCCATGACGGGGCGTGACTTGAAGAGCCGCGTCGGGCGGATGAGCAATGGCGACCTGGCCGACTGCCTGAAAACCTTGATCGCGCTCGGTTACGTCACTTCCACGCCGGATTTGGATCGCGTGGAGGATCTTGAAAAAGTGGCTTTCGCCGTCAACAGCGGCTACGCCAAAATGCTCAAGGAGGCAATTGACCCTGAACCCGAACCGACCAAGCGTCAGCGGCGCGTCTAAAAAAGAACTGTGAAACGCTTTCGCTTTTGGCCCTGGCTGGCCGCCGTCTTGAGTGGAGGGCTCCTCGCGCTCTGCTTCCCGTGCTCGCGGCAATGGGATGCAAGCTGGCTTTGCTGGGTGGCGCTTGCGCCGCTCATTGCAGCCATCTGGTTTGGCGGCGGCACCGTGCTGCGCGCAGCGCAGCTTGGGTATGTGGCAGGGCTGGTTTTCTTTTGGGGCGTGTTTTCCTGGCTGAGAACCGTAAGCGATCTCGGTTGGTTTTTGCTCCCTTTTTACCTGGCGCTTTTTCCGGCGGCCTGGGCGGCGTTTTTGTGCGCGGCGCGGCGCGGCGCGGGGGATTTCACCCGCTCCGGCGCGAATCTGCGGCTGGCCGCGCTGGGTGCCGCGGCGTGGGTGGCGATGGAATGGGCGAGGGGACTGGGCGCGCTCAGCTTCGGCTGGAACGGCTTGGGCGTCGCGCTGCACGGGAACCTCGCAATGATCCAGATCGCCGAATACACCGGCGTGGGCGGCTTGTCTTTTTTGGTGGCGTTGACGAACCTCATCGCCGTGATCACCGTGCGCCGGTTTTGGAATGAAGCCCGGCTGCGGCGCATCCGGCCGCATTGGGATTTCAGCGCCAACATGGCGCTGATTGGCGCGGTCTTTGCCTTCGGCGTGCGCACCCTTTTCGCGCCGGTCGGCGGCGACGCCATCCCGTTGCGCGTCACGGCGGTGCAGGCGAACATGCCGCACAACCCCGAACAAATCATGGATCGCGCGTATGCAAGCGGAGTCATGGAACGCTATGGCGCGCTGACGGAGGTCGCGCTGGCCACCCGCCCGCAACTGCTCATCTGGCCGGAATCCGCCACCCCCGGCTCCCTTTTCGCAAGCCAGGAAGTCTTTGATTTCGTCAGCGGCTTCGCGCAACGCGGCGACACGAATTTTCTGCTGGGCTCGCTCGACTTTGACGAGGCCCGGCACGATTACAACATCGCCGCGCTCTTTACCGCGCGCAGCCCCGAGCCGCAAACCTATCGCAAGATGCATCTCGTTCCCTTCGGCGAATACATTCCCTTCCGGCGTTCGTTCCCTCCGTTTGAATGGATCATCGGCAACCTGGTGCCGGGCGATTTCACCCCTGGAACCGAATACACCGTGCTGAAAATGGAGCGGCCGTCCCTGAACGTAGGCGCGCTCATCTGCTTTGAAGACACGCTGGGCGATCTCACGCGGCACTTCGTCCAGCGCGGCGCGCAACTGCTCGTCAACGTCACCAATGACGGCTGGTTCCTTCGCAGCCAGGCCTCAGAGCAACACCTGGCGAATGCCGTATTCCGCACGGTGGAAAACCGGCGTCCGCTCGTGCGCGCCGCCAACACCGGCGTCACGGCCTTCATCGACCCCTTTGGGCGCATCACCAACGCGTTCCGGCCCGACGGCAATCCCTTTCACGAAGGCGTCCTGGCCGACAGCATTCAGGTGCCCCCGCAAACCGCATCCCAGACCTTCTACACCCGTCACGGAGATGTGTTTGCGCTGGCCTGCGCTGTTGCAAGCCTCGCAGCCCTCGGCGTTTTCCTTGCCCGCCACCGCGGCCAGCCTCAAGAACTTTCCGCACATTTCGAAAATGGAAGAACTCGATCTATTTAGCTACGCCAACACCCCAAAGCCGCCCGAAGAGAAACCTCCGCAGGCAAGTCCGCCTCCGCCTGAAGCGCCCAAGTCTCCGGTGACGGAAATCCTTCCTCCGACCATTCCGGAAGCCGCCCAAGCTATTTCCGAGCAAACCGGAGGCCGCAGCCTGGTTGTTTCCATCCATGATGTCTCCCCGCTCACCCGCGAGGCGACCGAGCGCATTTTGAGCGAACTGGCGGAGCTTGGCGTAAAGCGGGTTTCCCTGCTGGTGATCCCGGATCATCACCACAAGGGGCATTTTCTGGATGACCCAAGCTTTTGCACCTGGTTGCAGGAACGCGCAGCGGCGGGCGACGAGGTGGTAATTCACGGCTACTACCACCGGCGGGATCAGCAGGCAGGCGAGACCTTCCGCCAAAAGCTGACCACCCGGTATTACACGGCGGGCGAAGGCGAGTTCTATGACATGGCAGGAGCCGACGCCCTGCGCGTCATCAGCCAGGCCCGGCAGGACTTTCACCGGATCGGCATCGACCCCCTCGGTTTTATAGCGCCCGCCTGGCTGGTCAGCGAGGGAACCGACCGCGCTTTACGGCGGCTCGGCATTGCATACACCACGCGCATTGGCGGCTTATTCGACTACACCACGGGCGTTCAACATCCCTCGCAATCCCTCGTCTGGAGCACCCGCAGCGCATTGCGGCGCATGATCAGCCGCCTTTGGAACGCGCAACTCTTTGGCCGCTTGCAAACATGCCCGCTGCTGCGCATCGGCATCCACCCGCCGGACGTGCAGCACCGCGCCGTGTGGCACCAAATCAAGACCCTCACCGCGCAGGCATTGGAGAGCCGCGCGGCGGTGACTTACGCGGGGTATTTGAAACGGGGCTGAGGGAGATCAAGCCAGCCGCTCTTCCAGCGCCTCACGCAAGTGCATGTAAAGGCGGGGATTGCGCAGGGCCAGGATCTCCAGCGCGGCAAGCGCGGCGTTGGAGGGCTCCAGCACCGTCGTGACGGGGACGTTGGAGGGCGTGCGCAACGAGGACCATACGTCCTCGGGGAATTCCTTGAAATTCGCGGGAACCGTGATGACCGGCACGGTGGTGCAGGCGGAAAGCGTGGGGCCCGCGCCGTTGGAGCGGCCAATGTAGGCAATGAGCACCGTGTCCGGCGTCGTCTGGACGAGTTGGTTGAGTTCCGCGATGGCGCGCACCGGTTCCTTGTGCACGGAACAGGCGATGCGGGTGGTTTCCAGCGTTCCGCCGGAGAGTTTCGCAATGGCGTTGTCCACCGGGCTCACGTCGTCATTGACGGAGCCTGACCAAATGATGATGCGCTGGTTGGGAATGCGGAAGCGGTCGGTGATGCCCGCAACGCGCTGGTAGTTGGCCGCCACGGTATCGAGTGTGCCGCCGTCGCGGTAGACTTGCTTGTCAATGTAGGCCCCGTGTTCAAGCACGCGCCAGGAGTCGTTGTCGATGACATCGGCCAGCAGGAGCGTGCCGTCCGTGGTGAGGCCAAACTCCACCTTGCAGTCCACCAACGCGCCGCCTTCAAGGTGCCACGCTTTTTCCAAAACCAGGAAGGCGCGCCGGGCGATGGTGCGCATTTCTTTGAAAAACCCCGCCTCGCCTTGATGGGTGAAGACCTTGCTCGCAGGCAGCACGAGGAAAGGGGTCTGCATCGCAAGCGGCTTGGAGGGTTCAAAGAGGCTCACCGTGCGCGAGGCCTCGTCGTAGCGCATGTACGGGTCATCGCAAAGCAGGTCGTGCTCATTCCATTTGCGGCCGTTGGTCTTCAAATAAAACTCCACGAGCAGGCGCGGGAAGAGGTGCCCCTTTGCCATGCCGGGATTGCGCTTGAGGTAGGAGCCGTGCGCCTCGCGTCGGATCACCACTTCGTAGGGGAGCATCTGGCACTTGGGCGCGGAAAAGGAAATGGGGCTGAGTTGTTCGGTGAATCCCACCGGGATGCCGCAGGCCTTCAGCAACCGGAAATTATTGCACGTGGTGCGCGTGGCCATCGCCGCCTTGCCGCTGAGCTGATCGTGCTTCGCGCCGTCGCCGGCGGTAATGTCGTCTTTGGAAACGACAATCACGGTTTGCGGATCGGTGGGGCATTGGCCGATCACTTTGGTTTTGCCTTCAGCAAGGATGACACCGTCAAAGAGGGATTGCATAACTTCGGGAATATACGGGTTTTGCCGGGAAAAGGTCAATGAAAGCTCTGCGGGAGTTGACTTCCCGGCGTGGGAATCCTAATGAATGGGCCGATGTCAACAGACCCCCGAGAACAAGCGCTGCAAGCCGCTTACCAGATCGTTTCGGAACATTTCCCCAACGTCGCGATGGTTGCCGAGGCCCAATTTGCCAATGAAGAAGGGCAACCCCAGTTCACGCAGATGATGCGTTGGTATGGGTGCTCCACAACGGCGATGGGGCTGATGATTTTTGCCTCCGATCTTCTCTGCCGGACATTTGGGGATCGCCCGCCCAAGCCCAACCCGGAGCCCACCGTCATCCATCCCCCGCAGGAGGAGGCGCTTGTGCGGGCTTTGGAGATTCTCAACGCGCATTTCGCCTGCGCGCTGGTTGTCGTCCAGGGCGAGCCGGAGCTGACGGGCAGATCCGAGCGCAGCCTCAAGGCGATCCGTTGCAGCGGGCCTCCCACCATGGTGGCCGGGCTGGCGCAGTTTGCGGCCAACGCCATGCGCCGGATGGCGGTGGAATAATACCATCGATACGGTTTATTTGGTAAAAGACCGGCTTCGCTTGCGCCTAGAGCAATTTACCAAAAACTATAGCCGCGTCTTGGGGCGGCGAAGGCCGTT
>JBAXQF010000140.1:0-5452 GCA_037131875.1 Verrucomicrobiota bacterium
AGGGTTCAGGAACCGCCTCCAGCGGAAAGTTACCCACTGGAAATAGCGAAGAGCCTTTCAAGCTTATTTAAAGTTTGTGAAAATACGCGAAGGTAACAACTTTACCCTGAAGAGGTAACGCTTGGGAATTCCATCGGCCCAATTTTAGAGCAATTTACCAAAAACTATAGCCGCGTCTTGGGGCGGCGAAGGCCGTTGCAAACCGTTTGTCCCTTGGGCTGTGTTTACAAACACAGCCGCTGCGGGCCAAGCCGCCTTGCACCAGCCTTCGGCGCTCCCAAGCCACTGGCCACATTTTTTTGTAAAATGCTCTAGTGCAGCGAGTAGAGGACAAAAGAGTATCAGAAGGGAAAAACACAGGCTCTGATGGTAACGAAGCACGGCCTCAAATCGCGACTTCCCCACAATCCCCTATTCCCGGCCTACTCTGTGGCTGCCACGTATTGGCCCCGTGCCAGGCATTCTCGCCTCAGCGTGGGCCGGGGGGATTATGGATAAGTCTGAGTGCCGCCTTGATTGAACGATAATGCGCTAACTTTTTCGATGAACAGGATTTTTCGTACGCTTGAGGATTGGTGAAAGCCGCATCCTGTGGGTTGTGCCCGTAGCACTGACTCACCACGGCTGAAGTTCCATTTGGTTGACACATGATGGGCATGGTGCCACATTGGCACCATGCAGGTTATCCATTCCAAGAATGCCCGTGTTGTAGCCCGAGTCCCTGAACAAGTCCGGCGCGTAATCCAGATGGCCGCCGATTTGCAAGGGGCCGCTCTAAACCAATTTTTAGTGCAATCCGCCTACAAGGAGGCGCAGCAGATTGTTGAGAGGGAAACTCTGATCCGGCTCTCTGAAACCCAGGCCAAGCAGGTCTTTTCCATTCTGGAAAACCCTCCGAAACCCAATGCCCGCTTAAAACGCGCGGCCTCACTCTTCAAGGCCAACGTTCGTGTTTAAATTTGAGCCGCTTGCGGAGCATCATCATCGGGAGGGATTCGATTGCGGAGTCGAGCCGCTGAATCGGTATTTGAAGCAGATCGCGCGGCAGCACGAAGCGAAAGGGATCGCAAAGACCTACGTGCCGGTGGAGGAAGGTGTGAAGGAAGTGATCGCAGGTTATTTCACCCTGACTTACTGCCAGATTGACGGCGGAATATTGCCGCCTGCTCTGGGCAAAAAACTTCCCCAACAAATTCCCGCGATGCGTTTGGGGCGGTTAGCGGTTTCGCAGGCCAGGCAACGGCAGGGAATCGGGCACATGCTGCTTTCCTGCGCATGCCAAATGGTGGAACGTGCCGAGAAAATTGCCGGGGGTGTGGGATTATTTGTCGATGCCAAGGATGAGTTGGCTGCTGCGTACTATGCCCAATTTGGTTTTCTGCCGTTGGACGACTCGCCCTTAACCCTGTTTCTCCCCATCCAGACCATCCGCCAACATAATGTTGAGGCGAGTTGAGTTTGGATATGAGTTTTATGTCCATCAGTCTTTCGCCGCAAGGTCATCTGCACTGGGAGGAAAGCGCCGGTTCCGATTTCGGGGCTGCGCGCGCACGCGCCCTTGCTGCGGCTGCTTCCGAGTCGTCGGCCCGGCTACTTTTGAGCCTTGCCACGCGGGAACTGGAGACGCCGTTGCCCCCGGTTGCGGTTTTCTGGCGGGAGTTCGGGCGAAAATACTTGACGGCATTCTGTCATACGCCGGAGCCGGGAACGGGCGTGGCCGCGCCGTCTGAAGACGATTTCGCCGCGCTCTCGGAGTCCGCTCCGCCAATGCGCGGGGGCGAGTATTTGCGGGCCGAGGTGCTGTCTGCCTTGTGGCAGGGGCTTGATGCATTGGTTCTCGCGGAAGTGGCAAGCTGCGAGGGAGGCGCGCAGGAGTGGCTGAAGGCGCAAAATGCGGCGTGGAATCTGGTGGGGCGCGTGACGTTTCATCTCGCGGAAAACAAGAAGAGCTCCGAGCGCCCCTTTGCTTTTCTGGCCACCTACACCCACCGGCTTTCGCCCCAGGCGCGGCCGCAGTATCTCCCACTGGGCAACGCTCTGCGCGAATACGCCGGTTCGCAAAACAAGGATGCGCTGCTTTCACTGCTGTTGCCTGTGCGCCAAGCTGCGGGGAAGAGTGCGCTGGCCCGCGAGTTGATCGACTCCCAGCGGATTTTCCAGCCCCAAGCGTGGTCGCCCGCCGAGGCTCATCGGTTTTTGAGGGATGTTCCGATCTTCGAGGAGAGCGGCGTGCTGGTGCGGTTGCCGGATTGGTGGAAAGCCGGTCGCCCCTCGCGGCCTGCCGTGAACGTCACGATAGGCCAGTCGAAGCCCTCCAGCATGGGGCTTGGGGCGCTGCTGGATTTTAAGGCGGCGGTGACGCTCGACGGCGAGGCACTGACGGATGCCGAATGGCAGACGCTGGTTTCCTCGACCGAGGGGCTGGTTTTTCTTCGCGGGAAATGGGTCGAGTCGGACCCCGAGAAGCTCAAGGAAGTGCTCGCTCATTGGAAAAAAATCGAACGGGCAAGGCTTGAGGATGGCGTTTCGTTTGCCGAAGCCTTTCGTCTGCTGGCCGGGATTAAGCAGGGAGAGGGGGGAGCCGACGCAGAGTCGGGAGCGGTGCGGGAATGGTCGTTTGTCCACGGCGGCGACTGGATCGAGAGCCAGCTTGCGGAATTGCGCAATCCGCAGACCGGGGGGACACCCGTCCCGTGCGGGTTCAGGGCGGAACTGCGTCCTTACCAACTTGGAGGCCTTCACTGGCTGCGGTTCATGGCCCGGCTTGGGCTCGGCGCGTGTTTGGCCGACGACATGGGGCTTGGCAAGACGGTGCAGATGCTGGCCGCGCTCATGCACTGGCGGCAAGAGTCGCCCGATGCCCGTCCGGCGTTGCTCGTTGCCCCGGCCTCGCTGCTGGGCAACTGGCAGGCCGAAGCCGCGAAGTTTGCGCCCACTCTGCGCGTCATGATCGCGCATCCCTCGGCCACAAGCAGCGACGTGTTCGACGATGCCGGGGCGCTGGAACGGGCGTTCGCGTCCGCCGATCTCGTTGCCACCACCTACGGCGTGCTCGCCCGGCAGGAGGCGCTGCGCCGGTTCCCGTGGAGCCACGCGATTTTGGACGAAGCGCAGGCGATCAAAAACCCCGCCACCCGCCAGACCAGGGCGGTCAAGGAATTGACTGCGCCCGTGCGCGTGGCGCTTACCGGAACACCGGTGGAGAATAGCCTCGGCGATCTCTGGTCAATCTTTGATTTCCTCAATCCCGGCCTGCTCGGGAGCGCCGCCGCGTTTTCGCGCCTGGCCAAAAGCGTGGGCCGCAGCGAAGACCCCGCGCAGTTTGCACCGTTGCGCCGGTTGGTGCGCCCGTTCATTCTCCGTCGGCTCAAGACCGACCGCTCGGTGATCGCCGACCTGCCCGACAAGACCGAAGTGCGCGCGTTCTGCCCGCTCTCGAAACGGCAGGCTGCGCTGTATGAACAGGCCGTTCGCGACCTTGAGGAGCAGCTTGAGGCGGTGGACGGCATCCAGCGGCGCGGCTTGGTTTTGAGCTTCCTCATGCGGCTCAAGCAGCTCTGCAATCACCCCGCGCAGTTCCTGGGCGGCGAATACGCGCCCGCCGAGAGCGGCAAGTTCGGACGGCTGGCCCAGATCGCCGAGGAGATCGCCTCCCGGCAGGAGAAGGCGCTCCTCTTCACTCAGTTCCGGGAGATGACCGGGCCGCTGCGCGATTACCTTACCGGCATCTTCGGGCGTCCCGGCCTCCTCCTCCACGGCGGTACCGGCGTCAAAGAGCGCCGCTCTTTAGTCGAGAGCTTCCAGCGCGAAGACGGGCCGCCGTTCTTCGTGCTCTCGCTCAAGGCGGGCGGCACCGGGCTCACGCTCACCGAAGCCGCGCACGTGATTCATTTCGACCGGTGGTGGAATCCCGCCGTGGAAAACCAAGCCACCGACCGCGCCTTCCGCATCGGCCAAAAGAAAAACGTGCTCGTCCACAAATTCGTCTGCCGGGGTACCGTGGAGGAAAAGATCGACCGGCTCATCGAGGATAAGCGCTCGCTTGCGGACGGCGTGCTCTCCGAGGGTGGCGAGATGGCGCTTACCGAAATGAACAATGATGAACTTTTGCGTTTTGTTGCGCTCGACGTGCGGAGCACCCTTTGCGAAAGTTGACCGCGTTCCATCAACACTCCCCGCCGCGCCCCATGAGTTGGTTTTCCTACCGCCCCTACGTTTCAGTCGCCGAACGCCGCGCCCTGGCAGCCAAAGAAGCCGCCAAGATGGCGAAAAAAGGCATCACGCTATCGCCTGTTGCCATCAAAGGCCGCGCCATCGCCACGACCTTCTGGGGTAAAGCGTGGTGCAAGCACCTCGAATCGTTTAGCGACTACGAAAACCGACTGCCGCGCGGGCGCAGCTACGTCCGCAACGGTTCCGTCATTGACCTGAAAATCGAGCCAACAAAAATCACCGCGCAGGTCATGGGCTCGTCGCTTTACAAGCAGACCATCTCCATTGCGCCCATTGCCGGGGAACGCTGGAAAGCCATCAAGGACGCCTGCTCGGGCCGGATCGATTCCCTCGTCGAACTGCTCCAGGGGCGGCTCTCCGACGCCGTGATGACGGTCATCACCAACCGGGATTGCGGCATGTTTCCGCTGCCCTCGGAAATCAAGATGGACTGCGACTGCCCCGATTGGGCGGGGCTTTGCAAACACCTCGCGGCGGTCCTCTATGGCGTCGGCGCGCGGTTCGACCACCAACCGGAATTACTGTTCACCTTGCGCCAGGCCGACCACACGGAACTCATCACCGAAGCCGTTTCCTCGCATGCGATCCCCACCACCGGCACCGCCGACCTCGACCCGGCTTCCCTCGCCGACGTGTTCGGCATCGACATCGACCTGGCCGACGCACCTGCCACCCCCTCTTCCCAACCCGTTTCCAGGCCCGTGCGCAAGACCGCACCGAAACCAACGCCGCAAGCGAAGACGAAGCAGAAAAAGGCGGCAAAGCCAGCCAAAGCCCAACGCAAAGCCGGTCCCCCCAAGAAGCCGCTTGCCAAAGCGAAGCCCGGCAAAGAGAAACAGGCGACGAAGCTGAAGAAGAAAACGATTATTACATTGTTGGACTTGCCGCGTTGGGAACCTCGCAGGGAAGCAAATTGACGCAACTGCGGGAATTGTTGGCAAACGTATGGGTGACTGCTGACAAGAAGGGGCATCCGTCAAGAGCGCCAACGCCTCGGGCGTCAGCCGCAGCTTCGTTCGCCCGGGTTCCACATTGCGCGGCCACGAAAAATTGCCCTCTTCCAGCCGTTTCGTCATTAGAGCGTTTTCCATGAAGGTGTTTACAATAGGCCGTGAGCGCCGAGGGGTGGCAGGCGGCTTTTCAAACGCAGTGGCTGTATCTTTGGATACTGCCCGGAGTTTGAAGAGGCGCATGACGCCACTCGCCGCCACGGAATGTG
>JBAXQF010000141.1:0-5328 GCA_037131875.1 Verrucomicrobiota bacterium
GCCTTCGCCGCCCCAAGACGCGGCTATAGTTTTTGGTAAATTGCTCTAGCCGCAAAGAAGCGCAAAAGGAGCGAGGAGAACGCGCGGAAATCAGGTCTTCTCTTTGCGCTTTGAGGCCTCGTTTTGAGGCCTCGTTCCCAATCTCCTGATTGGGAACGCACTTGTCCGCGAAACTCCGTTTCGTAAAGCGCGGTGAGCCCCAGCGCCTTGTTTTTCCAGCAACCTTCTTGCCTTGGCGAGCTTGTGGAAACAGAGTTTCCAAGACACTTGCGTTCCCAATCAGGAGATTGGGAACGAGAGCGCAACGAGAGCGCAGAACTCTTTCTTCTCGAATCTGTATAATCTGCGGGGAACTGCTTGTGCCCTACACCTTCACCCGCTCGATCTGCGCTCCGAGTCCGTTGAGCTTGTCGTCGATGGACTCGTAGCCGCGGTCGATGTGGTAAACGCGGTTGACTTCCGTCACGCCGCTGGCGCGCAATCCCGCCAGCACCAGCGCGGCGCTGGCCCTCAGATCGCTCGCCATCACCGGCGCGCCGCTCAGCCGCTCCACGCCCTTGATCACGGCGCTGGAGCCTTCGAGCGTGATTTGCGCGCCCATGCGCTTGAGTTCGGAGACGTGCATGAAACGCTGCGGGAAAATCGTTTCCGTAATGACGCTGATCCCCTCCCCCTCGCTCAAGAGCGCGCACATCTGCGCCTGCATGTCGGTGGGGAAACTGGGGTAGGGCTCGGTGATCAGTTCCAGCGACTTCGGTTTGCCGTTGCCGACCACGGTGAGGGTGTCCCGCGAGGTCTCAATGCTGTAGCCCGCCGTAATGAGCGCGTCGCTCACCGCCTTGAGGTGATCCGGCACGACCCGGCGCAGCGTGACCCGCGTGCCCGCAATGGCCGCAGCCACCATGAAGGTGCCGGCCTCGATGCGATCCGGGATCACCGCGTGTTCCGCCCCATGGAGTTCCTTGACGCCCTCAATGACGATCCGCCGCGTGCCCGCTCCCTCGATCTTCGCCCCCATGGCGTTGAGAAAATTGGCGAGATCGACCACTTCCGGTTCCGCCGCCGCCCCTTCGATGACCGTCACGCCCTCGGCGAGCGCCGCCGCCATCATGATATTGTCCGTGCCGAGCACGGTGGAGCCGAACTTGCCGCGCAAATTGATCGTGTCGCCCTTGAGCCGGGCTGCGAAAACCTTCACGTTGCCGCACTCCACGCGCACCGCCGCGCCGAGCGCTTCAAAGCCGCGCAGGTGGAGGTCAATGGGGCGGTCGCCGATCACGCAGCCGCCGGGCAGCGAAACCGTTGCCTCCTTCTCGCGCCCGAGCAGGGGCCCCAGCACGCACACCGACGCGCGCATTTTGCGGACGATCTCATACGGGGCGACTGATTTGATGTTCTCCGCGCGCACCGTCACCGTGCCGCTGGCCCGCTCCACCTCCGCGCCCATGTGGCTGAGGATTTGGAGCATGTAATGCACGTCGCTCAAATCCGGCACGTGGCGGATGATGCACGGTTCCTTGGTGAGCAGGCACGCGGCGAGAATGGGCAGCGCGGAGTTTTTGGAACCGCTGACCCTCACCGAGCCGCTCAGGCTATGACCACCATGCACGAGAATTTTATCCATAAGTCGCAAACAAAAAGCGTAAGATGCCTTGATAATCCGCCACGGGCCGGATGTCCCGATAATTCTGCCGCTCCAGCACCGCCGCAAGAGGCGCGGATTGGTCAATGCCGATCTCCAGCACCAGCCGCCCGCCCGGCTTCAGGTGGCAGCGCGCCTGGTCGATCAGCCGCTCCATGATCTCCGTGCCCACCGGGCCGCCATCGAGCGCCAGCACCGGGTCGTGCTGCACCTCGCGCGCGAGTCCCGCAATCTCGCCGCCGGGAATGTAGGGGAGATTGGCGATGATGAGATCGAACGTCCCCTCCACGGCCTCCAGCAGATCGCTCTGAAGCCATTGCACCCGCCCCGTCAGTCCGAGCCGTTCGGCGTTTTCGCGCGCCAACGCCAGCGCTTCGGGCGAGACGTCCACCGCCGTCACGTCCGCCGCCGGGAGTTCCCCCGCGAGCGTGAGCGCAATCACTCCGCTCCCGGTGCCCACATCCAGAATGCGCGGGGCGTCCGGCAACGGCTCCTTCAAAGTGAGTTCCATTAACAATTCGGTTTCGGGCCGGGGAATGAGCGCGCGTGCATCCGTGGCGAAAACGCGCTTGTGAAACTCCACCGTGCCCAGCAAATGCTGCAAAGGCACCCCGGTGGCCCGTTTGCGCATCAACTCGCGCAACGGAGCCAGCTCGCGCTCGCCCAGGGGGCGGTCGAACTCCATATACAGCTCGATCCGCTTCTTGCCCAGCACGTGGGCGACAAGGTGCTCGGCATTCAGACGCGGGCTCTCCACGTCATGCCGGGTAAAATACTCCGCCGTCGCGCGAAGCACCTCAAGAAGGGGTTTCATCCCCTTGGGATACATGGGATCAGGGAAAAAGAAAATCTGGAACTCAGGAACTCAGGAAAAAACAGGAGAATCCACAGATTTTGAAGAAAGAGGCTCGCGCAAAGGACGCGAAGGACGCAAAGGAGAACCGCTTTTAAGGCTTCTCCGCTTGAATTGCATAGCCTTGGTGGTGTAACCATTCCGCCCCAACCCACCGCATGGATTCCATCTCTTCTCCCGCCTCCCCTCTGGCCCCGTTGCCGAACCAACATCTCGAAACAATCACCCGCGAACTGGCCATCCAACCCCGCCAGGTCATGGCGACGGCGATTTTGCTCAAGGAGGGGGCGACGGTTCCCTTCATTGCCCGTTACCGCAAGGAAGTCACGGGGAGCCTCGACGAAGTGGCGATCATGGCGATCCGCGACCGGATGGAGAGCCTCGCGGCCCTCGATTCACGGCGGGACGCGATCCTCAAATCCCTCGACGAACGCAAGCTCCTTACGGCGGAGCTGAAAAAGGCGGTCGAAACGGCGCTGACGCTCACCGCGCTGGAAGACATCTACCTCCCCTACCGTCCCAAGAAGCGCACCCGCGCGACGATTGCCAAGGAACAGGGTCTCGAGCCGCTCGCCGATCTCCTCTTCACCCAAGCCGCCGACATCGACCCGCAACAAGCCGCCGCGCCGTTCCTGGAAACGGAAGCCGCGAAGACCGCAGAGCCGCCGCTCACCACGGTGGAAGCGGCACTGGCCGGGGCGCGCGACATCCTGGCCGAGCGCTTCAGCGACGACAAGGACGCCCGCGCCAAACTCCGCGCGGTGTATCAGAGTGAATCGACGCTGTACTCCAAGGTCTTTCCGGGCAAGGAGACCGAGGGGGCGAAATTTTCCGACTACTTTGACTGGAGCGAACCGGCTTCCAAAGCCCCTTCCCACCGCATTCTGGCCGTCCGGCGCGGCGAGAAGGAAGGGTTCCTCATGATGCGCATCCATCCCACGGAGGCCTCCTCGCTCGGCACGCTGGAGCCGATGTTTGTGAAGGGGCGCAACCCGGCGGCGGATCAGGTGCGCCTTGCCGTGCAGGACAGCTTCAAGCGACTGCTCGGGCCCGCGATGGAAACGGAGATCCGCATGGAACTCAAACGCCGCGCCGATGAGGAAGCCATCCGCGTCTTCGCCGACAACCTGCGCGAGTTGCTGCTCGCCTCGCCGCTGGGCCAGAAGAGCGTGCTCGCCATCGACCCCGGCTTCCGCACCGGCTGCAAAGTGGTGCTCCTGGATGCCCAGGGCAAGCTGCTCCACAACGACGTGGTCTATCCCGAACAAGGCGCTCGATCCGCCGCCGAAGCCGGAGAGAAAGTCCTCGCCTTCATCAAACATTTCAAAGTGGAAGCCGTCGCCATCGGCAACGGCACGGCGGGCCGCGAAACCGAGGCCTTTGTGCGCAAGCTGAACCTCCCGGCCAGCATCCCCGTCGTCATGGTCAATGAAAGCGGCGCGTCGATCTACTCTGCTTCCGATGTGGCCCGCGAGGAATTCCCCGACCACGACATCACCGTGCGCGGCGCGGTCTCCATTGGGCGGCGGCTCATGGATCCGCTGGCCGAGCTGGTCAAGATCGATCCGAAATCCATCGGCGTCGGCCAGTATCAGCACGATGTGGAGCAATTCGCGCTCAAGAAGAGTCTCGACGACGTGGTCATCAGCAGCGTCAACCGCGTGGGCGTGGAGCTGAACACGGCCTCCAAGCAGCTCCTGGCCTACGTCTCCGGCATTGGCCCCGCCACCGCCGAGGCCATCGTGGCCTTTCGCAACGCCAACGGCGCGTTCCAGTCCCGGCAGGATTTGCTCAAGGTTCCGCGCCTCGGGCCGAAGGCGTTTGAGCAGGCGGCGGGCTTCCTGCGCATCCGCAACGCCGAGAACCCGCTCGATGAAAGCGCGGTGCATCCCGAGAGCTACGGGATTGTCGATGCCATGGCGCGCGACCTCGGCTGCAATGTGCGCGACTTGATCAAAAACGAGCTGCTGCGCAAAAAGATCGCGCTCAAAAACTACGTCACCGACAAGGTCGGCCTGCCCACGCTCAATGACATCCTCGCCGAGCTGGCCAAGCCGGGACGCGATCCCCGCCAGAAGTTCGAGACCTTCTCCTTTGCGGAAGGCGTGGAGAAAATCACGGATCTGACCGTCGGCATGAAGCTCCCGGGCATCGTCACCAACGTCGCGGCGTTTGGCGCGTTTGTGGACATCGGCGTGCATCAGGACGGCCTCGTCCACGTCAGCCAGCTCTCCGACCATTTTGTGAAGGACCCGGCGGATGTCGTGAAAGTGCAGCAGCGCGTCACCGTCACCGTGATGGAGGTCGATCTGGAGCGCAAACGCATCGCGCTTTCCCTGAAGAGCAAGCCGGACCTGACGCCGCGCGGCAGCGGCGGGCAACGTTCCAGCGGCAACGCGCGTCCGGCTCCTGCCCGCAACTCCGGCGGAGGAGGAGGCGACTGGTTCACCGCCGCGATGAACAAGGGCGTCAAGAAATAGGCAATCGGGGAATGGTGCAGTCTCGCGCAAAGGGACGCAAAGGACGCAAAGACAGAATCCTGGAGGTGAGGAGCACAAACGCCCTCAGTTTTTTTCTTTGCGTCCTTTGCGTCCCTTTGCGCGACTCCTTTCGGCGTTTTTTAGAGCATCTCTCAAAAAGAATTTCCGTTATTCGATGGGAGCGCCGTGGGTTGGCGCGCAAGGCGCAAGCGAAGCGGCTGTATTTTCCATACTGCCCGAGCTTGCAACGCAGCGCGACGGCCCACGCCGCCCCGGCGAATAGGAAATTCTTTTTGAGAAACGCTCTAGTTCTACTTTGTTATGAAAAGGGGGCGGCTTCGTCGTGCAGACCT
>JBAXQF010000142.1:0-4999 GCA_037131875.1 Verrucomicrobiota bacterium
CCCCCGGCGGTTTGTTTTCTGTGACACTTTCCGTTGCCGCCAGCTTTCGCCAACGGCCCCCGCACGTTCTATGCGGCATGCTGCCTTGGGGTGTTCGGACTTTCCTCTAACGGGTTGCCCCGCCAGCGGTCATCCGCCGCCCACCCAAGAGAATACCACGGCGTCGGCGAAGGGCAAGCAATGGAATGGATTGCACCACAGAGGCCACGAAGAGCACGAAGATAAGAATAATATTCCTTCAAAATATAACTCACCATTTCATCCGGCACGGTGGAAGGCGGTTCCGGGCTTTTCGGTATACGGGAGTTTGCAAAGGAAACTGCTGCCGCCTGGATATACATAAGGCTACCGATCGCTACCTTTTTGCGCGGTTGGGATGCGGCTTCAGGATGTTGCGCTAAAAACCGGATCACTGTTGCGAACTTATCAGCGGGTTCGGGGTGCCCATTCTCTTTCATGGCGGTTCGGGCGATTTTTTCGGCGTTCGCAATAAATTTCATAGCGCACTTTGGGTAGTGCCAAGCCCCTTTGATGAACACAAGCTTATCTGAAATCAACAAAAGGGGTTTTGCTATTGGAAAGCGGTAAGGATGGACGCTTTTAACGCCTCAAAACGCAATCCGCCACCCGGCTCGCGCGGCTTGTTCCGCGGTGTAGGAGATGCCGTGGATTTTGAGGCCTTCGCGGTTGATGAGGGTGACGATGCCTCCCTCTCTTTCCAGCGGCGCAGACGGGCCGAGCGGGATTTCGCGGGCTTCGCCGGGGTTCAGCGCGCCATGCAGGGGCCACTTTCTTTTGGTGTCGGCGGTGAGATTCCACCCGGCGAGATCGACTTGATACGGACTCACATTAAGTAGCGTAACGGAGGCATGTTGCGACTGTCCGTTGAGGGGGTGCACGAGCGCGGCGATGATGCGCACGGTGCTTTCCGCAGGGTGGCAGCCGGGGGGCATGGGGGTGGAGAGCAGCCCGGAGTGGTCGGGAAGGGCGTGGCCGTGGATGGGATCGGTGTGCCAGGATTGTGACTGGAATTTGAGAAAGAGCCCCGTCCAGCGCTTCTGCCGGGGGTGTTCGATCAACACCGCGCCGTCCTGCCAGCAGCCATCCTGCTCCAAGTGGCACGGGTCGTTGCCCTGGTTCATGTGGACGTCGTGAATGCCGCGCGAGGGGTAAAAGCGGAAGAGGCGGTCGTGGCCATCGGCTTCCCACGGCTCGCCAAAGACGTAGACCCAGCAGCCGGGGTCGGAGATGGCTCCGGCGAAGATGCCCTCCAGCACTTGGTTCAAGTCCGTGCCGCCGTTGGGTTGGTGGCTGGGGAGTTTCAGGAATTGGTCGCGATGGAAGAGGTTGAGGCGGTTGTAATCAAGGGCGAGCCCGCCGGGGCAGCGTTCCACGCGGTGCAATCCGGGCGCAAGTCGGCTCAGCCCGGTGGTGATGGGATGGGCGAAGCGGAGTTTGATGAGGTATTCCATCTCCGAGGGCTCCATCATGGAGCGGACATTGATGGCGACGCGGTGGGATTCCCCATTGGCCTCCACGTGAAGTTGGAAATGGGGGTGCCCTTCTTCAGAGACGCGGGTCGCCCTGGGGCGGCCTTTCAAAACGGCGTAGGATTTGAGCGGCATCGGGGGATGCCTGATATTTTCACCGTTTGCGCGCGCAAATCAAGAGCGACTGCCATTTTTCCAATGGAAAGGCATGGGATTTTATCAGGAAATCAGGAAAAAAGACAGAAAGAGGTATCTGTAGAGTGCTTGTTTTTGCTGGAGTAGGATACAGTTATTTCAGAATGAACGATTTGCTTTTCCTATTCCGTTCCTGATTTCCTGAGTTCCTGATAGATTTTTCCCTTCCTGCGTTCCCGATGCGCCTGATCAAAATCCGCTTGCCTAGGCCGGGGGGGGCGGTGTAGGGGTATGCACAGTGAAACTTTCCTTGCATTGGTGGCGTTAGCAGACGGGCTTGCGGCTTTGCCGCGGTCGACCGCTTTCTTTCGCTCATGCGTCGAACCCTTTGCCCGATGATTCAAAAACCGAATCGTCGGGCTTTTTTATTTCTCAAATCACCCTAAAACCAGCATCCAACATGAACCTCGATTTCAAATTCAACAGCGACGGGTTGATCCCGGCCATCATCCAACAGACCCAGAACGGCAAGCCGACTGCGGGCCGTGTGATCATGATGGCTTGGATGAACCGCCTCTCCATTGAGAAGACTCTGGAAACCGGGTTCATGCACTACTGGAGCCGTTCACGCCAGAAGCTCTGGCTCAAGGGCGAATCCAGCGGCCACACCCAGAAGGTGGTGCGCTGGTTTGCGGACTGCGACGTGGACACGCTTCTCTTTGAAGTGGATCAAGAAGGGGCGGCGTGCCACACCGGCTATGCCTCCTGCTTTTACCAGGCTTTCGGACGTGATGGATCGCCCGAGTCGATCAGTGAACCGCGCGTTTTCGATCCGGAAAAGGTTTATACCAAGTGAACACCCATCTTATCACGCCGAGCCGCGAGGAGTTTCGCGCGCTGGCAGCCCAGGGCAATCTGATTCCCGTCAGCACGGAATTGATCGCCGACGCGGAGACGCCGATCTCCGCCTTTCAAAAGCTCGACCGTGGAGGGCATACCTTCATGCTCGAAAGCGCCGAGAACAGTGACGAAGGAGGCCGCTATTCCTTCGTCGGCACCGAGCCGCGCATTCTCTTTCAGGCGCGCGGACGCGACGTGACCGTGACGGAATACGGCGAGGCGCGCCAATTCCAGGCGGAGGGTGATCCGCTCCAGGAACTCCAGAAATTGATGGCCCGCTTCAAGCCGGTGCCCATGCCGGGCCTGCCGCGGTTTGCGGGAGGTGCGGTCGGCTATATGTCTTATGACATGGTGCGGTTTTTCGAGCCGACCATCGGCGAGCCGCCCCGCGAGGAGAATCCGCCCAACGACGTGCCGGACATGGTCTTCATGATCACGGACACGATCCTCATTTTTGACCACCGTCTGCGCCGCCTGCGCGTGCTTTCCAACGCGCTCGTGGACGGCGACGCCGACACTGCGTATGACATCGCGTGCGAGAAGATCGAGGCGCTGGTGGAACGGCTCGCCCGGCCCGCCTTCCTGCCGCCGGTCAACATTCACACGAGCGTCGAGCCGGAAGCGCCTCGCAGCAACACCACGCGCGAGGAGTTTTACCAGATGGTGCGCAACGGCAATGAGTTCATCCGTGCGGGCGACATTTTTCAGGTCGTCTTCTCGCAGCGGTTTGAGACGGAGTATGAAGGCGACGCCCTGCAACTCTACCGGGCGCTGCGTTACATCAATCCCTCGCCGTATCTCTTCTGCCTCAAGTTCGGCGGGGAGTTTTCGCTGGTGGGGAGTTCGCCCGAGGTGCACGTGCGGGCCATCGAGGGGAACATCACCATCCGGCCCATCGCCGGAACCCGCCGACGCGGCGCGACCCCGGAGGAAGACGCCGCCAACGCCGAGGAGTTGCTGGCCGATCCCAAGGAACGCGCCGAGCACCTCATGCTGGTGGATCTGGCGCGCAACGACGTGGGGCGCGTTTGCGAATTCGGCAGCGTGCGCGTGACGGATTTCATGACCATCGAGCGTTACAGCCACGTCATGCACATCGTTTCCAACGTCGTCGGCAAACTCCGCGAAGGAGCCAACGCTTACGATGTGCTGCGGGCCACGTTCCCGGCGGGCACCGTCTCTGGATCGCCCAAAGTGCGCGCCATGCAGATCATCAACCAGTCGGAAAAAAGCCGTCGCGGCGCGTATGCGGGCGCGGTGGGGTATTTCGGCTTCGACGGCAATCACGACTCCTGCATTACTCTGCGCTCGGTTCTGCTCAAGGACGGCAAAGCGTTTGTGCAAGCGGGCGGCGGCAACGTGCTCGACTCGACGCCCGAGGGGGAATACCAAGAAACCGTCAACAAAGCGATGGCCGTCATGCGCGCCATTGAACACGCCAAGGGGATCGGCTGTTCGTGCCACCACTAAACCTCAAATTATGTTTCGCGCAAAGGACGCCAAGAACGCAAAGGCGGAAAATCTCTTCTTCCTTTGCGTCCTTTGCGATCTTTGCGCGAGACCTCAATAGCCATGCTACTTGTCATCGATAACTACGATTCGTTTACCTACAACCTGGTGCAGTATTTCGGCGAACTGGGCGCGGAGTTGCTCGTCAAGCGCAACGACGAGATCACGCTCGCGGAGATCGAGGCGCTCAAGCCCGAGCGCATCTGCATTTCGCCGGGGCCATGCACGCCCAAGGAGGCGGGGATCAGTTGTGACGTGATTCGCCAATTCGGCCCGCGCATCCCGTTGTTGGGCGTGTGTCTGGGGCACCAGTCCATCGGCTACGTGTACGGCGGCGACGTCGTCCGCGCCGGGCGGTTGATGCACGGGAAGACCTCGCCCATTTTGCACGACGGCAAGGGGATCTTCGCCGGGGTGCCGAGTCCGTTCGAAGCCACGCGTTACCACTCGCTGCTGGTGAAACGCGAGACGTTCCCCGGCGTGCTGGAAATCTCAGCGGAAACCGCCGAGGGGGAAATCATGGGGCTGCGGCACCGCGAGTTCCCGATTCACGGCGTGCAGTTCCATCCGGAGTCGATCCTCACGCTGGAAGGCAAGCGGCTTTTGCAGAATTTTCTGAGCTTGTAAGAGAAGAATATTTCGCGCAAAGGACGCCAAGAACGCAAAGGGAAGAAACCAAAGAGAAGTCTCTTCTTTGCGTCCTTTGCGATCTTTGCGCGAGATTTTTTCCGGGACTTTCCAGCGCTAGAGCAATTTACCAAAAACTATAGCCGCGTCTTGGGGCGGCGAAGGCCGTTGCAAACCGTTTGTCCCTTGGGCTGTGTTTACAAACACAGCCGCTGCGGGCCAAGCCGCCTTGCACCAGCCTTCGGCGCTCCCAAGCCACTGGCCACATTTTTTTGTAAAATGCTCTAGTGTCCTGTCAGGTTATTTCTTTCAATAAATATGAGGGATGGTAAAACCCG
>JBAXQF010000143.1:0-4894 GCA_037131875.1 Verrucomicrobiota bacterium
CGGCCTTCGCCGCCCCAAGACGCGGCTATAGTTTTTGGTAAATTGCTCTAGCCGGGAGTTGAGCGAAGCGACACCCCCGGATTGCGTCCGTAAAGCGCCTCACCCCAAAAGGGGTGGCAGACGGCCTTATTCCAGATAGCGGGGATCAAACACCACTCCGGCCTTGGTGAGCATTTCCTCGACTTCCTCTCGGTAGGAGCGGTGCCGATGGTGTTCCTGTTGGTTGCGAATGTATTTCCCAACGCCTTCGCATACGGTCGCGCTGATGGTGAACGCAGCATACCCCTCCTGCCATGCAAAGGTGCGCAGGCCGATTTCGTCATGCACCCATAGGGACGACGCCTTTTTCAGTTCGCGCACCACGTCGGCCAGGTTGTGCGTGGCTCGCAGGCTGACCAGAAGATGCACGTGATCCGCCACCCCTCCCACCTCGGTCGCAATGCCGCCAAGACCGCGAATGGTTCCTCCGAGATATTCATGAAGGCGGAGTCGCCACGCGCCGTCGAGGATCGGCTCCCGGTTTTTGGTTCCGAATACCAAATGGTAATGGAGGCTCAGGTAGGTGGATGCCATATCGAGAGCATTGATTACCAGATATGGGGGCGTTCTGCCACCCCTTTTGGGGTGAGGCGTTGGGAGGCGCGGTTCCGGGGGTGTCGCTTCGCTCAACCCCCGGCTATTGTCTGGAAACCCTTCGGGTTATAGGAACTCAAGGAACACTTACCCCGCTGCGTAGCTGCTTTCCACGCGCGGGGCGACGTCTTCGTAGCTGTAGTCGACTTCGTAGATTTCTTTGTAGCACGCGAGGGCTTTGTCCTTGTGCCCCATTTGCTCGTGGAGGCGGCCCAGTTGATAGAGCAAATCTTTTTTGACGTTGTCCATGGCGAGGATTTCCCCGGAGGCTTTGCTGAATTCGTTGACCGCCATGTCAAGCATCCCTTTGCCAACGTAGCAGCGCCCCAAAAGGCTCATGGCGCGCAGGCGTACGTTCGGGTTTTGCCGCGCCTTTTGAAGTTCGGGAATCGCTTCGGTGAACTCGCCGATTTTCATGAGTTGCTCGCCAAGCTCGAAACGGAAAAGCAGGTCGGTCGGGTTGCGTTCCACGCGTTTGCGGGCTTCGTCCAGAAGGGATTGGTTTTTCTGCTTTAGGAGTTCGTTGAGCTCCTCGCGCACGCGCTGGCTTTCCTCATGGGCGTCGCCAGCCGCAGCCAGCCATTCTTCGCGGGCTTGGATCGCCTGCTCAACCTGTTTGAGCTGCATGTCTGCGACTTTGCGCAGCAGCCAGCCGTCCGAGCCCTTGGCAAGCTCGCTGGCGTAGTTATACCAGGCCATGGCGTTGCCAAAATCCTCACGCTGCTCATAGAGCCCTGCAATCTGGCGGGCGATGTCGATGCTCTCCGGGTGCTGCTGCGCCTCTGCGTGGAGGTCGACGAGCAGGGCGTCGATGGAAGCGTCATCTTTCACGACGCGGTTTTTTTGCTCCATCGCAATCGCTTCATCCTTGTTCTTGATGAGGTCGCGGTAGTCCTTGGCGGTGTCCCATCCGCCCGCTTTCATCGTGTTGGCGGCGGCGGCGTCCTTGGCCCGTTTTCCGGCGGCCATGTCATTTGGGGCGATTTCCAGCACCTTGTTGAATGTGGCAAGGGCTTTCTCCGCATCGCCGTGGCTGAAATAGAGTTCGCCCAATTCGCTGAGCACCTTCGTGTCCTTCGGGTTGCCCTCGATGAGCGTTTGCAGGGCGAACACGGCAAGTTCAAAATACCCCAACGCCATGGCGGCATCTTTGAGCAGATGATTGGCGGCGTCGTTGTACGGATCTCCCTCCAGGGTTTTCTCCGCAAGCTCCAGCGCGGCCAGGGGGTCTTTCTTGAGCACTTGCGGCCCTTTGAGGCTGAGGGTGGAAAGTCCGCCAAAGAAGTTCTTTTTGCCTTTGGTCAGATTGACCTGCGAGCGGCGCAACAGCTTGCGTCCCTCCAGAAACTCCGGCGCTTCCTTGAGAACCGCTTGCAGGAGGGTGACCGCGTAGCCGAAGTTGCGAATTTCGGCGGCACTGAGCGCCTTGAGCCAGTTGTTGCGGGAATTTTCGGAGAGGTCTTTGTCTGTCTTTGGGGGCATACCGGGAGGATGGGAAAAGTTTGAAAATAACATCCGCAGCGAAGGCATTGCAACCGGGAACTCAAGGCGGCCGCATCTAAATCGAGACAAAAGAGGATCCAGAACCCTGGAGAGGAGGCATTTCCCCAATAACGGTATCGGGTTGACAAAAAGAACGGCAAGCCCAATAAAGTTAGCCATGCCTAATTTCCCGCCCCATCCTCCTGAAGGAATGGGACGCAATGATCCGGCAGATGCGACCGCTCGGGAGGTTAAAGCCGGCGATGTCAGGACGGTTCAGGCCGCCATTGATGTGTTGGAGGGGCAGAGCGGCAAGCGAGGCATTGGCCGCCTGCTCCCTTTTCTGGGGCCAGCCTTCATCGCCTGTGTGGCTTATATTGATCCCGGCAATTTCGCGACGAACATCCAGGCGGGATCGCAGTTTGGCTACACGTTGATCTGGGTGGTGGTGGTGAGCAATCTCATGGCGCTGCTGGTGCAGGCGCTTTCGGCCAAGCTGGGAATTGCCACGGGAACCAACCTGGCGGAGCATTGCCGCAACGAGTTTCCCAAGCCGGTGGTGTGGGGAATGTGGGGGGTGATGGAGATCGTGGCGATGGCGACGGATCTCGCGGAGTTTGTGGGGGCGGCGATTGGGTTCAACCTGCTCTTTGGCATGCCTCTTTTCCCTGCGGCGCTGGCGACGGCGCTGGTGACGTTTCTTATTTTGGGGCTGGAGGTGCGCGGGTTTCGGAAGATCGAGGCGGTGATCGGTGTGCTGGTGGGGGTGATTGCGGTTTCTTATCTGCTGGAAACGTGGTTCAGCCCGCCGGATTGGAGCCAGGTGGCGTATCATGCCGTGGTGCCGATCCTGCCGAAAAACGCCGTGCTGCTTGCCACGGCGATTCTTGGCGCGACGGTGATGCCGCATGTGATTTTCCTGCACTCCGCGCTCACCCAGAACCGCATCACCGCGCGCGATCCGCAACGGGCGCGGCGGTTGTTCCGGTTTGAGCTGATTGATGTCTCCATTGCCATGGGGATTGCGGGGTTGGTGAATGCGGCGATGCTCATCATGGCGGCATCGACGTTTTTCAAGGGCGGCTTGACGCAGGTGGCGAGCATTGAGGATGCGCACCGGACTCTGGAGCCGCTGCTGGGCAGGGCGTCGAGTTGGGTTTTCGCGGTCTCGCTGCTGGCCTCGGGGTTGTCCTCGGCCTCGGTGGGGACGATGGCGGGACAGGTGGTCATGCAGGGGTTTTTGCGGCGCAGAATCCCGATCTGGCTGCGGCGCACGATCACCATGGTTCCCTCGCTCGTCGTCATTGGCATCGGGCTCGACCCGACAAAAACGCTGGTGCTCAGCCAGGTGGTGCTCAGCTTCGGCCTGCCGTTTGCGCTGGTGCCGCTGATCTTTTTCACCCGGCGCAAGGATTTGATGGGCGGCCTGGTGAACCACCCGCTCACGACGGCGGCAATGGTGGGTGTGGCGGCGATTATTATCGCGCTCAACGGCTATCTGTTGTACCAGACATTCAGCGGAACATAAAATCCCCCCCATGTTTAAGCGCCTCATCATTCCGTTGGACGGTTCGCGGCTCTCCGAAGCGGTTTTGCCAACGGCGGTCTATCTCGCGCAGAAGCTGCGGGCGGAGATCACGCTGGTGCATGTCATTGAGCGCAATGCCCCGAAGCAGGTGCATGGTGAGCCGCATCTCTCCCAACCCGCCGAGGCGGAAGCGTACATTGCGGAAGTGCGGCGGAGACTTGTTCCCAGCGGCATCCCGGTGGAAATGCACGTGCACACCGTGGCGATTGCGGACGTGGCGCAATCCATTGTGGACCACGCGAGGGAATTTGAATCCGACCTTGTCATGATGTGCACCCATGGGCGGAGCGGACTGCGCAAGCTGCTGTTTGGGAGCATTGCCCAACAGGTGGTGGCGCTCAAGGTGCCTGTGCTGCTTGTGCGCCCGGGGGAAAGCGGCGGGGCGCCCGTTCCCACCGGCAAACCGTTCCTGCTTCCGCTTGACGGCACGCAGATCCGCGAAGCGGCGTTGCCGGTCGCTGCCGCATTGGCGCAAGCGTGCGGAACGGCGCTTAAATTACTCATGGTCGTGCCGACCTTTGACACGCTTTCCGGGGTGGAGACTCCCTCGCGCATTCTCCTGCCCGCCACCACGCAGGAGATGCTGGCGCTCGCTTACGAGGATGCGGGGAAATACACGGCGGCGTTGATTGCCCGGCTCGCCGCGCAGGGGGTTGAAGTCAGCGCGGAAATCCGCCGGGGCGACGCCACGGAGATTATTGCCAGGGAGGCGCACCGGTTGGGCGTCGATGTGATTGTCATGGGAACCGCCGCGCGCACGGGCATGGACGCCTTCTGGAGCGGCAGTGTGGCCCCCAAGGTTTCCGACCGCACCCACCTGCCGCTGCTGCTCGTCCCGGCGCAGGAGTAAGATATGCGCGCTGAAAGCGCAGAGAAAATCAGCTCTGGAAAACGCCCTGGGTTACAAGACGAAAGCATCACGCCCTTTCAGGTGCATTTAACCCAAAGGGTTTCCAGACAATAGCCGGTGGTTGAGGCGCGTCCGCGCGCCGACACCACCGGAACCGCGCATCCCAGCGCCTCACCTCAAAGGGGTGGCAGAAGCTCACAACGGGTTCCTGCGACCCCTTCGGGGTCAACGCAAATTTTCCCCATACCGGGGGTGTCGCTTCGCTCAACCCCCGGCTATTGTCTGGAAACCCTCCGGGTTAGAGCATCTCTCAAAAAGAATTTCCGTTATTCGATGGGAGC
>JBAXQF010000144.1:0-4720 GCA_037131875.1 Verrucomicrobiota bacterium
CCGGAAGATCTCCGTGGCATGATCGCCGCCGAAGGCATCCTCACCGCTCGCGGTGGCGTTTCCTCGCACGCCGCGCTCGTGGCCCGCCAGATGGGCAAAGTCTGCGTCTGCGGCGCTGCCGCCCTCGATATCGACTACCACGCCAAGACCATGACCGCCGACGGCAAGACCTTCAAGGAAGGCGTGGACTACCTCTCCATCGACGGCACCTCGGGTCTCGTCTATGCGGGCGAAGTCAAAACCGCGCCCTCGGAAGTCATCCAAGGCCTCCTGCACAACGACGCGACCGCCAAGAAAGGCGCGACCTACAAGAACTTCGTCAAGCTCATGGACTGGTGCGCGAAATCCACCAAGCTCCAGGTTCGCACGAACGCCGATACGCCTGAGCAGGTTCAGAACGCTGTGGCGTTCGGAGCCAGCGGCGTCGGCCTGACCCGCACCGAGCACATGTTCTTCGAAGGCGACCGCATCGACGTGGTCCGCCAGATGATCCTCGCCGACAAGATCGACGACCGCAAAGCCGCTGTCGCGAAACTCCTGCCCTTCCAGAAGGCCGACTTCCTCGGCATCTTCAAGGCGCTCAAGGGTCTCCCGGCCACCATCCGCCTGCTCGATCCTCCGCTCCATGAATTCCTGCCCAACGACCACGCCTCCCAGGCGGCGCTGGCCGAGAAGCTCGGAGTCAATGTGGACGTCGTCTCCAAGCGCGTGCATGAACTGCACGAGCAGAACCCGATGCTCGGCCACCGTGGCTGCCGTCTCGGCATTTCCTTCCCGGAGATCACCGAAATGCAGGCCCGCGCCATCTTCGAGGCCGCCGCTGAAGTCCAGAAAAAGGGCGTCAAGGTGAAACCCGAAGTCATGGTTCCGCTCGTCGGCTTCAAGAAGGAACTCGACATCCAGGTGGGCATCATCCACCGCGTTGCCGCCGAGGTGATGAAGGAGAAGAAAGTCAAGATCGCTTACATGGTTGGCACCATGATCGAAGTGCCCCGTGGCGCCGTCACCGCTGACGAAATCGCGCAGACCGCGGAGTTCTTCAGCTTCGGCACCAACGACTTGACCCAGACGACTCTCGGCATGAGCCGCGACGACTCCGGTTCCTTCCTGCCGCACTACGCCGAACTCGAAATCGTGAAGAAGAACCCCTTCGCCACGATCGACCAGACCGGCGTGGGCCAGCTCATGCAGATCGCCGCCGAGAAAGGCCGCAAGACCCGTCCCGAGATCAAGCTCGGCATCTGCGGCGAACACGGTGGCGACCCGGACAGCGTCAAGTTCTGCCATCAGTTGGGCCTCACCTACGTGAGCTGCTCGCCTTACCGCGTGCCCGTGGCGCGTCTGGCAGCCGCCCAAGCCGCGCTCGCCAAGTAAGCGCGTAAGCCAACTGATTCCATCAGAGAAGGGGCCGTTCGGAGCAATCCGGACGGCCCTTTCGTTTGTTCATTTTGCCGCTGAGCGCGCAGCCAGAAACGCTTTCAGTTTGATGCGGAAATAATTCCGAAAATGGCCCGGGCGCAGATACTGGAGGTATTTGCTCCCCCGGGCCAGCCTGCTCCCGCATCGGCCCCCGGCGCGAATCTCCAGGCACCAGTCCACGGCGGTCTCAAAGAGGACGCTTTCACTAAACCACTGTTCCCACTGGGCGCGAGCCAGGGCGGCCATCTCCGCCGCCTGCGGCTCCAGGGAGGCAAGCAATCCGGGGAGTTGGCTCACATCCGCCTCCGCAACCCGGACAGAGAATTTTTCCCACAACGGCCCCTGCGGCGGAACCCAGTCATCCGAAAGGATCACCGGCACGCGGCCCATGCGCATCGTCTCAAAAAGCCGGATGGAGGAAACGCCGACCCCCCGCGGGCAAAGCACGAATTTGCTGTTGCGCACGGTCTGCTTGTAGGCGGTCACCTCCGCCTGATCGTCCTCCCGATAGAGGAAAACCATTCTGCCGGAGGTGTCGACAAGGTGAAAACGGGGGTCGTCGATCTTCTTCAGAGCCTCCCGAACCGGGTGGTGGTAGCAGGTGCCCGCAAAGGAGTAGAGCCAGGGGGCGTTTTCTTCAAAGGGGATGAAGTCGAAGCGTGAGCGCTCGGCGATGTGGACATAAAAGCCCGACCGGGTCCAGTTGCGGTTGTGCCAGTTTTTTTCGATGGAGGCATACACGCCCGGCAGGAAGGCAATGGGGGCGTCTTCCGAGTCGAAAACGAAACATTTTTGCCAGTAGCGGCGGTAGAGGGGGCTTTGGCGGATGGAGCGCAAATAGGGCGTGGGGCCCTCGTCGCAAAACAGGATGATGTCCGCCGCTTCCGGGTCGCAAGTGATCTGGTGCTTGCCCTCGCCGGAAAGCGCGATGCTGAGGCGGAATAGCTCGTATCGGCCCAGATGCCAGGTGGCTGTCGGAGGTTGCAGGGTGGTTAACAGGACTTTGGCCATGGTTGGGCGATGGGAACCCTTGCTTCGGGGCGTTTTTCTTCGAGACGCGAACCGATGTGCCCATGTAAAGGTTTCGGCGGTTTATTGCAACTCCATTATGGCGCCCGCCAATCCCCAAGGGAACCGGCCCGGGACAACCGCCGGAGCCGTTTGCAACGATGCCCCGGCATGAGGCGATGGCATATTTGGGTTGTGGGAACGCTCTTTTTTCCCCCGGCGCTGTGGGCGGATCTGGTGCTGGTGCAAAAGGTCGAAGAGCGCGGGCCGGGCGCACACACGGCAGAAATCACCATCAAGGCGAAGGGAGACAAAATCCGCGTCGATATCTCCCCGGAGATCAGCTTCCTCATGGACACGGCCTCGGGGGAAACGATCACCCTCCAGCACCCGCAGAAAACCTCCATGGAAGTGAGCGCCGCCGCCGCCCGGCAGCTCGCCCGCAAAATGGAACGCCAGCGCGCGGAGGGGCAGACCGCAAACCTCGTGCGGCTTGAACCCACCGGCAAGCGCGAGACGCTTGCGGGGCAGGAAACGCGGGTTTACACCGCCCAAAGCGGCACCCTTAAAATGACCTGGTGGATCGCGCAAAACAGCCCCGATACCGGCAAATTCCTCACCCTGCTCGCCCTCTTGCGCAAGGCGCCGATGGTTCAACTCGCGGGGGACATGGCGCTTTTGGATGCCACCTCCCCGTTTCCCGGCATCCCTTTGAAAACGGAGATCACCCTGCCGGACGGGCGCAAGCTCACCACCACCCTCCTCTCCCTCAAAGAAGCGCCGCTGGAGAATCTCGACTTTACAGTTCCCCCGGGATATAGTTCGCTACCAAAGCCGCTCTTTGATCCCGCTCCACCCGTTAACACCCCATGAAAATCATCGTTGCCGAGGACGATCCCCTCTCGCAGGAAATCATTGTCAAAATCCTCAAAAACCTGGGGCACGACGTGCGCGCGTTTCCGTGCGGAGCCCAGGCGTGGACCTCGTTTCAAGAGGAATGGGCCGATGTGATTTTTAGCGACTGGGTGATGCCCGGCATGGACGGCCTGCAATTCTGCCGCAAAATCCGGCAGGCGGAATCCAAGAACTATGTCTATTTCATCCTGGCCACCGGAGGCCGCACCAGCGATGCCGACCACGACGCCGCCGTGCGCACCGGCGTGGACGACTTCCTGATCAAACCCATCAACCCGGACGAAGTCTGGCGGCGGCTCTATGTTGCCAAGCGCATCCTGGAATTCACCCGCCACATCCGCCAGATGAAAGCCCTGCTGCCCGCCTGCATGTATTGCAAAAAGATCCGGGACGACAACGACTACTGGGAGAACTTCGAAGCCTTCATCCAGGAACAGCCCAACGACGATTCCGCCGCCTTCATCTGCCCGGACTGCCAGCACGCAAAAGTTGTCGGGGAGAAGCCGGGCCACTGATTTTCCTCCCCGATGGAGAAAGACTACAAAGTCAAACTCGAGGTCTTCGAGGGGCCGCTCGACCTGCTGCTGTACTTGATCAAGCGGGATGAGATCGACATCTACGACATCCCCATCGAGCATATCACCCGGCAATACCTGGAATACCTTGAGGCGTTCCAGGTGCTTGACCTGGACATTGCGGGCGAGTTCGTCGTCATGGCGGCCCACCTCATCTACATCAAAAGCCGCAGCCTCCTGCCCGTCCACCAGCAGGCGGAGCAAGAGAACGAGGAAGAGACCGACCCGCGCTGGGAACTTGTCCGCCAGCTCCTGGAATACAAGAAATTCAAGGACGCCGCCGCGCACCTTGGCGACCGGGAAGTCCACCAGAGCAACCTCTTCGCGCGCGTCCCCGAGACGCTGGAGGTGCAAACCGAACGTCCCCTGGCCGAAGTGAGCATCTTCGACCTCATCAATGCCTTCCAAAAAGCGCTCAAGCGACTCAACAAGACCGAGGATTTCCGGGAAATCTTTGCGGAAAACTACACCGTCTCCGACAAAATCGAGTTCGTCTTGAAAATGACCACCTCGCGGCTTCCGCTGAAATTCAGCGAACTCTTTGTCCGCGCCGCCTCGCGCACGGAAGTCGTGGTCACCTTCCTGGCCCTGCTGGAGCTGATCCGGCTCAAGCAAATCGGCATCTCGCAGAGCGAGGAGTTTGGGGAGATCGAGCTGATAAGGAAAGGGTGAGGGGCTGGGGGGCGGATTAGCGAAGGAAACGCTACCCAAACACTGCGCGTGGCGCCCTGGCATTGCTTCCTGCCGGGCTTTAGAGCGTTTTCCCTGAATGTCTTTACACATTCCGTGGCGGCGAGTGGCGT
>JBAXQF010000145.1:0-4419 GCA_037131875.1 Verrucomicrobiota bacterium
TGAAGGCGTAAGCCAGCGGATTTACAGTCCGCCCCGTTTGGCCACTTCGGTACCTACCCACATTTCCCGGAAAAGGGAGGCGTTTTATACGCCCTCCGGGCCTCCCGGTGCAAGGGATATGTTAAAAAAGACGGTGGAAAGTCCTCACAAACCAGTTTTCACCGCTGGCGACGGTTGCCGTCGCCTCTTCACGCGGCTGGATGCGCACGGAGTCGATGACGACCCGTTCCACCGGGCTGTCGTTCGTGTCGGCGGACTTCTGGCTGATCTGCTCCAACGCTTCAAGCCCCTCGGTCACATGGGCAAAGACGGTGTATTGTCCGTCAAGATTCGGCATGGGCTGGAGGCTGACGAAGAACTGGCTGCCGTTGGAGCGGCGCGCGGGGTTGATCTTGTCTGACAACCGCGCGGCGGCAACGGCTCCCTCAGTCTGTTTGCGAGCGATCTCCGGCGGCAGGGTGTAGCCGGGGCCGCCGGTTCCAATCCCTGGGCTCCCCTTTTTTTTACTCAGGGGGTCGCCCATCTGCACCATGAGGTGGGGGAAGATGCGGTGGACGGCGGTGCCGTTATAGAACCCGGACGCAGCCAGTTTCTTGAAGTTCGCCACGGTGATGGGGGCGGAGTTTTCGTAAAATTCCAGGACGACGCGCTGCATTTGCGCACCGGCTTTGAACTGGATCACGGCGACATCCTCCGCGAGGGCGCTGGAGGCAAACGCGCCCAGGGCGGCGAGGGCAAGGAGAGGGAGGAGGGTTTTCATCATGGCTCGGTGTGGGTTGAGAGGGAAATGCATTTATCCACAGATTTCGCAGATTTCACAGATTTTTAAGAGCGAAGCACGCACGCAGTAGTAAATATTCATCCGGTTTATTTGAGGAGATCCCCTCGCTGTTCTTTAATCTGTGTAATCTGCGGATGTCTTTTCCCTTAGGGTTGCTGTGGGTAACGCTTCATGACACACGCAAAATCGAGGTCGGCCCATCCCTGGGTCATCCCTTCCCGCATGGCTTCGGCGGCGGCTTGGGTGACGGGAAGGTCGAGTTTGAGTGCGGCGCCCTCGTCCAATCCAAACTGGACGTCCTTGAGCATGTGCTTGAGGGAAAAGTGGGTGTCGTAATCGCCGCTCAGGAGCTTGGGCAGTTTGAGGTCGATCAGGGCGCTCCGGTTGCCGTGGTGTTCGAGCGCGGCGGTCAGGATCGCGGGATCCATTCCCGCAGCCTTCAGAACGGCTACACACTCGGCCAGGACTTCGATGCTCGCCGCTCCAATGATGTTGGTGAGAACCTTGACCAGGGCCGCCTCGCCGATGGCGCCGATGCGCACGATGGCTTTGCTGACCGGCTGGAGCATCGGTTGCGCGGCGAGGAACGTTTCCTCATCTCCGCCAATGTAATAGACGAGCTGGGCTTTGTCCGCCGCGCCCCGGGTGCCGGTGAAGGGGCAGTCCAGGAACCGCGCGCCGCGTTCGCGCACCCGCCGCGCCGCTTCCAAGGTGGCGGCGCGCCCGATGGTGGAACTGCACACAATGACATGGCGCGACGTCAGCGCGTCGCCCATCGCGTCGAGCACCTCAAAAACCGCCTTGGGATCGGCGACAAAAAGTTGAATGACGTCGCTGGCTTGGGCGACTTCGGCGGGCGACTTCAGAAAGTTTGGTTCGGCCTTCGGGGTGCGATTCCAGACGGCGACCGGGAACCCGGCGTTCCGCAAATGGCCCGCAATGCGCGAACCGATGATTCCCAAGCCGAGAATGCCGACTCTGATGCTGTTTTTTTCTTCCATAGCCAAAGGTGGGTTGATGGAGTGACCCTCTCACGCCGCCCGGCACCGCGCCAAGCGCAAAACTGACCAAAGAAAAATCTGTGTGAATCTGCGCAATCTGCGGCTACTCTTTCTCTCCTCATCGTGAAATCCTTGAAACCCGTCTTCACCGCCCCGATCAAAGTCGGCCTTGTCAGCCTCGGCTGCGCCAAAAACCTTTCCGACGCCGAAGTGATGCTCGGCGGCATCCTCGCGCGCGGGATGGAAATCACCTCGGAAGCGGACGACGCCGACGTGCTCATCGTCAACACCTGCTCGTTTATTGACTCGGCCAAGGAGGAATCCATCGACGCCATCCTTGAGGCCAACGAGCACCGGGGCCTGAGCAAGCGCAAGGCGGGCCAGAAGCTGATCGTCGCCGGGTGCATGGCCCAGCGGTTCTCCAAGGAACTCTCCACCGAGATGCCCGAGGTGGACGCCTTTATCGGCGTCGACCAGATTGCCGATGCGGGCGCCGTCATTGAGCAAGTCCTCTGCGCCCCCTCTCCGCTCACCAACGAACGCTGGGAGCCGCTCAACCTTGTTTCGCAGAAGCCCGTCTACATCCCGGACTATGACACGCCCCGCTTCCGCCTCACCCCGGGGCATACCGCGTATGTCAAAATTGCGGAGGGATGCAATCACCCGTGCTCCTTCTGCGTCATTCCGGCCATGCGCGGGCGGCACCGCAGCCGCACCATTGAGAGCGTCGTGGCCGAAGTGCGCGGCCTCGTCAAACAGGGCGTCCGCGAGATCAACCTGATCAGCCAGGACACCACTTACTTCGGCATGGATCTGTGGGAAAAACGCCCGAGGGCGAACCAGCCCGTGGATTCCTCGCGCGGCCCCACCATCGCGGCGCTGCTCGACGCCTTGCAGGCCATCAAGGGCGACTTCTGGATTCGCCTCCTCTACACCCACCCGGCACATTGGAGCGACGAGCTGATCGCCGCCATCGCCCGCAACAGCAAAGTCGCGCGCTACATCGACATCCCGCTCCAGCACATCCACCCCGCCATGCTCGACGCCATGAAACGGGAGACCTCGCGCGAGCACATTGAGAAGCTCATCGCGCGCATCCGCGCGGGCATCCCCGGCATCGCCATCCGCACCACCTTCATCGTCGGTTTCCCCGGCGAGACGGAGGAGCATTTCCGCTCGCTGCTTGAATTCATCGAAAAAACGCGCTTCGAGCGGCTCGGCATCTTCACCTACTCCCAGGAGGAAGGCTCGCGCGCGGCCAAGCTGGAAGGGCAAATCCCCGCCGTCACCAAACGCGCCCGCTACCGCAAAGCCATGAAGCTCCAGCAGAAGATCGCCCGGCAGGTGGCCGGGAGTTTTGTGGGAAAAACCGTGCGCGTGCTGGTGGAGCAACCGCTCATCGCCCGCACCGCCGCGGATGCGCCGGAGGTCGATTGCCGCGTCCTCCTTGCGCGCCCCATGACGGTCGGCTCCTTCGCCGACGTCCAAATAACCGGTTCCCAGGACTACGACCTGGTGGCGGAATAACGAAATCTCCCTTGCAAGAGGGGAATTCGAGCGTAGTAATGTCTGCGGAAGCCGTTCCAAAGCTCTTTCCATGAAACCTGAACTCAGCGCCATCTACGGCTCGGAATACCACCACATGCTTCTGGATGCGATGCCGTGTCCGGTACTGGTGGTGGAAGAAGATGTCCGCATCGTGGATTTCAACACCGCTGCGGGAAAAATCCTGGACGAAAAGCGCGAACTTGTCGTCCAGCGACGCGCCGGAGAGATGCTCCATTGCCTGCACTCCTTTGAAACACCCGAGGGCTGCGGCCGCGCCCCGGCCTGCCGCCAATGCCCCGTCCGCAATTCCGTGAACCACGCCTTGGGCGGCCAGACCCCCCTGCGCCAGACGGTCAAGCTGGACTTGGTCATGCAAGGGCAGACCGTTCAAGCCTTGTTTCTCATCACCGTGGCCCCGCTGACTTTTGAGGATGTCCGCCTGGCGGTGGTCATCCTTGAGGACATCCGGGAGATCGCCATGCTGAGGCAAATGATCCCCATTTGCTCCAACTGCAAGCAAGTCCGAACCGACGAGAACTACTGGCAAAGCGTCGAGAGCTATCTGGAAACCCATCTGGACCTCGACTGCACGCACAGCCTCTGCCCCAGTTGCGCGGAAAAGCTCTTCCCGGAATATTCAGCTCAGGAATTAGGGTTGGGGGCTTCGACAAGTCAGCCGCCCCCAGGCTTTAGGTGACGACACCTATAGCGTTTCTCGGAAAGAATTTCCGAATCCCAAAGCACCGCCGTGTGGTAGATCGGCTGGTGGATCGGCCGCTCCGCGGGCGATTTCCCAAACCACATCGAGCCCAGCGAGCTAATTTTATTTGCGACGCCCATCACCGCTTGCGGGGCCGAGCTTCTTTGCCTGCCGGCATACAGCCCCGATCTCAAACCCATCGAAATGGTTTTTTCCAAGCTCAAGGCCCTGCTGCGTGAAGCCGCCGCGCGAACCTGGGATCAACTTCTTCAAGCCATAGCCGAAGCGCTCAACTCCTTCTCGCCCCAGCAATGCTTAAACTTTCTCCGCCATGCTTCAAGCGTAAGCGTCGGGTGGATTTTCTGGAATTCATGGATAGGCTCGTGGCG
>JBAXQF010000146.1:0-4201 GCA_037131875.1 Verrucomicrobiota bacterium
CTGAGCACTCAGCTCCGGCTTGCCGAGTTTGAGTTGTCTTCTGCGCACAACTCATTTTCTCACGGAAAATAATACCGTCCAGTTATTTCTAAGAGTTGGTATTACTGGTGAAAGACTTCTTCCATTGAGGCCCACCATTCGCCTTCCGCGCGGTCGGGAAGAGGATTTTGGCAGGGCATGCAGGCGCGCCACCACTCCTGCGTTTCGGGATCGGCGGCCATCCTCGCCATATCGGCGGCGAAATTACTACCGGTGTATTCAAAGTAGCTAAAGAGGTAAGGCTTACCGTCCAGCTTGCGGAGGTAAATGGAGTAGTTCTGAATGTTGCAGACTTTAATCATCTGGAGCACGCCGGGCCAGACGTCGGCGTGGAGTTTCTTGTAATCTTCTATTTTCTCTGGATGAAGACCGATGACGGAGCCGTAGCGTTTCATAATTTAATAATGGGTTTGGGATAGAGTGGGTATGCTTTCGACCGGCGGTGTGCCGTAATAGTTGCCGTAGGCGATCGACAGGATGGCGGACACTAGCACAAGCAGCGCAATGCCGATGGTGGTCTGGGCCTTGCGGCAGCAGCCACTCCATTCGCGCAGCAGGATGGCGACCATGTTGCTAAATAAGACGAGCATTATCATGTGCAACGCCCAACTCGTGAACTGGTAAGTGCCCATCCTCACATGGCCAAGGTTGTAGAAAAAGAACTGGCCATACCAAAGCACGCCGGTGAGGGCGGCCATCAGGAAATTGGCGGGCAGGCTCGCCTTTTCAATGCCTGCTGGCAGTTCGATCAACTCGCCCAATGTCCGGTGCTTTGCGTGCAGGTAAAGGCAGTAGAGGGACGTGGAGATGAATGCGCCGATATTAGCGAAAATGTAAACGACGTTCCCTCGGAATACTCCCGCCCCGTACTTCTCCGCTACGACGGCGATCGGTTCCCCGGCGACCAGCGCGAAGCCATACACCGCAGACAACACGCCCGCCAGCAACGAAAGCGTGAGCCCTTTGGTCAGGCAAAACTCTGATTTCGCACCGTCCGCATTTAGGCCAATCTCCTTAATCCGGCCCGCCATACCGCACAAGCCGATGCCCATCGTTCCAATCAAGATGCCAGCTAGAATCCACCCCGCGCCGGGTTTGGAAAGCATCACAAAGAGCGTTCCCTTTACCAACTGCGGAGCCAGGGTCCCCAGGATGCTGGAGAGGCCCACCGCGATGGCGTACGTGAGAGAGAAACCGATGTAGCGAATGGAGATGTTGAACAATGTGCCGCCAATACCGTAGGCCATGCCCAGCAGTAGGGACATGAGCATGGCACTTTTGTCGGCTTCCGCAAGAACGGCCCCCAAATGCGGAATCGTCAACACCGCGCCCAGGATAGGCAACAGGAACCAGCAAAAGGAAGCCTGCGTTAGCCAGTAGGTTTGCCATGACCATCCCTTGACTCGGCTTTGGGGAGTGTAGCAGGCCGAGGAGGACATCGCACCCACCGCGTGGAGGGCTGTTCCGAGGAGGGGATTCGCTGCGATCATATGCCTTATAGCGCTTCGTCGAATTCTTCGAGGTTAAGCGGGTATTTCCCATACTCGCGCACCAGCTTGACAATGGCGTCGTAGGTTTTTCCGGAAACGGCGCTGCTGACGGAATGGTCGCTCTGGAAGATGTAGCCGCCCCCCTTGGCCGCGTTAAGTTTGCGCAGCACTTCGCGCCGGATGGCGGCAGGATCGCCCGCTTCCCAAACTTGCATGTCACTGTTGCCGCAAACGCCGAACTGGTGACCATACTGGCGCCGCAGCTCCACGCAATCCATCCCGGCTTTGGCTTCAAGCGGATTGTAGGCGTCCAGGCCGATTTCGATGTAGTCCGGGAAGATCGCTTTCACGTTGCCACAACCGTGGTAGATGACCGGCAGACCCTGAGCGTGGGCGTGGGCGATGATCTTCGCCACCCACGGCTTGAAATACTGGCGCCAGTAATCCGGCGAGAAAAATGTGCTGTTTTTGTAGGCCACATCGCCCCAGATCACAAAGCCGTCCAGTAATCCCGCGCCTGCCGCCATTTCCGCCTTGGCCATCTCAAGATAGAAAGCGCCGATGCGGTTGATAACCGCGCCCATTTCCTCAGGATATTCGCCGATCCACATCATCGTGTTGAATTGACCTATGAGCCGGGTAAGACATTCGCTGACTTCAATGATGCTGCCATAAACGGGAAAATCCGCGTGCAGTGATTTCACGGTATCGATCCACGGCGGGGTGTTGCGTTGGAATCCGTCGCCCACGCCGGCGATCTGGTTATCTCCGGCTTCAAAGAAGCGGCGGCGGTCAGCAGGGTCATCAAATGCGGCGGCCTGGAGCTTCTCAAAAGTGTCCAGCTCCCATGCGGTCATTTCCGGCATCGGATGCTGAAAATGCTTGGACATCACCGCGCCGAAACCAGTCTTCACAACCACTTCCTCGGCGGTTTCTTTGAGCGTCTCAAACGGGCGAATCCAAGGGTCCATATTCGGGACGGTAACAATCCAGTCGAGGTCGTAGTGCCAGTAGGGGTTGGCGTCCGGGGCCAGGCCGAGTTCCTCGCGCCAGCGCTTGATAAAGCCGCCCCAGAAAAAATCGCTGATCGGCACACGGTCAGGTTCTTCGTGCCGCAAAGCTTTATTCATGCGCTCGAGTTTGCGCAGGGTATTTTCAGTGCGGCAGGATGTGTTGGTGGTTTTTCCGAACGTATCGAACATGCTCATAGCGGGTTCAATAGTCTATTATTGCAGTTTTAGTCTATCTCTGGGACTCTCATAAATGTGTCTGATCCGATCACTTGCCACATTAACAGGGGCGCTTACGACCTTCCATTTTCGGGCGTTGGAATCGAGTATGACCCTCTGGGCATCAAGCCTGGCCGGTCTGGCTTGACCCTGCACGAGACCGGATTCCTGGAGGCCAATTCCCGATGGAATTTTCCAGGGGTGTTCAGCCCCTTCTGGCGGTTTTATTACAACGCTTCTCGGGGGCACTGCGTGCTCTTCGGGGATCGAATGGTGGAACTCGTGCCCGGGGTTGTGATGCTCATTCCGCCCCACTGCCTGATCCATTGCCTTGGCGGGAACCCAGTGCCGACGTTGTGGATGGCATTCAGTTTCACGCGCAGGCTCCACACCGATATGCTCCCGCCGGTGCTGCTGGAAGCGCGAGATACCGAGTTGTGCCTCATCAGAGATTTGAAGGAACTCATCCGCTCCAACGACGAGGGGATGCCGACAGATGCTATTTACCGCAACAGTATCGCGCTTTTGCAAGTCGCCCTCTCCCGCCCGGAACTGCGCTGGCAGCCACCTGTTCCAGAAAACATGACCCGCGTGATCAAACACATCGAAAGCAAGTTGGAGGCAAAGTTTTCCGGACGCGATCTGGCGAGGCTGGCGGGCATGAGCCCGGCTGGTTTCAATCGAGTGTTCCGGCGCCTGTTCGGAACCTCCCCTGTGCAGTATGTGACACAGATGCGCGTGCGGAAAGCAGCGTGTCTGTTGTTACAGAGCGATGAAACTATCGAGTGTATTGCCGAGAAAACAGGGTTCCCCAACCGCGCCTACTTCAGCCGCGTGTTTCTGCGCGTTGCCGGAGAGTCACCTGCCGGGTTCCGCCGCACCCACCATAATTGATCCCGGGCATAATGTGCGCCGGAAACTTTGTGACAGCGCAGATGTCATAGTGAAGGGCGATACGGCGTGAGCGGCCCTCAATGTCCGGTTCCCAAGTAGTGCCGGAGTTGGCGGGAAACGAGGATTCAGCCTCGTTGGGCAGGCTCGCCTCGGAGTTGCCGCCCAGAATGCGGTCCTGCTACACGCCTGTGTTATCGGTCGCGGCCTCAAGGGAGGCGTAACGGACATGGCCCTTGATGTTAGCAAAATGGATCATTCTGGCGTTCGATAGGAGAGCCGTCGTGATGCGTTTACGCATCTCCTCATCCGAATCCTTGGTGGGAGGGGCGTAGATAACCTTGCGGCCCATGTAGAGGATGCAAGGGATTTGGGCGAAGTAGTCCTTACCGCAACGCTCGCGGTTTGCTTCTATGATCCAGAGGGGCGGGCGCGCCCAGCCCATGAGCCCGCGGGCGAAGGGCGTCAGAATACGTGCGACGGCACGCATTTGATGCGAAGCTAGAGCATTTTACAAAAAAATGTGGCCAGTGGCTTGGGAGCGCCGAAGGC
>JBAXQF010000147.1:0-4003 GCA_037131875.1 Verrucomicrobiota bacterium
AGCCTTCGGCGCTCCCAAGCCACTGGCCACATTTTTTTGTAAAATGCTCTAACGCATTAGAAATGCCTGGAATGCGGGAACCGAAAATGGGGGTTCTGGATTTTCCTGAGTCCTGCCTTCACGCCGCCTGATTTCCGCTTATATTATTGCGCCTATGTCCGATTCCTTCGTCCACCTGCACCTGCACACGGAATACTCCACCCTCGACGGCGCGGTGCGTATTCCGGACTTGATGAAGAAGGCCAAGGAATTTGAGATGCCCGCCGTGGCCATCACCGACCACGGGGTGATGTATGGGGCGGTGGAGTTTTACCTGGCGGCGAAGAAGGCCGGGATCAAGCCGATCATCGGCTGCGAGGTCTACATGGCTCCCGGCTCGCTCTTCGAAAAAAAGGCGACCAGCGGGCGCGATGCCGCGTCCCACTTCACGCTGCTGGCGGAGAACGAGGAGGGTTACAAGAACCTCGTGAAGCTGGTCTCCATCGGCCAGCTCGACGGCATGTATTACAAGCCGCGCATCGACCGCGAGCACCTCGCCAAATTCTCCAAGGGCTTGATCGGCCTGAGCGCCTGCCTCAAGGGGGAAGTGGCGCAGGCTCTGGCCGAGGACAACTACGCCAAAGCGCGCGAACACGCGGCGGCCTACCGGGACATCCTGGGCGCGGAAAATTTCTTCCTGGAAATGCACAACCACGGCATGGATGTGCAGCGCAAAATCAACGCCGCGATGCCCCGGCTGGCGCAGGAACTCGGCCTCGGGCTGGTGGCCGCCAACGACGTCCACTTTCTCAACCGCGAGGATCACGAGGCGCACGACGTTTTGATCTGCATCGGCACCGGCTCCAACGTGGCGGACGAGCGCCGGATGCGCTACACGCCGGAGCTTTATTTCAAATCCCCCGCCGAAATGCGCGCCCTCTTTGCCGACCACCCCGAGGCGTGCGACAACACGCTGCTCATCGCCGAGCGCTGCGGCTTCAAGCTCGACACCACGCCCAAATACCCCAACTACGAGCCGCCCGCCGGGAAGACACAAAACCAATACCTGCGCGAGATCACCGAGGCGGGCATCGCCCGGCGCTACGGCTCCAAGGCCGACAGCGAGGAAGTCCAGAAACGCTACGCTCTGGAAATTGACGTGCTCGAAAAGCAGGGGTTCGTGAACTATTTCCTCATCGTCTGGGACTTTATCAACTGGGCCAAGGAACACGGCATCCCGGTGGGGCCGGGACGCGGCTCGGCGGCCGGTTCGCTCATCGCCTTTGCCATGGGGATCACCGACATCGACCCCATCCAGTTCAAGCTCCTCTTCGAGCGCTTCCTGAACCCGGAGCGCGTGAGCCCGCCGGATATCGACGTCGATTTCTGCCAGAACCGACGCCCCGAGGTGATCGAGTATGTCCGCCAGAAATACGGCGACCGCGCCGTCTCGCAGATCATCACCTTCGGCACGCTGGGCGCAAAATCGGTGATCCGCGACGTGGCCCGCGTGAAGGGCTGGAGCTACGGCGACGCCGACCGCATCGCCAAGATGATCCCCGCCGAGATCAACATCACCCTCACCGGGCACGATGAAAAGGACAAGGAGACGGGGCTGATGAAGCACATCGACGGGGCCATCGACAAAAACCCCGAACTCAAGGCCGCCGTGGAAAACGAACCGGCCACGCACGACCTCTGGGACGCCGCGACGAAGCTTGAAGGCCTCACGCGCGGCGTCGGCGTCCACGCGGCGGGCGTCGTCATCGGCGCGTGCGACTTGAGCGAATACATCCCCCTGACCCGCGCCAACGACGGCTCCATCGTAAGCCAGTACGCCATGGGCCCGCTCACCGAGGTGGGCATGCTCAAGTGCGACTTCCTGGGGCTCAAGACGCTCACCGTCATCACCGACGCGCAGGCGCTCATCCGCAAGCACACGCCGGAGTTCGACATCAGCGTGATCCCGCTCGACGACAAGCCGACCTACGACCTGCTCAACAAGGGCGAGACCTGCGCGGTGTTCCAGTTGGAAAGCGGCGGCATGGTCAATGTCTGCCGACAGTTCGACCTCAAGGACATCGAAGACATCAACGCCATCCTCGCGCTCTACCGGCCCGGCCCGATGGATCTGATCCCGGACTACATCAAGCGCAAGAAGGGGCTGGCAAAAGTCAAATACGAGCACCCGCTGCTGGCCAAGGTCTGCGGTGAAACCTACGGCATTTTTGTTTACCAGGAGCAGGTCATGCAGGCCGTGCAGGTGCTTGCGGGCTACACGCTGGGCGGCGCGGATTTGCTGCGCCGCGCGATGGGCAAGAAGGACAAGGAGAAGATGGCCAAGGAGCGCATCACCTTCGTGGAAGGCTGTGCGAAGCTCAACAACATCCCCGCCCCCAAGGCCAACGAGATTTTCGATTTGCTCGAAAAATTCGCCGGTTACGGCTTCAACCGTTCCCACTCCGCCGCTTACGCCTGGGTGAGCTACCAGACGGCTTTCCTCAAGGCCAACTACCCCGTCGAATTCATGGCGGCGGTGATGAGCAATGAAATTTCCAATACCGACAAGATCAGCATCTTCGTGGCCGAGTGCGACCGCATGGGCATCAAAATCCTGGAGCCCGACGTGAACAAAAGCTCGCTCAAATTCGCACCGGAGGCTCTCGGAAGCGATATTCCCACCAAAGCCGACGGCACGCCTTACCACGGGGCGATCCGGTACGGCCTCGCGGCCATCAAGAACGTCGGCGAGGCGGCGATGGAAGCGGCCATCGCCGAGCGCGAGGCGCACGGGGCGTTCACCTCGATGGAGGATTTTTGCAGCCGGGTCGATTCCAAAAAGATGAACAAGAAGGGGCTGGAATGCCTTGTCAAATGCGGCGCGTTCGATTTCACCGGCATGGAACGCGCCCAGCTTTTTAGTGAGATCGACGGTGCCATGGCTGCCGCCGCGAGCGCGCACCGGGACAAGGCCGCCGGGCAGGTCTCCATGTTCGATGTGTTCGAGACGGCCCCCAAACCGGCCAAGAAAGCCGGTTCCACCGTGCAGCCGTGGAGCCAGAGCGAGAAGCTTGGGTTTGAAAAAGAGTTGCTCGGCTTTTACGTCACCGGCCACCCGCTCGACGAATTCCGCCCCGCGCTGGAGAGCGGGAAGTTCATCCCCATCGCCAGCCTGCCGGAGCAGGAGGACAAAAGCACCGTCACCATCGCCGGGGCGCTCACCACAGTGGAACGGCGCTTTACCAAGCGCGACAGCAAGCCGTTCGCCATCGTCACGCTCGAAGACCTCACCGGCTCCCTGGAAGTGATGATCTGGAGCGAAACCTTCAACAAAACGCAGTCTCTGCTGATTCAGGGAGCAGTGGTCTCCATGACCGGAAAGCTCGATCTCCGCGAAGAAGGCCCGCGCCTCACCGCCAACGAAATCAAGCCGGTTCAAAAGCCCGCGTCTGTAGAAAAGCCGCTCGTGCTCACGCTCGACCGCACCGCCACCCAGCCGCGTGACCTTGATCACATCCGCGACATCATCTGGCAGAACCCCGGCAGCCGCCGCGTCATCCTGCGCATCACCGGCGGCGACGCACAGCCGCTCCGCCTCCTCCCCTCCGACGAATTCCGCGTCAACGCCGAGGCCGAAGCGAAGCTGGCAAGGTGGGTTTTGGCAAGGTAGGACAAACTGATTTTTTAAGTTGTGAGGTCGCGCTCTGTAGGCGAGCATCTCTCTGGTCGTCAGGCTCTGCCGGCGAGGAAAGCGCAAACAGATCAAACCCTTGGAGTTTTTATATGGGAAAAGGCAATAACAGTCAGAGGAAAGAAACCAAAAAACCGAAGAAGCCAAAGGAGCCACAAACCCCGCAGCCGCGCAAATAATAGCGGGCATACGGTCAGTCACGGGGCAGACATCTATTCGTTGCGCCTCGTTTGCTCCTCGTTCCCAATCTCCTGATTGGGACTGCCCTGCCGCATCGCGGCTTAGAGCAATTTACCAAAAACTATAGCCGCGTCTTGGGGCGGCGAAGGCCGT
>JBAXQF010000148.1:0-3962 GCA_037131875.1 Verrucomicrobiota bacterium
GCCTTCGGCGCTCCCAAGCCACTGGCCACATTTTTTTGTAAAATGCTCTAGTTCTTAAAAAATCTGCGGCAATCTGCGGATGAATCCCTGTTTTAAACCCCGAGTTTTTCCAGCAGCGGGGCAATCCACTCGCCGAGATCCTCCTCATGGAGCGAAGCCGGCTGCGGGGCGTCGCCCAGCAGATACCATTTTTCGGTATGCTCCACGGCTTCGCCTGGTTTGAGGACGCGCAGCGGGCTCAGTGTCTCGATTTCGAGCATCTCCTCGTTGCTGAAGGTCTCGAAATTGCAGCCGAAATCGGTGTAGGCGGCCCCTTCCTCGTAATCGAATTTTTTGACAAAGAGCGTCTCGCCATTGAGGTAGGCAACCCATTTTTCCCTGTGTGCGAGACCGAGCTTCGTCGGGCCGCCGTCGTGAGTCTGGCGCAGGGTGATGAATTCGCTGCCAAAGCGGTAGCGCGGATCGGTCATGTCAGTGTAAGGCCAGGGCACGATGAGCCGTTTGGGAAGGAAACCTTCGAGAGAAGCGCCGCTCTCCAAAAGCGGAAGAATATCCCCGGGATGCTCGCCCAACGGAGGGAGCGGGATGATTTCCATCCCGCCGGGAGCCATCACGCTCAGCGCCCAGGAGGAGATTTCCACGGGCTTGTCGCCTTCATTGACCACCCGGTGGTGGAGGGTGACTTCCGAGGAGTCCTCGGCGAGGGTGATGGTGAGGATCTTGCGCAGACCCCACGGCGCAACGGGGGCGTTTTCCATGCGGATGCCGTTGGGCAACATCTCGTGGCGCACAGGCGAGTTGTCCAGATCGTAGCTCAGCGCCCCTTCCGGAGCGACCCAAAGGCGGTGTCCGCCGCGGATCATCCATTCCGACTCGCCGCTGCCGCCCATTTGTTCGGGATAGGTTTTAAAGACATTATGGCTGTGCGGAGTCCGGTAGGAAATCACCCGGGGGCCGACATCCAATGTGATGATCAATTCAGCGTGGTTGTTGCTCAGGGCGACGTTGTGAGCCCACCCTTCGTGGGAGACGGTTTGGATTTGCATGACTGGTTATTGGTTATACTTCGTGGAAAGGGGATGCGTCGAGTCTCTGCTTTAGAGCTTGTGAAAAAAGTGGAGGCAGGGCGCGTTGCAGCGGATTTTTGGGGTGGGCAAGGCGCAAGGAGGGAGCATATCCCTCCACTTTTTTCACAAGCTCTTACTGCGAATGCCCAAAGGATTCGAGTTCGGCTTTCACCCGCTTGAGCAGGGCCGGTTGTTTTTTCATCTGCGCGGTGAGCGCCTCGATGGCGCGCAGCGTGGGGGGGCTGATATGGTGTTCCATGCCTTCGACATCGTGATAGATCACCTCGTCATCCAGGCCCAGGAGCTTCAGGAAATCGGTCAAAAGCTGGTGCCGGTGGGTGATGTTGCGGGCGAGCAACTCCCCGGCGGTGGTCAGCACCAGGCCCCGGTATTTCTCGTATTTCAAGAGCCCCTCGGTGTCGAGTCGCTGCACCATGTTCGTCACGCTCGCCTGGCTGATGCCGAGGCTGGAGGCAATGTCCACCACCCGCGCGTAGCCTTTGGTGTTGATGAGATCCAGAATCCGCTCGAGATAATCCTCGACTGCGGCGGAGGAACGCATGGGGGGCTTGGAATGCATGGGCGCTGGAGGCTAAGACTTGCTCACGGGAAACACCCAGCGGTGGTAGACCAGAAATTTGAACCCGCCGATGAAACACTGGGTGGCGACGATGTCCAGATCAATGGGAAACCTCCCAAGGAGCGAGAGGGCGAAATGGAAATCGAAATGCTTGAGGAGCGTCAAGGTGGTCGAGGAGAGCGCCCACAGCACCAGCACCGCCACCAGGTACCGGGCCAGCGCATCCCGCCGACGCGCGTCGCTGCGGAAGTTGATGAAGTAATTCCAGACGAAAAAGAACACCGTGCTCAGGCCGACGCTGCAAGCCGATATGGCTGCCACGGAAAGATCCGTGTGGACCTTGAGATATTTGAAAGGCGTTGCAATGAACAGGTAACTGACTCCCGCCCCCACAAAAAACCAAAACAGCCGCGAATGAAGCGTTTGCCGGCTCTGCTCCACTTCAAGCAAGGCGGGCTGAGACGTTGGCAAGCTGGGGTTCATGCGGCATATTTAACCCTTTCCCGTGCCACAACGCAACGCCGTCGTTGCTCTTTTCCCGGTTCCCTTTACAATGCGGCAAGCCTCCTGATCATGCCTGAAAATTTCGCAAAATCCTCCCGGCCCTGGCGGCTTTTGGGCGTCGCTCTCGTGGTTGTGGGAACGCTGCTGGCTCTCTGGCTTCAGCCCCACAAGACAGTCTCCTCACAGGGCGGCATTTATTGGCCGGTGCGACAGGAGTTGAAAGTGCCCGCCTTTGCCCAGGGCGACCCGCGCTGGGCGGAGGATCCGCTCGGGCCAACCTCCGCCACCCTCCACGCCGAAGGGTGCGCCGTTTCCTCGGCGGCAATGGTTCTCGCCAGCTATGGGATCGACACCGATCCCGGTCGCCTCAACCGCTTCCTGACCGGTCACGAAGGCTTTACCCCGCAAGGCTGGCTGGATTGGGACAAAGCCGCCGGGTTCGCTCCGGGCCGATGCGAAAAGGCGTACGAGGACGCCCCTTCCCATGGCCTCATCGACTGGAACCTGCTGCGCGGCAACCCGGTGATCGTACGCATCCGGTTCCCAAGCGGCATCACGCATTTCGTGGTCATCGCAGGCAAGGCGGGGCTGGAATACCTAATCCGCGATCCCGGAGCCGGAGCCGCGCGCGGGTTGTATCCGTTGAGCGAGATTGCTTCGCAGATCGAAGCGTTGCGTTATTACCGGAAACTTTGATGGCCGCCCCGAAACCAGACCGGTACGTAAAGGAGTTCCTCGACAGCATCGACGCCGAGCGCAACCTCGCCCCGCGCACCATCGCCAACTACCAGCACGCGCTGGCGACCTTCCGCGCCTGCGGGAGTCCCCCCGCCTGGCGCGAGTGCAAGCCGGAGCATTTCCGGGCGTTCCTTTTCGAGCTGATGAAGAAGGAATCCGCGCGCGCCACGGTGCGGCTGCATTTCGCAGCGTTGCGGACGTTCTACAAATTTCTCGTCGAGCGGCACGGGCTCAAGGAGAACCCGCTCAAGGAAGTCCAACTCCCCAAGGCGGAACGCTCGCTGCCGGTCGTGCTCTCGGCACAGCAAATTGACGCCCTCCTGGCCGCCCCGCTCCAGGCCAAGCCGACCCCCAAAGCCCCCAAGTGGCTTCCCGCCCGCGACGCCGCCATCCTGGAGCTTTTCTACTCCGCAGGGCTGCGCCTTTCGGAACTCGCCGGGCTCAACGTGGCCGATCTCGACCCGTATTCCGAGAGCGTGCGCGTGCTCGGCAAAGGCCGCAAGGAGCGCCTCTGCCCGGTGGGAATGCCCGCGCTCAACGCCATCGCCCGCTACCGGCAGGAGGCGCAGGTTTTAAGCGGGCCGCTCTTCATCTCCAAGCTGCGCAAGCGCCTTTCCACCCGCAACATCGCCGTGATGCTGGAAAAATACGTGCTGCTGGCGGGCCTGCCGCGCGGCATCACCCCCCACAAATTGCGCCATTCCTTCGCCACGCATCTGCTCGACCACGGCGCGGACTTGCGCAGCGTGCAAAGCCTGCTCGGCCACGCCAGCCTTTCCACCACCCAAATCTATACCCACGTCTCCGTGGAACGGATGAAGAAGGTGTACGACGAATCCCACCCGCGCGCATAGATTCCGCTGAAACCCGGCAACAAAATTTCGCGCAAAGGGACGCAAAGACCGCAAAGAAAGAAATTTGGAAGAGCAGAACGCAAAAACGGAGTCGTCTTTGGGATGGGGACTAGAAAATCCCTAAGCTTTTCCCTTTGCGTCCTTTGCGTTCCTTGGCGCGAGTCCCTTAGAGCAATTTACCAAAAACTATAGCCGCGTCTTGGGGCGGCGAAGGCCGTT
>JBAXQF010000149.1:0-3954 GCA_037131875.1 Verrucomicrobiota bacterium
TCAAACTACCTCACTGCTGCCGGTTATTGTTAATACCTGCATTTAAAATGCTCTAATGGCCGAAAATCACCTTTGGACTGTTGCCCATCTCTGCCGCAGTGAGGTTTTCGTTTTTGAACTTGGCGTAATGGTAGGAACCGAACGTCTTGCGGAAATGGTTCGATTCCAATTTTACCTCCGCGGCGGTGGCGATTCGCACAATCGCGTTATGGAAAGCTTTCTGACACTTTTTCCAGAGGGGGCCTTCCTCCGGCTTGGCGAGAGCGAGCCAGCGGGCGAGGTTTGGCTGAATAGTGATCACCCTGCGCCCCCGGGTTTTAGATTGCTGGGCTTGGACAATCACCTCCTCTTTGCGGATTTGCCGCCAATCGAGCTGCAAAAGTTCGGAGATCCGCAGGCCAGCGAAAATTTTCAATGCCAGCAAGGGCCTAAAATCGGAAGGACAATGCACGAAAAGTCGGGCCACCTCTTTGGGCGTGAGGCAGGCAATCTCTTTGCTGTTTACCCGAGGCGTTTCGACGTTGGTGAAGGGGTTGGATGTACACCAGCCCCGCTTTTGCGCTTGGCGAAAAATGCTGCGCAGGTTCCTTATGTAATTCCCAATCGTGACAGGCTCCAATTTTAGTTTGTTAATCCATTTCTCGACGGCCATCTGCTCAATCAGGCTCACTGGTTTTTTACCAAATTTTCGAGCAAAATTCTCACCGATGCTCCGCACCCCTGCAAGATGGTTAGGGGACACTCCCTTCGCTTTTTTCCGGTGGAGGTAAAACTGCAACAAATCGTTGAAGGTTTTGACGCCACCCTCTGGACGGGCGTGCTTTAGATAAAATTCGACCGCATCGGTGAGACTCGCCTCGCCGAGCATGTTGTAGGCTGCGGCTGCCGCAAGAATCTTGGACGCAGTCAATTGCCCGACGGCTGCCTGTGCATTGTGAGTGAGGTAGAGCACCCCGTTTTTCGACACCGTTTTTGTATAATCGGAACCGAAAAGCCAGGTCTTTGCATCGGCCATACTATTGAAGTATTTGACGATCACATTTTTGCCCGTGAACCGCTTTCCCAGCCGAACCTTCCAATAATCTTTTCGACCGTTCGATACCCTCCACACCCCGACTCCGGAGGGCAGACCCGCGATAGCGTTCCATGGCCGTCTGGTTCTCTTTGGTATTCCGACTGATTCGTATTTCTGTGCTTTTAGTGAGCGATGGATGAATTCTGCCATGCCAAGAGATACCGGCCATTTTCAAACACGGTACTTCCCAGCAGGGAGTGAAACGCCAAAAAACGCCTAACAGCTAGCGAGCTTGGGCAGGATTGCCCGCAATCGGAAAGAGGAGAGGGAAGATTTTTTGCTGGTCGAACAAACCGACTACGATCCTCAACGCCTTTTCCGCATCGGCCAACGTAACACCCCGCAAACTATCGTCGGCGCCGTAGCGCTCGCAAGCCATGGTCCAATCCTCCATGAAAGAGTCGAGACCGTGGCAATCCACTAATCTCGACTGACAGGCCAAGCGGAACTCGTTTGCGGCGGTGCTCCAAAACGGCCAATCCGAGGATGGTCGTTCAAGGAGTATCCGGGCAATATCGTGAAGATCCTTTACGCGAAACTCGCGCAATCCGCCTCCCATTTTTTCCCGATAGGCTGGCAATGAGGTGAGATAGGCGCGCAGCTTTTCGCCCGCAATCCGTTCGAGCGAATAGACCTGCGCGGGAAAACCGAATAGTGTAATCGTTTGTACCGCCGTGGGGCCCAGAAGTTCGGGGGCTGCAACATCAATCTCGATAGCGGGCAACGCGCGTTGATTCGTATAATGGTTATCCTGGACGGTGATGCGAACCCATAGCGCATTCCAGCCCCGAGGATGGCCAGCGGGTGGGTATTTTTGCACCCGAATGCGGAGCAAGGAAAACCGGACGGGGTTTTGCTGCTCGAAATGGCGTCGCAGCGCGAGGGGTAAGTGTTGTTTGAGAAAAGCAGCCTGGCTTTCGATGTCAGGGAATGCGCTTTGGAGGCTAGGCGCGATATTGGAATCAATGTCCAGGCTCTGGCGATTCGTTTTAAGATGGATATTGAGTATCCGTGCGCCCTTGAAAATCATAGCCTCCCGCAATTTTGGCGCAGCGACAATCGCCTCAAAAACCTCCGGCAATACGCCATCAATCCACTTTTTTTGGTTCTCCATCATGTCGTGGTGAAAGGGTCAAGGCACCTGAATGTTCCAATCTCTGTTACAATTTGGGAAGTCAAAACCAGGCAGCAGCGGAAGAGGAACAAGGACCTCTGGATCCGATTTCAACCGCTCTTGGATCGTGTCAAACCTTGCTTTCAAAGCCGTTGATTCCAAACGAGTGCCAAGCACTTCCAGCATTGCCGCGACCCGGCGGTCGAGGTAGGTCCGATCAATGGTCGCGAGGTGTTGAGCCATCCGGTCGGGGTCGAACTGCTCCATCGCGTTCTCCCAAGCCTCAAAAATCACCGCCTCGCCCCCGGAGCGAACGGGTTGCAGCAGGGTGTCCAGAAGCGTCTGTTCCAAGGTTGTGATCCGTAACCTGGTGCGACTCGACACCTCACGGAATTGCACCCCCGCAACGAGCGATGGGTCGCGTTTCGTCAGAAAATAGGGAACTCCTTGGAACCGGAATTTTTCCACTCCCAGCGGATTGCGTTCGGTTGGCTCTTTGGTTTGTGCGGTCTTGTTCGCCACGCCGCTAGGATTTCCGGGTTTGGATGAAAACCATGCGATGTGATGGTGGGTCGGAATTTGCGTGGTTAAATCGTAGTAGTGGATGGCACTAAAATAACAAATGACTCCGTTAGGTCGCAAAGCTTGGAGCAGTTCGAGAGAATCGGCGTTCTCCTCTTTGCCTGCCTCCATATCAACCAGGAAAAATTCGGCGGCGACACCCTTCGGTTCTACCGGAATGGATTTGATCCATCCAATCCGTTGAAGACTCTCGATCATCTTGCAGGCAGGCAGAAGCGACTTGAGAGAGGGGGTGCCGTTCAGGATGGCCACAATTTCATGCAGCAGCAAATTACGCCCCCAACACCGGACAGTCGGTTTTTCTTGCGTTGCCTCGGAAACACGATCCCGCAAAGCGCTAAGGAAGGCTTCGAACTTTGGGTCTGGCGTTGAATTTTTGAATGGCTTTCTCACAGTATCCTTCCTGTATGCCTTATAGGCATACAGGAAGGATACTGTGATGTCAATAGCCCTAGGCCTCTCAAAGACAAAGGTTACGGCTGATTTTTGGCAAAAAACTTGACAAATGCTTCGAGATAACTAGACACTGCTTGTGTCTTTAAAGACACAAGCAGTGTCTGGTTATTTCTGTGGCGTGGGGCCAAACTACGTCGGGGCATTGCGGTAACTCCCGACTAATTGCGGCAGCTAAAACATCGTTTTGCACCCTATGTTCGCTTTTGTAATCGTTTTTCATGGATTTTAAGCGATTTACAGGATACGCTTCAAAAGTCAGCAATAATCAATTTTCAGAAAAATGGCTCAGAATAACCCTTTTTCACAGAATGTAAGCAGTTTTCACGGCCTCGCTCTGCCGGAAGCAGAAATGTCACTGGCGGGCTATAGTGCTTTCATTGGTCATTTCGGCCTGCGTTTGCCCTTGCCCGACCGCCTCGCTGCCATCAGCGCGAAACATCGCCGGTATGAGAAAGAACCGTGGCTCGTCTTTACTCCAAAGCACAAGCCGGAAGACACACTCGCGGGCCACCTGACCTTTGCTTTTAAGCACGAAGGCATCGACCTTGCGGTTCTCAAGGCGCTGTTCGACACCGTTCCGCCTACCGAGATCGAGTGGATTATCAAAGACGAGCCAACCGGGGCCTATGCGCGTCGCCTCTGGTTCTTTTACGAATGGCTGACCGGGAAAACGCTGGACATTCCCGACGCGAAGGCTGGCAACTATGTCGATGCCCTGGATTCCGCC
>JBAXQF010000150.1:0-3887 GCA_037131875.1 Verrucomicrobiota bacterium
GTCAGGGCTGAAGCCGGTGGCAAAGCGGATGTGCCGGCTAAAGCCCGGCATGAAAAGACTTTTCACGCGTTCTGTGGAATGTCGCTACCTTGACGCGGCGGCATTCTTTAACCCCTGCGCGATAAAGTCCTCGCGCAAAAGGCCGTATTCCACCACGTCCTCAAAGCCCCGGCCCTCTTTGAAAAGCTGTTCGCGGCGGCGGCCTTCATAGCGCATCCCGATCTTCTCCATCACGCGGCCCGAGGCGGGATTGGAGCCGAAATAGCTGCTCTTGATCCGGTGCAGCCCAAACGTGGCGAACCCGAACGCCACCACCATGCGGGCCGCTTCCGTGGCGTAACCCCGGTTCCAATACGGAACGCCGATCCAGTAACCGAGTTCCGCATTTTGATTTTCGGGGTCGCACCCCAGCCCCACGCATCCCACCAGCGTGCCCTCGCGCCGCAGCACAATGGCGAACACCGCTCCCTGGCCGGTCTCGAACATCTCCGGGTGTTGCTTGATCCAAATCTCCGCCATGCCCTTGGGATAGGGATGAGGAATGTGCAGGGTGGTTGCCGCGATCTCCGGCGCGTTGGCAAGCCGCTGCAACTCCGGCGCATCCGCCTGCGTGAACGGCCTCAAAATAAGCCGCGGCGTGTTGAGTGTTGGCTGGCATCCCATCCTTCCGCCTTTCCATCCCTTGGGATGAACCCCAATTAAGAATCGGTTGGCGGCGCGGGAAGCGTCTCTTTAGTGCTGCCTGAGCCGAACAGCCGGGAAAAGACGCGCTTGGGGAGACTTTTTCCGGCATCTTCTTGCGCCATCTCCGCCTGCGCGGCAGCCTTGGCATTCTCCCATGCGGGTGCGAACCCGGGCGCATTGATCATCATTCGCTTCTCGGCCCGCGCATAGACCTCAAGATCCTGCTGCAAGCGGCCCTCGGGCATTCCGTTGAAACTGGCCACGCGGATGCGCAGTTGCTCGTTCTCGCGCCGGAGTTCCTCCATCTCCCGCTTGATTTTAGTGGACGCACCGGCATCCAGTTCCAGCCGGTCGCTCAAATGCTGCTTGAAACGCCCGAGCTCCATCTTGAGCCGCACCACACGCCAGAGCGCCAGCACCGTGAGAAAAAGCCCGAGTTCAAGCCCGAGCGCAAACGGCTGAAGCAGAAGGTGATAGTCCATGGCGAGTGTAAAGGGGGGAGCGTTTTCCGACTACTCTGAGGCGTCCGGCCCCTGGTAGCTGAGAATCTGGTTGCATTCGTTGAGACGCACAATGCGGGGCCTGTGCGCCGCCGCCTCTTCGCGCGTATACTGGCCGAAATTCATGATGGTGAGCCGGTCGCCCACCTTGCCCAGATGCGCCGTTGCGCCGTTGAGTTCGATGATGCCTGCGCCGCGTTTCCCGTAGATCACGTAGGTCTCAAAGCGTTCCCCGTTGGCCATGTTGCTCACCAGAATGCGCTCATAGGGAAGGAGGCCCACTTTTTCCGCCAAATCCTCAGAAATTGTCATGCTCCCCTCGTAGTGCAGGCTGGCCCCGCTCACGGCGGCCCGGTGGATCTTGGACTTTAGTATCGTCATTTGCATCTCCTTAAGATGAGGCAAACGGCGACAAATCGCAACCCTGAGGATTCAGGAATGCAGGGCAACCCCATTTAAATCTATCAGGAACTCAGGAAATCAGGAAAAATGCAGGAACTTCAAAGAGATTACCCACTTATTGCGTGCAGGAAGGAAGCCGTTCAAAAAAACAAGGGCTCTGCACCCTCGCAATCTCCTCTTTTCCTGAGTTCCTGAGTTCCAGATTCTCTTCTGCCTTTTCCTCAGCGCGTCAGCACGAAGGTGAAGCGCTCTTGAGTTTTGGGGAATTCAATGCGGATGCGCTGGGGCTCGCCGGGAGCTTGGGTGAATTGTGCGGTCCACGGAGAGGCGGCATCCGGGGGCGAGGTGAGCGTGGCGGACGGGGCGTTGATCCGGGTCTCCAGCGCGGCAAAAACTTCCCGCAGGGCCACCCAGCTTGCCAGACGCCCGTGGGCGTGTTGGGGATTCCCCTGCCACTTTCCCGTGACTCCGGCAAAAACACCCTCCGCACGCGCAATGCCGCCCGCTTCGCTCAACCGCATGAGCGGCACGCCGGGCCCGGCGAGGAAATCGAGCTGGAAATCCTGCACGCCGTTGCCGCTCAAGACGGTTTCCCCAATGATCGAGCGTTTGGGCGTGGTGTATTGGAGCTGGCCCTGCGCGTTCTTCCAGTGGGAGCCGGGAGCGGGAAATTCACGCGCGGTCTGGCAGGCGGAAAGCGTGGCGAGCAGGAACACCGCCACCACGGGACGGAGCTTCAGAATCGGGATCATGAACGCAGGCTAACCATTTCTCACGAAATACGAAAGAAGAGTCTTCCAGATTGCGCCTTCCCCGCTATGCTAAAACCCATGGAAACCACCCCCCGCATGGAAGAGGATTCAATGGGGAAAATAGAAGTCCCCGCCGACGCACTTTACGGCGCCTCCACGCAGCGCGCCGTGTTGAATTTCCCCATCTCCGGCTACCGGTTCAGCCGGGAGTTTATCCGGGCCTTGGGCTTGATCAAATGGGCTGCCGCCGAGGCCAACTTGGAGTTGGGCCTGCTCGATGAAGAGCGCGTCACGCTCATCTCGCGGGCGGCGGAGGAGATGATCGAGGGCAAGCTGGACGCACATTTCCCGGTGGATGTTTTCCAGACCGGCTCCGGCACCAGCACCAACATGAATGCCAACGAGGTGATTGCCAACTGGTGTTGCCAGCTTGCGGGCAAGCCCATCGGCTCCAAGAGCCCCGTGCATCCCAATGACCACGTCAACATGGGGCAATCCAGCAACGACGTCATCCCCACCGCCCTGCATGTGGCCGCGGGCGAATCGCTGCGCAACGGCCTCATCCCGGCGATGGAGCGGCTGCACGATGTGCTGGAGCGCAAGGCGCTGGAATTTTGGAGCGTGGTGAAAATCGGGCGCACCCATTTGATGGACGCCACCCCCATCCGGCTCGGGCAGGAGTTCAGCGGCTACGCCCGGCAGATCGAGTTGGGGAAATTGCGCGTGAGCAACGCCCTTTCCGCCGTCGAAGAAGTGGCGCTGGGCGGCACCGCGGTGGGCACGGGGCTCAACTGCCACCCGGAGTTCCCCGCCAGGGTCATGCAGCACCTTTGGAACCGGACGGGGATTCCCTTCCGCGAAGCGCGCAACCACTTCGAGGCGCAGGCCTGCAAGGACGGCTTGGTGCAAGCCAGCGGGCAGATCAAGACCGTCGCCGTCTCCCTCTTCAAGATCGCCAACGACCTCCGCTGGCTCGGGAGCGGCCCGCGCTGCGGCATTGGGGAGATCACCCTCCCGTCCACACAGCCCGGCAGTTCCATCATGCCCGGCAAGATCAACCCCGTCATGTGCGAGATGCTCATGCAAGTCTGCGCGCAAGTCATCGGGGCCGACGCAACGATCACCTGGGCCGGTGCGAACGGGAACTTCGAGTTGAACACCATGATGCCCGTGATGGCCTACAATATTTTGGAGGCCATCCGGCTGCTCACCAACGCCGTCGAGACCTTCCGCACCCGGTGCGTGGAAGGGCTTGTCGCCAACGCGGAACATTGTGCGGCGCTCATCGAGGGCTCAATGGCAATGGTGACGGCGCTCACCCCGATGATCGGCTACGACCGGGCCGCGCAGATCGCCCACGAAAGCGCCGGGAGCGGACGCACCATCCGGGAAATCTGCCTGGATTGGAAAGTCCTGCCGGAGGAGGAGTTGCAGCGCGTGCTCGACCCCATTACGATGACGGGGAAGGGATAAAAAAAGCCCGGCAGTTCCTGATTTCCTTGTATGTCTCGAATTGTCATCTCCCCATAACCTGTGAGAGATGAGTTGC
>JBAXQF010000151.1:0-3785 GCA_037131875.1 Verrucomicrobiota bacterium
ACGGCCTTCGCCGCCCCAAGACGCGGCTATAGTTTTTGGTAAATTGCTCTAGCGCAGTTCTCAAAAAGAATTTCCGAATCCCCAGCCGCTCTGCGAAAGGGGGCGGTGGATCGGCCGCTCCGCGGGCGATTTTCCAAAGCACATCGAGCGTAGCGAGCTGATTTTGTTTGCAACGCCCACCCCCCGGAATCGCGCGCGGAGCGCACGATCCACCTTCTGCGTTTCGGAAGTGCCTCCCCTACCCTTTGCTCGTCAACAATTGCTCCAGCAATTCGTTCATGCGGGCGAGCATCTCGCGCGGGTCTTCCAATAACCCCGCCGCCACGCGCGCGTTGTCGAAGACCTGCTCCGCAACCTTGCCCGCGAGCGCGGCGTCGGTGTGCCGCATTTTTTCCAAGTTCGCCATCATCGCGTGGTTGGGGTTGAGTTCCAGATCGGGCTTGGCTTCAAAGGATTGCCCTCCTTCGCGGTTCATCGCCTTCATGATCCGGCGCATGCTGGAGGTCATGAATTTGTCGCTCTCCACCGCCACTGCGGGACTGCCGACCAACCGCTTGGACGCGCGCACTTCGTTGACCCGCTCGCCCAGCGTCTCCTTGACAAACGCCGCCAGTTCCTTCGCTGCTTCTTCGCTCAATGCGGTGAACTCCTGCTCCAGCGCCAAGTCCGCTTTCTCCGCGGCCTGCACCGGCTTGCCCTCGAACTCGCGCAGGTGATCCATCACAAACTCGTCGCGCGGATCGTACAGGAACAGCGCCTCAAAGCCCTTGGCCTTGAGCACCTCGAAGTACGGACTCGCCTCGGCGCTTTCGCGGTTCGCGGCGAGGAGGTAATAAATCGCCGTCTGCTCGCTCGGCATGCGGCTCACGTAATCGGCCAGCGCGGTCTGCTTGCCGCGTTCCGTGAAGCTCGACTCGAAGCGGAGCAGCTTGGAGAGCGCGGCGCGGTGTTCGTAATCCATCGCCACGCCTTCCTTGATGCAGTGGCCGTGTTCGGCAAAAAATTTCGTGTAGTTCTCGGGATTCGCCTTGGCTTCCTCGTCCAGGAACTTGAGGAAGCGGCCCGTGAGCACGCGGTTGAGCTTCTGCATGAGCGCGCTGTCCTGCATGGTCTCGCGCGAGATGTTCAGCGGGAGGTCTTCGCTGTCCACCACGCCCTTCAGGAAGCGCAGCCACTCAGGGAAGAGCCCCTTGGCTTTGGACTCGATGAGCACCTTGCGGCAGTAGAGATGCACCTCGGATTCCGCCCGCGTCATTCCCAACTGCTCGATGCTGCGGCCGGGCACGAAGAGCAACGCGCGGATGGAGAGCGGCGCGTCGGCGTTGAAATGGAGCCGGTAGGCGGGCGCCTCGGAGTCGTGGCCGATGTATTCGTAAAATTCCGTGTATTCCTCTTCCTTGATGTCGCTCTTGTTGCGCGTCCAGATCGCTTGCACGGTATTGACCGCCTCGCCGTTGAGGGTGATCGGGAACGGCACGAAGTTGGAATACCGCTTGATGATCGAGCGGATGCGATCCGCCTTGGCGAACTCCTCGTCTCTGAGGTGGAGCACAATCGTCGTGCCGCGCGGCAGATCGGCGGCGGGCTCGATCTCGTAGCCGGTCTTGCCGTCGGATTCCCATTTCCAGCCTTCCTCGCCCGGCTTGCAGGAGCGCGTGGTGACCGTCACCTTGTCCGCCGCCATGAACGCCGCGTAAAAGCCGACGCCGAACTGGCCGATCAGGCTGGCATCCGCTTGCTGCGCCTTGATCTGCTCCAGGAACGCGCGCGAACCCGAGTGGGCGATGGTGCCAAGGTTGTCGATCAACTCCCCATGGGTCATGCCGATGCCTGCGTCGGTGAAGGCGATGGTCTTGGCGGCTTCATCCGTGACAATCGTGATGCCGAGCGGCGCGTCCGGCTCCACGACTTCGGTTCCCGAGGTCTGCAAAAACTTGAGCTTTTCCGAAGCGTCCGCCGCGTTGGAAATCAACTCGCGCACGAAAATCTCTTTGTCGGTGTAGAGCGAATGGATGACGATATCGAGCAACTGCGCGATCTCCGCCTGGAACTGGTGTTTTTCGTGGGTACTCATAAAAATGGAGCCCGTTATTTACAGGCCTTACGCCGGGGAGATCAAGCCTTCGCTTCCACACAAAAACACCCGGCGGGAAACGGGTTCCGCGCCGGGTGTTGGGGATTGGTTTCTGGCGGTTTAAAAACTACCGCTGCACGCGACCGCTGCCGTCGCCTTTGACGAGGGCTTCCACCTCGTCGAGCGTCACGCGGTTGTAATCACCGGGAACGGTGTGCTTGAGCGCGCTGGCCGCCACGGCAAACTCGATGGCCTGCTGCGGTGCGTCGCCGCGAAGCGAAGCAAAGATAAGCCCGCCGCCGAACGAGTCGCCGCCGCCCACGCGGTCAATGACGTTCAAATCATACTTGCGGGAATAGTATGCCTTGCCGCCCGTCCAGAGCATCGCGCTCCAGCCGTTATGGCTGGCGGAGTAGGATTCGCGCAGCGTGATGGCCACCTGCTTGAACCCAAACCGCTCGGTGAGCTGCTTGGCCACATCCTCATACTGGGCGTGCTCAATCTTGCCGCTGGTCACTTCCGCGCCGTGGATGCCGAAAACGCTCTCCGCGTCCTCTTCGTTGGCAATGCAGACGTCCACATACTGCATGAGCTTGCCCATCACCTCGCCCGCTTTTTGTTTGCTCCAGAGCTTCTTGCGGTAGTTCAGGTCGGTGCTGATGGTGAGGCCCAGCGCCTTGGCTGCCTTGCACGCTTCCTCCACCACGGCCGCCGCGCTGTCGGAGAGCGCGGGCGTGATGCCCGTCCAGTGGAACCAGCGCGCGCCTTTGAATGCGGCTTCCCAGTTCACCTCGCCCGGCTTGATCTCGGAGATGGCCGAGTGCGCGCGGTCGTAAGTGACCTTGCTGGCGCGCTGGCTGGCGCCGGTTTCCAAAAAGTAAATGCCGATGCGCTCGCCGCCGCGCACGATGTGCCCGGTGCCAACGCCGATGCCGCGCAGTTCATTGATCGCTGCCTGCCCCATGTCATTCTTGGGCAACCGGGTTACAAAATCGGCAGAGAGACCGTAGTTAACCAAAGAGACCGCCACATTCGCCTCCCCGCCGCCGAAGGTCATTTCGAGCGTGGAGGTTTGAGAGAAGCGGAGGAAGCCCGGCGTAGCCAGGCGCATCATGATTTCACCAAAAGTTACAACGTCAGACATAGAGCGGGTGAGTTTAGGGAACCTCTGAAAAAATCGCAAGGTGTTTGCTGCACCCTGTTTTGTAAATAAGGACACACGGCGGCCCCAAAGGGGAGAGGGCCGCCGGTGTCCTCTTTATAAACCGGCCTTCGCTGGGGATGGGGGGAAAAGCGAATGCGCGGCTTAAAACATGCAAGCTATACTGTAAGGAATGCCCGGCCTGCGGTCGGAAGGGCTCCAGCCAACAACCTCTGAAAACTGGAGCCCTCCCTGCCGCCAAGGCTAGGAACAAACCAACGGGCCCGGCGTCCTTGCGTGCGCCAAACACCGCATCCAAATTCCGAGAGACCCCGCCTCCGTGCGCCGCTTCCACCCGATGCGCGTTCCGCCGCTCCGGGTGAAAAATCTGCCTGGCGTCCCTCGTTCATGGGCAAAAGCGTAGCCGTTCGGGCGGGGGATGAAAATCAGGCAAGAACGGGCTGGGGCCTAGAGTAAAACCTGATCGCAGAAGAGCTTATACCATCTACTTGTTATTTCCGGTAATCAACTCGCGGCGGAAGCGTTTACTCGATCCAGCAGCCAGGTGTT
>JBAXQF010000152.1:0-3736 GCA_037131875.1 Verrucomicrobiota bacterium
ATCTTCGAGAAAATCGATAAATATTGCAATAAACTAGCCTAACGGGACACTAGTGCGGGCTTTCAGCCCTGATCGCTTGTTTGCTGGTAGTCCTGGGGCGATGCCCCAGGCTGTTATAGAACCGGGCCTTTGGCCCTCTTTCAACACACTATTCTCCCAGTTCCTGCGCGGTCTTGAAGTGCGTTTTGGCGACTTCGCGCAGAATGCCCGGCCCGTGGCTTGCCACCAACTCCCGCGCCACGCTTTTGACTTGTGCGGAGACGCCGCGATGCAGCGTGACGCCGTGTTTGCCCCCCGCACGCTCCAGCCAGCCGATGAAACGTTCGCGGGCGATGATGGAAGCGGCGGCCACGGCGAGATCGGACTCCGCTTTCGTGCGCTGGTCGAGTTGGATTTTCTGCCCCTTGGCCATGAGCGCCCGTTGGATGAGCGCCGGGTTTGCAAACTGATCCGAGAGCGCCCGTGGGCAATCGGGCCGCTGTTCCAGCAGGTTTTCAATCGCCCGCGCGTGTCCCCAGGCCAGCAGGCGGTTCAGGTTGCCGATCTTTTCATACAGCGCGTTGTATTTGAGCGGCGGAATCTCCACCACGGTCAGGACGACGCCCGGCGTTTCGCGGATCATCTTTGCCAGCGAGCGGATGCGGGCGTCGGAGCCGATTTTCTTGGAATCCTGAATTCCCGCTTGCTTGAAGTCGCGGGCAATCTGGGCGTCCACGTAGGCTCCGGCGATCACCAGCGGGCCGAAAAAATCCCCCTTGCCGCTTTCGTCGATGCCGAAATGGGGCGCGAACATCTCCGGGGCATGGACTTCCTCGTAGCCGATTTTCGCCTCGCCCAGAATCTCCGGTTCCAGCCGGAAGGTGACAAATTCCTCGGTTCCCTTGCCTTGCACCACCACTTTTGGGCCTTTTTCGTAAACCGCTACGTTGACCTTGCCCTTCTTTCCGTAATAGAGAGTGTATGGCTTCGGCTCAAATTCCCAATCCTCCTCCTCCAACAGCTTGCGTAATTTCGCAGCCTGTGCGGCGGTAAGGGGCGAGGTGTAAAGCGTGAGGCCTTTTTCTGACATGGCGCCCCCTATCAAAACCCATCGCTCGCCGCACTCCGAGAAAAATCCGTTCGGCGGTGACATTCGGGAATTCCGCTCGGCGTTGACGGACTGGTTTTTGGAGAACGGGCGCGACCTCCCGTGGCGCACCTTCCCGCCGCGCGATCCCTACAGCGTGCTCGTCTCGGAAATCATGCTCCAGCAAACCCAGGTGGCGACCGTGGTGGACTATTACGAACGCTGGATGCGCCGCTTCCCCGATGTGACCGCGCTGGCCGCTGCGCCGGAAAACGACGTGCTCCACGCCTGGCAGGGGCTGGGCTACTATTCCCGCGCGCGCAATCTCCATGCGGCGGCGCAGGTGCTGGCGCGGGAGTGCGGCGGCGTTTTTCCGCGCGAGTTGGAACGGATTCGCGCGCTGCCCGGCGTCGGCCCTTACACGGCGGCGGCGGTGGCCACCTTCGCCTTCGACCAGCCGACCCCGCCCGTGGACGCAAACATTATCCGCGTTGGCGCCCGGCTGCTCGATTTTCGCAAGCCCACGGACACGGCTGCGGGGTTGAGCGCCATCCGCGCCGCCACCGAGCAATGGCAGCCGAGCGCGGAGGAAGGCGGCGCGGGGATTTTCAATGAAGCGCTCATGGAACTGGGCGCGCTGATCTGCACCCCTCGCTCTCCCCGTTGCTCTGCCTGCCCGGTGCGCATCTTCTGCAAAGCGGAAGCGCCGGAAACGCTGCCCCTCAAGCGTCCCCGCCCCAAGCTTGTAGAGATGGAGGAACACTGCGGCTGGATCATTCGCGATGGTCGGGTATTGCTGGAACAGCAGACCGGCAAACGCTGGCGCGGCCTCTGGCGGCTCCCCCTGCTCACGGAACCCCACTCCGGCGTTCCGCTGGCCTCCCTCACCTACCCGTTCACGCACCACCGGGTGAGCCTCGCCATTTATCCCGGCACCACCCCGCTTTTTCTCACGGAAGACCAGCGCTGGTTTGCGTTCGACGAACTCGAAGCCGTCCCCATGACCGCCGCCCACCGCCGTGCGTTGAAAAAATTGATTCTCAAGGCAAATCCACAAATTTGATGCAGTCAGAGAATCTGGAACTCAGGAACTCAGGAAAAAGACAAAAATAATCAGGAAACCAGGAAGCCAGGAATGAGGTAGGGACGTCACGGAGTGACGTCCCTACCTTTGCGCGAGCACCCTTCCGCTCTTTTCCTGAGTTCCTGAGTTCCAGATTGTTTTTTTGATGCGTTTGCCCTGAGTTGCTTCTGAACAAGCCTTGACGTTCTGTTTTGAGTTTAGAACACTTGGAGTTTCTCTATTTTATGCCAGCACTCGTCGCAGCCCCCATCCTTCAAACCATCGACCGCTGGGCGGGCGTGCCGGTTTGTCTTCTCCTGAGCCTCGCAAACAAAGTTCGCAACTTGGTTTTCCCGCCTGCTCCCGCGCCGGAAATACCCCGCAAAGTCCTTTTCGTGAAATTTGCCGAACAGGGCTCCACGGTTCTCGCGCAGAGCGCCATCCGGCGGGCCGTCACGCTCGTGGGCAAGGAGAATGTTTACTTTGTCGTGTTTGAGGAAAACCGCTTCATCCTCGACGTGCTCGGGTTGATCCCGGAGGAAAATGTCATCATCATTCGCCGCGACACCATTTCCACCCTCGTTCAAGGCGCGCTGGCGGCCCTGCGGAAGATTCGCGAACTCAACATCGACACCGCCATCGACATGGAGTTTTTCTCCCGCTCCTCGGCGGCGCTCACCTGGATGACACAGGCCCCGCGGCGCATCGGCTTCCACACTTTCTTTGGCGAGGGGCCGTACCGGGGGGATTTGATGACGCACCGGCTGCTGTATAATCCCTACCAACACACCAGCCAGATTTTTGAGCAAATGGTGTTGGCCGCATGGCAAAACCCGGAGGAGCTTCCCACTTGGGGGGCCAAGGCGCCTGCCCTCGTATCGGAACCGCCGCTCCTTGTCCCGAAGCCGGGCGAGATCGAGCAGATGAAGACGATTCTGCGCCAGGCCTGTGGCGGCACCGTGCCAAAGAGCATCATTTTGCTCAACCCGAATGCCAGCGATCTCCTGCCGCTGCGCAAATGGGCCACCGAGCGCTACATTGCGCTCGCCCAGCGTTTGCTGGAACGCTTCCCGGAGGCGCACATTGCCTTGACCGGAGCCCCCAACGAAGCCGGCCCCGCCAGCGAAGTGAACCGCGCCATCGGCTCGCCCCGCTGCGTCTCCCTCGCGGGGAGAACCTCGCTGCGCCAACTCATGGTGCTCTACACCTTGAGCGACCTGCTGATCACCAACGACAGCGGCCCGGCCCATTTCGCCTCGCTCACCCCGGTCAACGTCCTGACCCTTTTCGGCCCGGAAACCCCGTCGCTCTTTGGCGCGCCCACCCCGCGCAGCACCGCGCTCTGGCTGGGGCTGGCGTGCAGCCCGTGCGTGAACGCCTACAACAACCGCCAATCCCCCTGCCGCAACAACCTCTGCATGCAGGGGATCACCGTGGAGCAGGTGTTTGACGAAGCCGTGCGCATCTTGGAGGAGCGGAAGGCGAATCAGGAAACTGCGAATCTGGAACTCAGGAACTCAGGAGTGGAGGAGCAGCTTTCCTAGCGTTTTTCTCCTCGTTCCCAAACTCCATTTGGGAACACAGCCGTCCCATAAGGAATGGGTGCA
>JBAXQF010000153.1:0-3499 GCA_037131875.1 Verrucomicrobiota bacterium
CAACGGCCTTCGCCGCCCCAAGACGCGGCTATAGTTTTTGGTAAATTGCTCTAAGTCTGGCGCGTCTGCCAATTTCGCCACCCCGGCCTAAACCACGCCCCATTCAAAGCCGTTCGCGGCACAAATCCCAAGCGAATACGGGCGCTTTATCAACGAGGGCAAAAGGATCGCCTCCCAGTTTGCGCGCCGGGGGAATGCGCTCCCCGCAAATTTCCGCTCGAAGCGACCTCCCTCTCGGAAGCCAAAGCAGCCGCAGAAGCGCGACGCTCCGAACTGCGCAAAGGGAATGTCCCACCACGCGGCCACAAACCTGGCTTTTCCGACTACGCCGAAAAGTATCTGCATGTGCTCGAAAAATGGAAGGGCGCTCTTTTCAATACGCGTATCGACCAGGTCACAAAGGCCCAGATCGCCGCCTATCGCGATGCACGGTTGGTCGAGGGAATGGCTCCTCGCACAATCAATATCCACCTGAGCATTCTTCGCCACGTATTCGCCAAGGCGGTCAATGACGGGATCATCGAAAAACTTCCACCCTTCGGGCGATTCAAAAACTCTGTGGCTCAAGCACCCAGCCGCCCCCGCCTTACCGATGAAGAATTTGAAATGCTCTGCCGCGCTGCCCTTGAGGAGTCCGGGCGCAACGGGCAACTCTTGCACGACCTGCTGCGATTTCTCGGCTACAGCGGTGCCCGCAAGACGGAAGCGCAGCAGATGCTGTGGAGGGATGTTGACTTCAAGGGAGACCGGATAACTTTCCGCAGCACCAAAGGCGGCGTGACTCGCTCCATGGACATGAACCCCTCCTTGAAAAACCATCTCGCTGAGATGTGGGAACGGCGCGATCCCGAGAGTTCGTATCTGTTTCCAAGCCTGGAACGCGGCTCCAGAGATGAACCTGTTTCCAACCTAGAGCAATTTACCAAAAACTATAGTCGAGGCTTTTAACCGGGCGATTACATCCACCGGCCTGAACCGTTTCGCAAAAATGGAGGCGCAATCCGACAGTCGTCTCAAGAAGCGGGTGCGGCTTGGATTCCATGATCTGCGGCGTTACTTCGCCACTCGAGTCATGGAACTCGGAGCCGATCTACAAACGGTTTCGCGCTGGATCGGCCATAAAGATGGGGCATTCTCTTGCTCAAAACTTACGCATCGGTTCGCACGGAACACCGTGCCGCCATGGCGGCAAAGTTGGATCTCTCCGTTCAGCTTCCAAAAGACCAAAAGCCGAAACAACCACAGCCCAGAAAGGAACAAGTCCATGGCAAAGAGAAGCTCAAACCAGTCCAAAGCAAAGGATAAGGAGATTCTACAGCAGTGCGATGAGGCCATGCGCTCGGCGATGGAGTCGATCGCCACACTGCAGAAGCCTCTTCCGCGAGCGGTGGTTTCATGCCATCTTTGCAGTATTCTCTCCGCTTCGGCTTCGGCCCTTTGCCATTGCCTGGAGAATGCCAAAGAAAGCGACAAGAAGGCAGATCCTCTCTACCGCCAAATTATCGCACGTGTTTTGTCCAGTTGCGCTGTTGATACTGCCAACGCATTGCTCTCTTTGGCACAGAAGAAACCTGATGAACTCGCAGGGATGCTTGAATATCTTACAGCGTGGCCAGCTGTTGTATCGCTAGATCCATCGCGTGATATTCGAAAAGCCTAAAGAATCCGACTGGGTTGCGGCCAAACGATATGCGCCGATTTTTTGCCGGCTATCGCTCTGCAAGGATTAAAAAATCGAATTTTTTTTGGGCAGGGGTAATGAATTGTGCTATATGCCGACCATGAACTCCCTCTTTTCAAAACAGCAGAAGTGTAACCCAGCCGTGAATCCAAGCGGGCTATTTAGTAATCCGGACGGAAAGAACCACTTGTTTACGTTTGTCCTTGTTACCTCATTGTTCCTCCTCTGGGGCTTTTGCAATGGAATGATTGATGTGATGGACAAGCACTTCCAGCAAGAACTTCACCTCACCCTTGCTCAGTCGGCCAACGTGCAATGGGCTCATTACCTTGGGTATTTTCTCATGGCACTTCCCGCAGGCTGGTTGGCGACGAGGTTGGGATATAAAGGGGGAATCATCACCGGGTTGCTCATGGTGGCCGTCGGAGGGCTTTGGTTCATCCCTGCAACTAAAATCGCTGCATTTTGGGCCTTTCTCGTCGGCGTCTGCTTGATTGCCGCCGGGTTGACCTTCCTGGAGACCATAGCTAACCCTTATACTACTGTGCTTGGCCCTACCAAATATGCCGCCACACGTATCAACCTTGCGCAGTCATGCAACGGGATCGGTTGGATCTTTGGGCCCATCGCGGGGAGCCTCTTCTTCTACTCCAAGGACGCCACAGGGCAAAGCACCGGCAGTCAAACCATTTGGGTTCCCTATGTGGGAGTAGCCGTCGTAGTCCTCGTGCTCGCCGTTGTGTTCTATTTCGCCAACGTGCCCGATATCAAGCCGCAGGATGGCTCTCCGGACGAAGAAGTGGCCGGCACATCGCAATCACGCTCCATTTGGAGTCATCCGCACTTTGTCTTCGCCGTTTTGGCACAGTTTCTATACGTCGCCGCCCAAGCGGGGATCTTTGCCTTTTTCATTAACTACATCACTACCGAGACGCCGAGCATTCCGGCGGCTTGGCAATCGGGCATGGAATCTCTGGCTTCCAATGCCGGGATTTTACAGAACTGGCTTCATGGCTGGATTGAGCTCAACAAAGCGGGCGTGCTGGCCATTAGCGATAAGGGGGCAGCCAACCTGGCTTCCCTCGCCTTTATTTGCTTCCTACTCGGGCGGTTTAGTGGCGCCGCGCTGCTCAAAGTCTTTCGACCTCATGTGATCTTAGGCATCTATGGGTTAGTCAACGTAGCTGCGACGTGCATTGTAATCTGTAAGCTGGGCTGGCTTTCAGTCGCCGCCGTCTTTGTAAGCTACTTCTGCATGTCCATCATGTTCCCAACGATTTTCGCGCTGGGCATCTCTGGTCTGGGCGTCCGATCCAAAACAGCCTCATCATTTATTGTCATGGCGATCATGGGCGGCGCAGTGTTGCCAAAGCTTATGGGATTCATAGCCGACAAGTCAGGTATCGCGCTGAGTTTTATGGTGCCATTGGTTTGCTTTGCCTTTGTTTCAGCTTACGGTTTCGGGTGGGCCAAATTGAGCGGCAACAGCAGCGCCTCAGCCTAGGCAACCGCTGATTTCCATACTGCCCGAACTTGCAACGCAGCGTGACGGCCCGCCCCGCCCCGGCGAATCGGAAATTCTTTTTGAGAGATGCTCTAACCAGTTGGTCATGCGCGAAAAGGCTTCGGGACTGGTGGATAAACAGGTTTGCATGGTAATTTGATGGATTGGATTTGTTGGAGGAAGCGTAGCGGGAGAGTGGCCCCGCGGGGGCATCCCCGCCTAGATATCTGTGATCGGTTTGTGTCGCGGCACCAGCGCTTTCATTAGAGCAGTTTCGGGTTCATTTGGCGCAATGATCTGAGAGCGCCGTGGGT
>JBAXQF010000154.1:0-3488 GCA_037131875.1 Verrucomicrobiota bacterium
AGCCTTCGGCGCTCCCAAGCCACTGGCCACATTTTTTTGTAAAATGCTCTAAAACACTTCCGCGTTGAGCCCGGTCTCTTCGCGCACGCGCCTCGCGATGTGCGAGAGCTGGGCCAGCGGGAGGTGTTTGCAACCCGGGCGGGCGGCGGGACGGCATGCGGAATAGACTTGCACCAGGGAGATGTTCGCCCCGGCAGCCTTGAGCTCCGCCAACCGCTGCACGTAGGCGGTGATTTCCTTTTCGTCAGGCTCCTGCTCCTCCAAGGTGCAGAAAAGACTCTGGATGACAACGGGCCGACGCTTGGCGATGGTGAGGATGTTGCGCAGGGTCGCCTCCATGGAAGCCTCCGGGCCGTTCATCCGCCGCATGCCCTCCTCGGTGCCTGCGTCCAGCTTGATCCAAACCTCGTCGTCGGCAGCCAACCGGTCAATGCCACGCTGGACTGTGGGGCGATGCAGCCCGGAGCCGTTGGTGATGACCACCAGTTTGAAATGGGAGAGGAGGTGCCGGACGACGAGCACCTCCTTGACGATCTCGTCGAAGTTGGCGACCAAACTCGGCTCGCCGTCGCCACTCAACGCCACTTCCTTGAGCGCAAGAAGCTCGACGGGGGCGGCGGAAAACGGTTTCAGCTCGTGGATGCGCCCGCACTGGGCCAGGGCGACCACATGAATGAGTTCCCGCGTGAGCACCTTCAGGTCGAGCTTCTGTTCCGCCATCTCCGGACGCCGCACAACTTCGCAGTACGGACAAGCGTAATTGCACGCCTGGTTGGGGCTCATGTTGACGCCCACCGTCAGCCCCCGGGCGCGGGAGCTGATGACGGCGTACACAAACCGGTTGCCGAGAAATTCACGCGGCTGGTGACGGTATGCGCCTAGCATCGAGGTGGGCATTTCAATCCGGTCTGTTCAAGGTTGAGGGGCAAGAAGCACGATGCCTGACACCAACCGGGGTTGGCAGGCAGAAAAATCGCACAGCATAAGGAAACCGCATTCCGTATCAATAGAATGCTCCTCCTAATACCTCCACACGGGATTTGGCGGCTGTGCACCCTTTGTTGCAGCGCGTGTGCGGCCCAAATCCGCGCTTTTGCCTACGCCAACCGCCGGTTCACGTCGGCTTGAAGCTCCACCCAGAGGCGATCGAGCGAGGCTTTGACCTCCGCTTTGATGCCAACGAGTTCTTCGCGCGTGAAGGGCTGACCCACGGCGGGTTCGCGGCGGCCGAACAGGTAGAACTTGATCTTCGGCTCCGTGCCCGAGGGGCGAACGGCCACGCGCCGTCCATCGGCCAGCGCCAGGATCAGCATCGCTTCCTTGGGAATGAGGTCGCCTTCCACATCGTAGATTTCCTGGGTGGCGAAGTTGATGGCTTCCGTGACGGTCACGCCGTCGAGGGTCTGGGGTGGCTGGGTCGCGTAGGAATCGGCCAAACGCTTGATCTTTGCCGCGCCTTCCGCCCCTTCAAAGGTCAGGTTGCCGCTTTGTTCCGCGTAGTAGCCGTATTCGGCGTAAATTTCATCGAGCAGGACGTCGAGCGTGAGCCCGCGCGACTTGGCATACGCGGCCACCTCGCAGAACATCACCGTGGCGCTGTTGGCGTCCTTGTCGCGGCAGAAATCCGCTCCGCTGTAACCGTAGCTCTCCTCGCCGCCAAAAACGTAGTAGCGGGAAAGCGCGAGCCGCATCGCGCGGGTCTCCGCTTCCGAAAGGCTGCGGTAGACGGCCCGGATGTCCGCCGGAAGGGCGAGTTCGTATTTGCCAAGCTTCGCGCCGATGTATTTGAACCCGGTGAGCGTCTCCACACAGCGGATGCCAAGCTTTTGGGCGATGGCTTTTTGGAGATCCGTGGTGACGAAAGTCTTCACAATGACGCAATTTTTGAGGTTGCTCGCGTTGAGAACCCCCTGGCGGATCAACGTCGTGGCGCGGTACCACGCCATGAGCGAGCCGATCTGGTTGCCGGTGATCAGTTCCATCTCTCCCTTGGAATTGCGCACCGCCGCGCCCATGCGGTCGCAGTCGGGGTCGGTGGCCAGCACGAGATCCGCGCCCTGCTCGTTGGCGAGCTTGAGCGCCAGCGTGAGCGCCTCGGCGTTCTCCGGGTTGGGGCTTTTCACCGTCGGGAACCGGCCGTCGAACCCGGCCTGCTCCGGCACCACGGAAAACTGGAAGCCGAGGCGGGCGAGCATCGGGCAGCTAATCTCGCCGCCGGTGCCGTGGATGGGGGTGAAAACGATCTTCAGATCGCGCGCTTGCTCAATCAACGCAGGCTCCAACACCAATGTTTCCAGCCGCGCCATGTAGGCGTCGTCGATCTCCTTGCCAACGTGCGCCACTGTGCCGCGCGCTTCGGGGGCCACCGGCTCATACACGTCGCTTTCGATGGCGTTGACCTTCCCGATGATGCCGCTCGCATGGGGTTCCACCACCTGCCCGCCGTCGGCGAAGTAGACCTTGTAGCCGTTGTCGTGCGGCGGGTTGTGGCTGGCGGTGAGAACGATGCCCGCCGTGGCGTTGGTGAAGCGGACGGCGAAGGAAAGCTCCGGCGTGGAGCGCGGCAGGCCAAAGAGGCAGACATCGGCCCCGTTTTCGCTGGCCACCTTGGCCGTCAGTTCGGCGAAATCGCGCGAGAAATGCCGCGTGTCATGCGCAATGGCGATCTTGGGCCGCCCCGGGAGATTCTCCTTGGCAAACCACTCCTTCAAATAGGCGACCAGCCCCTGGGTGGCGCGCGAGATGTTGAAAGAATTCATCGCATTGGTGCCCACGCAGGGGAATTCCGGGCGACCGAGCGCCTGCGGCGTGCCTTGCTCGGCGGCGGTGATAACCTTGCCGATGGTGCGGCCCCGCAACCCGCCCGTGCCGAAGGCGAGCGTGCGGAAAAAGCGGTCATTGAGCTCGCTCCAAGCCCCGGCATCCACCAACTCGGCGATGCTCTTCTCGTACACCGGCGAACTGCTGCGGGCGAGCAACTGGCAGATGTTGCGCGCGCTGGACTCGAGAAGTTGGCCCGCCGCCACAGCGGCTTGGATGCGATCGGTGAGGGTATTCATGTTAGGTGGGCGCAGAGTGTAGGCAAACCCGGCGAAAATGGCAACGGGGTGTTGCGGGCAAACGCTTGGAACGGGGAATGCACTACCGGTTAGGCATCCGGGTTTGTGTCTTCGATTTTCAGGATTTTTTTGACAACCCAATCAGTTTTTAGGAGCAAAAATACACCCAGTATAATGTAGAAAATGCCTTCTGGCATGGTCATGCCTTGTAAAGCACACCCCATGATGACGCTCATGGTTAAAGTGAATCCTTTCGCGGCCAAAAAGAGTGGAGTGAAGACCGCAGCCAGCACAGATGAGAGACGGCAAATTCCATCTATAACGCAGGAGACTCCAAGGACTTTGATCAGAACGGATGCTAGAGCAGTTTCGGGTTAATTTGTCGCATGCTCTTCGGCGGCGTGGGCCGTTGCGGTGCATTTCGAGCTC
>JBAXQF010000155.1:0-3468 GCA_037131875.1 Verrucomicrobiota bacterium
CAGCCTTCGGCGCTCCCAAGCCACTGGCCACATTTTTTTGTAAAATGCTCTAGGAGCAAAAAGACGCAAGTAAGGGATTGCCAAGCGCGGAGTTTCGCCGAAAATCTGGCACTTCATGTCAGAGATTTCGAAAGCATACGAACCGCAGGCGGTTGAAGAAAAATGGTATTCGCGCTGGCTGGCCGATGGGTGTTTCACCCCCGATCCGGCCTCCGCGAAGCCCGCCTATTCCATTGTCATCCCGCCGCCCAACGTCACGGGCATGTTGACGCTCGGGCACGTGCTCAACAACACGATCCAGGACGTGCTGGCTCGCCGCGCGCGGATGCTGGGGCACGAAGTCCTCTGGCTGCCCGGCACCGACCACGCGGGCATCGCCACGCAGACGGTGGTGGAGCGCAAGCTGCGCAAGGAGGAGCACAAGACGCGCCGGGACTTGGGCCGCGAGGCGTTCCTGGAGCGCGTTTGGGAGTGGAAGGAGAAGCACGGCGGCATCATCATCCAGCAACTCAAGAAGCTGGGCTGCACGTGCGACTGGAGCCGCGAACGCTTCACGATGGACGCGGATTACTCCCGCGAAGTGCAGGCGGTGTTTGTCGATCTTTACAAAAAAGGGCTCATCTACCGCGGCAAGCGGATGGTGAACTGGTGCCCGGTCTCGCTCACGGCGCTCTCCGACGAAGAGGTGATCATGAAGGCCCAGAACGGCTGGCTCTACCACATGCGCTACGAGTTGGCAGACCGGCCCGGCGAGTTTTTGGAGATCGCCACCACGCGGCCCGAAACGCTGATGGGCGATACCGCCATTGCGGTGCACCCGGCGGACGAACGCTACAAGCACCTCGTCGGCAGCCATGTCTGGAGGCCGTTCCCGAGGGCGCGCATTCCGATCGTCGGCGACGAACACATCGACCCGACCTTCGGCACCGGCGTGTTGAAAGTCACCCCCGCGCATGACAAGGCGGACTTTGAAATCGGCCAGCGCCATCATTTGGAAATCCTCGACGTGCTGCATCCGGACGGGACGATGAACGAACTGGCCGGGCCGGAGTTCGCCGGGATGGATCGCTTCGCCGCCCGCAAAGCCGCCGTGGAAAAACTGCGCGAGATGGGTCTGCTGGTGAAGGAAGAGCCTTACCAGAACAACGTCGGCTATTCCGAACGGGCCGACGTGCCCATCGAGCCGCGCCTGAGCGAACAGTGGTTCCTCAAGTATCCCAAAGTCGCCGAATCCCTGGAAGCCGTGAAGAGCGGCGCCGTCGCGTTCCGCCCGGAGCGTTGGGCGCATGTGTATGACCACTGGATGCAGAACATCCAGGACTGGTGCATCAGCCGCCAGCTTTGGTGGGGCCACCGGATTCCTGTCTGGTACCGCAAGGACAACCCGGACTGCGTGCATGTGGACACTGCGCCGCCCGCCGACCCGGAAAACTGGACGCAGGAAGAGGACGTGCTCGACACCTGGTTCTCCTCGTGGCTCTGGCCCTTCGCGACGATGGACGACGCCACACGCGGGAAGTTCTACCCGACCACGGATCTCGTGACCGGGCCGGACATCATCTTCTTCTGGGTCGCCCGGATGATCATGGCCGGCTACGAATTCACCGGCCAGAAACCGTTCGCCAACGTCTTCTTCACCGGTCTCATCCGGGATATGTCGGGCCGCAAGATGTCCAAATCCTTGGGCAATTCACCCGACCCGCTCGACTTGATCGCCAAATACGGCGCGGACGGCATCCGCTTTGGCCTCCTGCGCATCGCGCCGCAGGGCCAGGACATCCGGTTTGATGAAAAGCAGATCGAAGAAGGGCGCAACTTCGCCAACAAACTCTGGAACGCCGCGCGCTTCCGCCAGATGCACGGGCCGAGCGCGCCGGAGGTGCAACTCGAAGGCTTGAAGCTCTCCAGCTACTCGCTGGACATCCTGGCGAAACTCCAGGAACTCGTCGTCAAACTCGACGCTGCCTATGGCGAATACCGCTTCAACGAAGCCGCCCAGTTGATGTATGACTTCTTCTGGAGCGAGTATTGTGACGGTTACGTGGAAGCGGCCAAGAGCGAAATCTTCAGCGAAGACCCGGCGGCCAAGGATTCCGCGCTCGCCGTGATGGACTTTGTCCTCTCGCACATGCTGCGCCTGCTCCAGCCCTTCATGCCCCACCTGGCGGCGGAACTCTGGACAACCCTCGGCTTCACGGCCCCGGACCACGGATGCGAGCACCTCATGTATGTCGCCTGGCCGCAAAGCGCCACCCTGCTTGCGGGGCTGGAACGCGAGCGCCTCACCACCGCGTCGCAGCGCGTTGCGGCAGTGTATGAAAGCGTCCGGCTTGCCCGCAATTTGCGCGCCGAAGTGCGCATCCCTTCCAACAAAAAAGTGCGCCTCTTTCTCAAGCCTCAGCCCGAATGGGCCGAAGAAGAAAGCGCCACCTTTGCCCGACTCGTCAACGCGGAAACCGTCACGCTCGAAGCGAATTATGAACCGGCGCGCGGCGAACCCCGCGTGCTCACGCCGTTGGGCGAGCTGTACCTGCCACTGGAGGGCTTGGTGGATGCCTCCGCTGAACAGGAGCGCATCCAAAAGGAAATCGCCAAGGTGGAGGCGGAACTCGCCACCGTGGGCAAAAAGCTCTCCAACGAGAACTTCGTCCAGAACGCACCCGCCGCCGTGGTGGCAGAACACCGCAAGCGCGAAACCGACTGGAAGGAAAAACTTTCCCAACTCCAAAAGATGATGCATTCTTTGGGCGGCTAATGCATTTCCCCCTCTTCCCATGAAAAGAGAATTACTGATCCGAATCGCCGTTATACTGCTGGCGTTGCTGGCCCTGCCCTTGGTCTTGGTGTCTGGCGTCAAGCTCCTGAACCGGGGCGGCCCAGATGCAGCCCAAAGCTTGAAACTTCTTAAGGAGAATCCCGAGCAGATGCAAGCCCAGCCCCTTTCCGATGTCATCAGCCAGATCGGTGGCTTGGAGACCAAGGACGGGTTTTCGGCCCAGTTTTGGATGACCACCGATGAGCAGGTCTTTTATACTTGGGCCAAAGGCAGTTCCATTCGCAGCCTGAAACCCACCATTAAAGTCAAGCGCAACATCCCAGTCTTTTTGGCGTTGTTTTTGGCGAACCCTGGAGTCAAGAGCGTGGTTGCCCCGGTCAGTGGAAAAATCAACACCAGCAGCGATGTCACCTGCGACCTCTACCTGATCAGCCCCAACGGCACGCTCAGCCTGGCCAGCAAACAGCGGGTGGCATGGAAGGGTGTCCCTCCCGCGCCGGGGTTGGTTTGTCTGGCCAGAGACAGGGGAGCCCTGAGTTTCGAGGTCATTGACCCGTTGGGCGAATACACGCTTGTGCTTGTTGTGCGCGACAATGTTCGCAAACTGGAGATGAAGCTTTCGCGCAAGCTGGAGTTGGTGGACTAGAGCATTTTACAAAAAAATGTGGCCAGTGGCTTGGGAGCGCCGAAGG
>JBAXQF010000156.1:0-3376 GCA_037131875.1 Verrucomicrobiota bacterium
CAACGGCCTTCGCCGCCCCAAGACGCGGCTATAGTTTTTGGTAAATTGCTCTAGTTTCGATTTAATTTGTCGCATGCTCTTCGGCGGCGTGGGCCGTTGCGGTGCATTTCGAGCTCACTTGCACCGTAGGTGCGAACCGTTTTTCAGGGGCAGTATTCAAAATACAGCCACGGCGCTCAAAAAGCCCCGCACCAACCCACGGCGCTCTCAGATCATTGCGCCAAATGAACCCGAAACTGCTCTAAGTCAGATCAACGAGGCGTAGTTCGGCACATACATCAACTCCTTGATGGCGCTCTGCGCATCCGCAGGCGCTTCTTTTGTCGCAAGACCGCTCTGCTGGGCCACCTGCGCCACGGCGACAGCGATGGCCAGAGAAACGTCGCGGATTTGGCTGATCGAGGGGTAAATGCGCCCCTGCTCCAAGTCCTTTTCCGTCACCAAGTCGGCCAGCGTGTGCGCTGCCGTCAGGAACATCTCGTCGGTGACCAACCGGCTGCCCGATGCGATGATCCCAAGCCCCACGCCGGGGAAAATGTACGCGTTGTTGCCTTGGCCGGGTACAAACCATTTGCCGTTGAACTCCACCGGGGCGAAGGGGCTTCCACTGGCGAAGACCGCCGTGCCCCCGCTCCATTCATAAGCCTGAGCGGCGGTGCATTCCGCCTTGGAGGTCGGGTTGGAAAGGGCGAAGATGATCGGCCTGCCGGCGCTCCGCGTGACGGCCTCGATGATCGGCTGCGTGAAGGTTCCCTGTTGGCCGGAGGCGCCGATGAGCGCGGTGGGCCGAAGGGCCGCAATGATGTCCAGGGGATCCTTGAGTGGCGCGTGGTCTTGGGCGAACGGCTGTTTGTGCTCGTTGAGATCCGTGCGGCTCTTGACGACGAGCCCCTTGGAATCCACAAACCAGCAGACCTTGCGGGCTTCCGCCTCGCTGAGACCGTCTGCCATCAGCGCCGTGACCATGAGTTCGCCCACGCCCGTGCCCGCCTCGCCCGCGCCGAAAAAGAGCAGGCGCTGGTCGCGAAGCGGCTTGCCGGTGATGCGGAGCGCGGAATAAATGCCCGCCAGCGCGACTGAAGCGGTGCCCTGGATGTCGTCATTAAAGGTGCACACCCGGGTACGGTATTTGTGCAGGAAGCGGAAGGCGTTGTGATTGGCGAAATCTTCGAACTGGATCAGCGCCTGCGGAAAAGCCTCTGAGGCGGCGGTGATGAATTCCTCCACCAGCGCGTCGTAAACCTCGCCCGTGGTGCGGCGCTGGTGCAGCCCAAGGTACAGCGGGTCGTCCAGCAGGGATTGGTTGTTGGTGCCGACGTCGATGAGCACCGGCAGACATTGCGTGGGGTGGATGCCTGCGCACGCCGTGTAAAGGGCGAGCTTGCCGATGGGGATGCCCATGCCGTTTGCGCCGAGGTCGCCCAGGCCCAAAATGCGTTCGCCATCGGTCACGACAATGACGCGGATGTCCCGGCGCGGCCAGTTGTGGAGCAACTCGGCGACGTGCCCCAGATCCTTCTGCGAGATGTACATGCCGTGGGAACGGCGGAAAATCTGCCCAAACTGGAGACACGCCTGCCCGACGGTGGGCGTGTAGATCAGCGGCATCATTTCTTCGATGAACCGGGTGATGATGTGGTAATAGAGCGTCTCGTTGCGGTCCTGCAACGAGGCGAGGTCGATGTAGCGCTCCAAATCCGTTGCTCTTTTCCTGTAAGTGCCCAGGAAGCGCTGCACCTGCTCGTCAATGCTTTGCACGTGCGGCGGCACCAAGCCCCGCAAGCCCAGGGCGTCCCGCTCGGCTTCGCTAAAGGCAGTTCCTTTGTTCAAGGTGGGGTCTTGCATCAGGCGCAGACCGGTGGGCAGATTTTTGGGATCAAGTTTCATTGGAGAAAGGAGTTTTTGAAAAGGCGCATGCCCCAGGTGGTCTGCGGCAGTGGAATGCGATCGAACTTAGGCGATAATAAATTTTTAGCCATGCTCATTTTTTGCTAATAATAGCCGGATTTTGTCGCAATCCAAGCATCACATTTCTGCCATGGCGCGCCCGGCAATCCAGCCCGTCGTCCAGGCGGCTTGAAAATTGAATCCGCCGGTGAGCCCGTCGATGTCCAGGAGTTCTCCCGCAAAATACAGACCGGGCGCGATCCGGCTTTGCATCGTCTTGCAATCCACCTCCCCCAAGCGCACCCCGCCGCAGGTGACGAATTCCGCCTTGTGGGGGCTTTTTCCGGTGACTTGGAATGCCGTGCGCGTGAGTTGGGTGAGCAACCGCTGGAGGGCGGCGCGCGGAAAAGCGCCCCAGCGGGTCTCCGGCGGGACGCCCGCTGCGAGAACCAATTGCTCCCAGAGCCGGTTTGGCAGCGGGCGGATGGGCGTTTTGACGACAAGGCCCGCCGGTTGGGAGTGCGCGCGCGCCTGTAACTCGGCGGCCAGTTCCTCTTGCGAAAACTGCGGCAGCCAGTGGATGTGCAAAGGAAACCGATAGCCCAACCCGTGCAGTATGCGTGCGCCCCAGGCTGAAAGCCGCAGGATTGCCGGGCCACTCAATCCCCAGTGGGTGGCCAGCATCGGGCCGCGCTCGCGCAGTTTGGTGCCCCGCACGCAGACTTCTGCGGACTCGACGGAAACCCCCGAGAGCGCCCGCAGCCAAGGCGTTTCCACGCGCAAGGTGAAGAGCGAGGGCACTGGCGGTTCCAGCGTGTGGCCGAGAGCTTCCGCCAGCGACGGCACCGCTCCAGAACGGCAACCGCCGCTTGCCAGCAGCAACTGGTCGCAGGTGAGGGCGCGCCCATCGGAAAGCCGCAGGGTGAACCCGCCGCCGGATCGCCGGGAAGCCTCCTCCACGCCGCAGTGCGTCTCCAGCACCACACCCGCCGCCCGCGCACTGCGCAGGAAACAATCGACGATGGTTTCCGAGCTATCCGTGACGGGGAACATCCGCCCATCGGCTTCCGTCTTGAGCGCGACGCCCCGCGCCTTGAACCACTCCACGGTCTCAGCGGGGCCAAACCGTTGGCATGGGCCGATCAACGCGCGACCGCCGCGCGGATAAAATGCCGCCAGGGCGCGGGAATCAAAGCAGGCATGGGTCACATTGCAGCGTCCGCCGCCGGAGAGGCGGACTTTGGTCAAAAAATCAGGCCCGCGTTCCAATACCAGAACCTCCGCAGGCTTGCCTGATCCGGCACACGCCTCCGCGCAAGCGATTGCGGCAAAAAAGCCGGCAGCCCCACCCCCCACAATCACAATGCGTTTCATGGCTCCAAGGATAGCAGAGGGGGAAGCTGAAGGGAACCTTTCACGCGCAAGGCAGATATTTGCCCCCACGTGTTGGCTCAATGAAAAAAGACACCGGGGAGTAAAATAGAGGCGG
>JBAXQF010000157.1:0-3360 GCA_037131875.1 Verrucomicrobiota bacterium
ACGGCCTTCGCCGCCCCAAGACGCGGCTATAGTTTTTGGTAAATTGCTCTAGCCGTGCGGAATTTTCGCCCGGTGGTGCGCAACAGCTACTACCTGTCTGCCCGCTTGTTGAGGGCCTCGAAGTTGGGGTTGCTCATAAAATCCAGACTTTTGCCGTCCAGAACAATCGATACCTTCCATCCCACGATATGATCCATATGCCGTTCAGAGGTGCCGTGCAAGTGGCCGCCGATATGAACATTCCCCGCATCCAGCGTCGTGGAAAGACAGGGGGCCAGCGTCGCCAGCTTCAGTTGGCCTTCGGAACGCTGAAAGCGGGAGTTTTCATGGTTCCATCTTTCGATCACCATCACATAATTGAGCGTTGTTTCGGGCACTGGCCTCATGGAATTGTTACGAACGAGGATTCGCAGCGCCATTTGTCGGTCAATCGACATGGTGCCCGCGCTGTGGCGAACGCCATCGTGCCGTTCTAATGAGGTTTTTTGAACATCCACCATCACCCCTTCTTTTTCTTCGGCGCTCGAAGGCGACATAGTGGCAACAAGAAGAAGGAAAGCCGTAATACAAGATTTCATAAGAGGGGAGTTTTTCCGGGTATGACACGCCATGGGGCAATTTTTAACAAAAGCGTCGTTTACTTTGCAACAGCTAATACCAAACACGAAAAAGAATCGACAGATTGAAGAATGGAATCTGGAGCGCTCCTGTCCCTCATAAACACATCCGGCTTTTACCGGATATTATTGCTAAACGGTAATGTCCGCGCTTGAAGGGCCGAGCAACGGCCCGTGCCACCGTAAAGCGCGGCTACAGAAAAACTTGAACCGATCTAATCAAACCGCGGGTTCTCCGGCAGGTGCGCGAGGCCGTAGGCAAGCAGCGCTTTGCTTTCCACCCATTTTCCCTCCTTGTCCACGTGCATGACCACGGAGATCACCTCCCGGTGGTTGCGCAGCGCGGAGGAGACGAGCACCCCCTGCGCTTTCGCGGTGTAGCCGGTCTTGAGCCCCGTGCACCCCTCGAATTTCCACGGCGGGCACCAGAGCAGCTTGTTGTGGTTTTTGAGCAACACCGTCGCCCCCTGCGGTGTCGTCCACGGGTAGGAGACGGTGCCGACGATTTCCCGGAAGGCCGGTTGCTGCATGGCGGCGCGGGCGATCAACGCCAGATCATACGGCGTGGTGTAGTGATCCGGGTTCGGCAGCCCGTGCGGATTGGCAAAATGGCTTTGCAACGCCCCCAGGGCGGCGGCGCGGCGGGTCATTTTCTCCGCAAACGCCTCGATGCTCCCGGCGTTGTCCCGCGCGAGCGCCTGCGCCACGTCATTGGCGCTCTTGAGCATGAGTGCGTAGAGCAGCTCGCGCCGGGTGAAGCGGTCCCCCGGCTTGAACCCGATGGCGCTCGGCTCCACGTGCGTGTCTTCCGGGGCGATCACCACCACGTGGTCAAGATCCCCCTCTTCAATCACCAGCAGCGCGGTCAGGATTTTGGTGGTGCTGGCCGGGTAGAGCTGTGCGTAGGGGTTCTTTTCGTAGAGCGTTTCCCCCGTGAGCGCATCGACCACGATGGCGCCCTCGGCGGCGAGCGTGGGGACGCCGTTGACCGCGGGGAAAACCTGCTGCTGCGCCACCGGTGCGGGATTGACCGAACGCTGTGGCTTGGCCGCTTTCGAGCTGGGGGCAGGCTTGGCGTCTAGGTGCGGGACGCCCCAAAAGAGGGCGACCGCGAGGAGGAGAGCGGTGGGGAAAGGGTTTTTCCATCCAACATCATCCATTCGATTGGGCTCCGGTTGGCAATGATTGCGTCGTAAACCTCGGGAGTCGTCCCCGCGAAGGGGAGTGCGATCAGGTCAGCGTGGGCTCCGGGGAGGAGCGCCCCGAGTTCGCCGCTTTTTCGCAAGGCCCGCGCCGGGTGGGTCGTTACGGTTCTTACCAACGTTTCGGAAGTCAAATCGGGAATGGCTTTTTGTGCCGCCTGCAACTCGGCAAAGAGGCTCAGCGAATCGTTGCTGGCCAGGCTGTCCGTGCCGAGGCTGATGGTCACGCCTGCCTCCTCCAGGCGCCGCCACGGGAAGGGCCGGTGCCGGAAAAAAGCGTGGCTGCGCGGGCAGTGCACCACATGCCAATCGCCGGGCGTGGCGGCGAGGAGCGAGAAATCCTCCGCGTCCAGTTCGTTGGCGTGGGCGAGCAGCCAGCCGGGGCCGATGAGCCCGTTGGCGACCGCTTGGGAAAAGGCGGAACGCGTTCCGCAATCCTCCATCCGCCGCCCGAGCCCTTGCAAAAAGGCGAACATCTCCCCCTCGCCCCGCCGGAACATCGCCTCTTCCTCGGCGGATTCGGCGATATGGGTCGTCAGCGGCATGCCAAACCGCTCTCCACACTCGCGGCAGAGGCGGAACAACTCGGGCGACGCCGTGTAGGGCGCGTGGGGGTTCAACCCGAACCCGCCCAGCCAGCCCTCGTGCTCCTCGAAAAACCCGAGCGCCCCCTCCAGCAACGCCTCACTGGGCACGCGGCTGCGGATGTCGATCAATTCCAGAAACCACCACGTCCGGATGGGCGGCGGCGGCAGCTTGGGGAGCAGTTCGGGGAAGGCCTCCAGATTGCAGACCGTCGTGGTGCCCCATGCGCGGAGCTCCTCGAAGCCCTCGGCAATCGCGGCCAGGTAATCCTCGTCGGTCATCTGGCGCTTGAGGGCGTTGATGCGGATGATCCACGCGGTGAACGAGCGCTGGGGGTTGATGGCGTGGCGCAGGCTCGTGTAGTCCAGGTGGCAATGGGCGTTGATGAGCCCCGGCAGGAGCGCCTGTTCGCCCAAGTCCAGCACAGGTTCCCCCAGAAAATCCCGGCGCACCTCTGAAAACGGCCCCACCGCCGCGATCCGCCCGTCCTCACGCACCACCACCGCGCCGTCTTCCAAAGGCGGCCCGGACATGGGGACAACAGTTCTGGCGCGCAGTAGCATGCCCCTTACTGTGCCAAGAACCCCGCAAGATGCCCGCCTTTTTTTAAGGCTTTTTGTGGTGGCCGACCAGCGTGCTACTTTGCGCCTTTGCCCCTTTGCGCGAGATCAAAAGCGGTTTCTGCAAGAAGGGGATTGATAAATGGCCGGACTCCCGGCTTAATTCAGGGCACGTTTTTTCCCGATGCCTAAGAATACCGACCTCAAAAAGATCCTCCTCATCGGCTCCGGCCCCATCGTCATCGGCCAGGGCTGCGAATTCGACTATTCCGGCGTGCAAGCCTGCAAGGCGCTCGCCGAGGAGGGCTATGAAGTAGTGCTGGTGAACTCCAACCCGGCCACCATCATGACCGACCCGGAGTTCGCCTCGCGCACCTACATCGAGCCGATCACGGC
>JBAXQF010000158.1:0-3315 GCA_037131875.1 Verrucomicrobiota bacterium
GCCGCCGAAGAGCATGCGACAAATTAAATCGAAACTGCTCTAGTGTCCTGTCAGGCAATTTCCTTTCATAATTCCAGCCCCTTTTCCGATTTTTCAGCGTTGCTTCCTCGGGCAATATCTTCAGATATTGCCTTTCGGTCGCGCCTTGAAAAATGCGAAAAATGGACTCGGAATTATTTCATTAACTTACCTGACAGGACACTAGTTATAGGGGCCACTCGTTCCCCCTCTACGGCACCATCAACACCATCCCCGGCTTGAGCTTTGCCGTGCCTTCCACGCTGCCGAAGTTCGCGCTCTGGATTTCCTTCCACCGCGCGGCGTTGTTTTTGTAAAATTTGCGGGAGATGGAGGCGAAGGTGTCGCCGGGTTGGACGGTGTAGGTGCGCACGTCGGGCTTGAGCGGCTTTTGGGTCTGCTCGGGCTTTGCGGGAGCGCCTCCTTTGCCGCCTGCCGTTGCTTTGGACGCTGCGACCTTCGCTTTCTGGGCGGCATCCAGTTCCTCCTTGAGTTCGACGATTTTTTTCTGCAACTCAAGGTTGGTGTTCTTGATCCGCTTGGCTTCCTCCTGCGAGACGGTGGCGCCGTTGCCCAACGAGGCCGCGAGCTTGAACTGGTCTTCCTTGAGAAACTTCTGCGCCTCGCGGGCGTGGGCGCCTTTCGGGGCTAGTTCCAGGTAGCGTTGGAAGTGGTGAATGGCGCTGACGGGCACATTGATCTTCTCCTCGTAAATCAGCCCCAGCTTGTAGTGAATTTCCGCTGTCTTGGCGGTTCCATCCAGTGAGGCCTCGTAGAGCAGCACGGCCTCGCGATATTCCTGAAGGGCGTATTTTTTCTCTGCTTGCGCAAAATAGCGCTCGCCCTTGTCCTGAAACATCTGCTCGCAGCCCGTGAAAAGGACTGCGATGCACACCGCAAGGGCGAGTCGGTTCATGAACATTTTGCGAGGGCTTTTTCCACCCCTTCCGCCACGGTTTTGACAACCTTGAGCCGGGCGTGCCATTTGTAATTGGCGGGGATCACATGCCAGGGCGCATGCTCTGTGGAGGTGCGCTCAAACATCTCTTCGGCGGCGGCGCAATGTTGATCCCAGTTGCGCCGGTTGCGCCAGTCTTCGTCGGTGATCTTCCAGTGTTTGTATGGGTCGGACTGGCGGCGGTTGAACCTTACAAGCTGCTCTTCCTTGTCGATGTGGAGGTAGAATTTCACCAGCAACGCGCGGTCGTCGGCGAGCGCGCGCTCAAAGTCATTGATCTCGCGGTAGGCGCGCTTCCACTCCGCCTCGGTGGCGAATCCCTCCACGCGCTCCACCAAAACCCGGCCATACCAAGAGCGGTCGAACACGGCGAGCTGCCCATAGGAAGGCAGTTTGTTCCAGAACCGCCACAGGTAGTGGTGCTGGTATTCTTCCGCCGTCGGCTTGATGATGGAATAGACGCGCACCAACCGCGGGTCGAGCCGTTCCACCAGCCGCTTGATGGCGCCCCCTTTGCCTGCGGCATCCGGGCCTTCAAAAACAACCACCACGTTGATCTTGGACTCGGCCAGCCGCCGTTGCAGGCCCAGCAGCTTCAATTCCTGCTCTTTGAGCTTCTGGCGGTAATCCTCTTCAGAGATCGGCTTGTGCTCCAGATCCTCAAGTCGGATGCGGATTTTTTTGTCGATGGGAGGCATGTCGCCTGCAGTTATAGCGCGCCTGCGCCAATCCGCAAGACAGGAGCGGAGGGAGAATCGCCTCCGTGCGATTCCCCTCCCCGCCGACTGCGCAGCCTTTGCGTCACCAATCCCTCCGGACCGTCCTTTGCCCGGTGTCTTCCTTGACCGGAATTGCCGACGCAAGCCAGCAAACCAAAAAAGGGGAACCGTGGGTATCAGGGCAACCCCCCGATTTCTTTCCTGGGATCATTACGTAGCGTGTTTCAGAATTTCCGAAACAGAGAAGGTGGATCGTGCGCTCCGCGCGCGATTCCGGGGCTGGGCCGTCGCAAACAAAATCCGCTCGCTACCCTCAATGGGCTTTGAAGAATCGCCCGCGGAGCGGCCAATCCACCGCGCAGGAACTCACAAGGCGGCAAAACCCGACAAAATGAGCATAAATACGTATATTTCGCCTTTTGCCTTATACGCAGATTTCCTCATTTTGTTCTTGCAAGCCCCCTCGCTCATTGCTAGAGTTGGGCCGTCTGAAAATCCCTTTGAATGGATTGCCCTATGTCACTCCCAAGCGTCACCACCATCCGTCTCCGGCTCATCCTGCTGGTTACGCTTGGCATGCTCGCATACTCTGGAGTGGTCGTCATTCGCGCTTTTTTGGACCGCAACCGGAAACTGGGCGAACTCCAAAACCAAACCGTGCAGCTGGCCAAGCTGAATGCAGATGCGGTGCGCCTCACTCTGGATAGCGCCCAGAAAATGCTGCTGTCGCTGGTTTCCAATGAGACGGTGAACAAGATGGAGGGGCCCGCCGTGAGCGCGGTCTTTGCAGACACGCTCAAGCAATCCTCCGCATATTTGAACATCAGCCTGGCCCAGCTTGATGGCACCGTCATCGCCAGCGGCCTGCCGCTGGACCGCACCCCGCGCCTTGCAGACCGCTCCTATGTCCTCCGGTTGCAAAAGAAACGGGACTTTGCCATCGGAGAGTATGTGGCCGGGGAGAATGGAGGCAAACCGAGCGTATGCCTCGGCATCTCCCTTGCCCCGGCCCGCCCCGGAGTGCTTCCCCCGGGCATCGTCTTTGCCTCGCTGGATCTCGACATGCTGCGCAATTGCCTTGCCAAGGCGAATCTGCCCGGCAGCGGCGTGGCGCTCATCACAGACTCCAAGGGCATTTATCTGGCCCGCCATCCCGACGTGGATCAGTGGGTGGGCACCAAGGCGCTTTCCTGGGAGATGATGGAAACCAAGGGGGACGCGCGAACCGGCTTCATCGAAAGCACCGGGGCAGACCAAATCCCGCGCACCTACTACTACATGCCGGTGCCCGATAGCGATGGCAGCCTCTATGTGGCAGTGGGCATCTCGAGCGCCCCCATTCTCTCTGAAATCCATACCTGGCTGGTGCATCAATTCTGCTGGATCGGATTGGCGGGGGCGATTGCGCTGACCATTGTGTGGCGCGTGGGCGGTTTCTACGTCGCCCTGCGCAAACGCGCCAGCCGAGATTCTGAAACCACGCGACTGGTGCCAAAAGCAATGGCCCCCTCGAATCCAGAAACGAGTGCCGTCCCCGAGGTTGTCGCCGCCCCTGAGGTTGTCGTCGCCCCTGAGGTTGTCGTCGCCCCTGAGGTTGTCGTCGCCCCTGAGGTTGTCGTC
>JBAXQF010000159.1:0-3280 GCA_037131875.1 Verrucomicrobiota bacterium
GACGCCACTCGCCGCCACGGAATGTGTAAAGACATTCAGGGAAAACGCTCTAGAGTATTTCCCGAATCCCCAACCCCCGCTGTATGGCAGATCGGCCAGGTGGATCGTGCGCTCCGCGCGCGATTTTCCAAAGCACATCGAGCGCAGCGAGCTGATTTTGTTTGCGCCGACCCAACTCCAGAATCGCGCGCGGAGCGCACGATCCACCTTTTGCATTTCGGAAATTCTTTCCGCAAAACTGCTGTAGCTTACGAGTAGCGGACGTCCTTGCCCGGCTCCATCTCGTAGTCCATCGCAAGGCGCTCGCAGGTGTTGGGCTGGATGACGTCCCGGAGAAACTTCAGATGGATACCGCTTTCACGGTACAGGGCGAGCTTCTCGGCGGATTCCACGTCCACGGCGAGGAAAAACCCCCACTCGCCCTGCGGATCAATATTTTTGCCGCACTTGAGCGCCAGCACCTCGCCGATTTTCAGCAGCCGTGACCGGGTCTGGCGCATCATCGTCTCCAACTTCTCGGGGGTGACCTCCGGTTTGAGTTTAAAGAACGCGATGTGATGAACCATAGAGTCTGCGCCAATGCGTGGAGTGGCCTCAACAACGATTCGCCCGAACCGGTTGGCACGGATGCGGTGGAGCTTACCGCTGCCGTATATCAATCATCCGGTTGCATCGGTCTTATTGTCCCATAGGGACAACCCGAAAGTAGCCCGGCGTTTTAACGCCGGGTTCACGTGCCAGAAAACTTCGTCCCGGAGGGACGTTTGATGGGGCAAGAGTTGCATGTTTCAGCCGTCCCTCCGGGACGAAACCCTTTATCATTCCATCCCGGCGTTAAAACGCCGGGCTACTCTCACGGCGTCCCGCTGGGACGCAAGCCCGACGCATTCTCTCCGGTAAACTGGTAGATGACCTTATTGCTGCGCGCCCGCCATCTGCCGTCCGATTGCGTCCGCCCAAGCCTGAATTTGTTGCGCGTCCAGGTTGAGGGCGTTGGCCGGGGCTTGCCAGGTCGCAGCGGGCAGGCTTGTCGCGTATTCCAGGCGTTCCACGCGCGCGGTGAAGCTCCAGCCAGGCCCAATGAGGGACAAACGCGCCGGTTGACCTGCGGCGTTCAGGGAAAGCCTTGCGCTCCAGCCCTCCACACCGAGGCTGCGGGCAAGTTCCGTCATGAGCTTGACCTCCAACGTGCGCAGCCCTTGCGTTTCCCCGGCGTCTTTCGCCTGCAAAAGCACCGGCAGCAGCGCCAATTGCTGCGGCGGGACGGGGAGCACCATCTGCCCCAGCCCTTCCTGGTTCTTTTTCTTTTTTCTGGCGACGGGCGGCATTGCCAAGGCGTCAGGGGGCAGGATGTTGGGAGCAATCCACACCGCATCCCCCGCGCGGCAGAGCGTCACCAGTTTGCCGCCGTAGAATCCCCGCAGCAGCGCATGGTCGGGCGGTTGCACCAGCAGTTCCACGCGGGTTTCGACCAACTCGGGCGGCAGATCGGTCATTGCTTCCAGCACCAGCGTGGCTGAAAGGGCGTGTTGTTTGGCCTCCGGGCTGAACACGCTGGCAATGGGCACCAGCACGCGGCTGAGAACGTCGTAAGGGTTCGCAGACGGGTTGGCGACCGGTTGCTGGGCGCGCAGGAGGGGCGCAAACGCGAGCAGCGCGGCAATAAGAAGAAGACTGGGTAATTTTTTCATGAAGGCAGGGTTGCGTTTGTGCAGCGGACGTTCTTTACTACGGACACAGAAGAAATGCCACTTTTCACGCCATTTTTAGCCAGCGGCGGATTTTATTTCGCGTTTGAACATTCCACTCTGCCTGGCAAAACGATTCTGCTCTGCCTTTTTATCGCCTCCATTTTTTCCTGGTCGGTGATGATCACCAAGCTGCGCATGGTGGGGGTTGCCAAAAAGCAGTCCGCCCACTTCCTCGAACTCTTCCGCAGCCATCGGCGGCCCCTGCACATCTATGAATCCCAGCTCCGCTTCGACGGCTCCCCGCTCTACGCGGTCTATCGCGCCGGATGCCGGGAGTTGACCTTCCATCTTTTGGGTTCGCAGGAGGTGGACGAGACCTTTCGCGCCCGCCTGGAGGATTCCCCGCGCATCTCGCCCGCGCAGGCCCGCGTGGTGACGACGGCGATGGAGCGGGCGGTGGGCGAAACGGCGCTCAAGCTCGAAGGGCAGATGATCCTGCTCGCCACCGCCGTGAGCGGAGCGCCGTTCCTGGGGCTGCTCGGCACAGTTTGGGGTGTCATGGAGACCTTCGGCGGCGTGGCGGAAAGCGGCTCCGCAAATCTCGCGGCCATGGCGCCGGGCGTCTCTGCCGCGCTTATCACCACCGTCACCGGCCTGCTCGTCGCCATCCCGGCCATGTTTGGCTACAATTTCCTGGTCACCAGCATCCGCGGACTGATCGTGCAGATGGACAACTTCGCGGCGGAACTCTCCTCTGAGTTCGAGCACCAATACGTCGATCACGGCGAACCCGCCCGGCGGCTATGAAACGCTTCTCCGACCGCCACCAGATGACGACGCTCTCCGAGCTGAACGTCACGCCGCTGCTCGACCTGGCGTTCGTGCTCCTGATCATCTTCATGATCACCACGCCGCTCATGGAAAAATCGAGCAACCTGGTGCTGCCCACCAACAAGGCGGCAGAGGGAGCGGTGGAACCCTCGCAGGTGGAGACCATCTCCATCGACAAGGACGCGCGCGTCACCATCAACAACGCGCCCGTGGAGGCGGACGCCGTGGAGGCGACGCTCGTCGCGCTCCGGGAGGCCAAGCCCGGCCTCGCCGTGGTGATTCGCGCCCACAAGGAGCTTTCCGTGCAAAAACTCGTGGAACTCATGGACGCCATCAAGAAGGCTGGGATCACCAAAGTCGGGGTGGTGAGCACCGTCCCGGAGGGCTAATGCAATGAGCGGGGAATCGAAATTCCGGCGCAACATCCTTCTCGTCGCGGCAATTCACGCGCTCGCGCTGGCGGGCCTGTTTTTCGCCACCGGCGGCGCAAAAAAAACTGTTGAGACCCCTACGTGGCTCGACGGCGGTTCGCCTCCCGCCGGAGCTTCCGGAGAGGAAGCGGCGGTAAAACAGGAAGAACCAACCCCCGAACCCACGCCCAAACCGTCCCAGGAGAAAGTCGCCCCACCCCCACCGGCCCCCACCGAAGCGGCCAGTGAGATCGTGCTGCCCACGCCGTCCCCCTCGGCGATCCCCTCCCCCACCGCAACGCCTACGGCCACCCCGGAACCGACTCCTTCGCCCACGCCAAAGCCGAC
>JBAXQF010000160.1:0-3167 GCA_037131875.1 Verrucomicrobiota bacterium
AGCAGTCGAAGGATCAGCAGTCGAAGGATCAAGAGTCGAAGGATCAAGAGTCGAAGGATCAACAATCGAAGGATCAACAATCGAAGGATCAGCAGTCGAAAGATCAGCAATCGAAGGATCAGCAAGCAGCGCCGTCGCCGACGGACGAAAAAAAACTTTCCGGGGAGATCAAAGCGAACGAATCTCAGTCCGATGCGAAACCAGAAGAACAGGCCGAAGCGGAGGTTCCCGTGAAGCCGGGCGAAATGTCCCCCAGCCAGGCGCGCGCTGTTCTCGATTCGCTCAAAGGGGAAGACGGGCAACCCTTCAAACATGAACAAAAGAGCAAGGCTCCTGTCTTAAAAGATTGGTGATGAATACAAATCCAGAAGAGTTTCACGCAAAGACGCAAAGACGCAAAGAAAAGGCAGCGTCGCCCAACCCCTTTGCGCCTTTGCGTCTTTGCGTGAGAATGATTTTTCTGCTTCTGGCCCTGTTTGTGTGGACGGGCTTGGCCCGGGCCGAGGACGTTTCTGTTTCCGCCACGCTTTCCAGCGCGACGACTGCCGTGGGCGAGCCGGTGGAGCTTTGCCTCACCGTTCAGGGAACCCAGAAAGCGGCGGCTCCACAGGTGCGCGTGGAGGGGCTTTCTATCCAATACAATGGCGCGTCTACGCAGGTTCAGATGAATAATTTCGATGTGAGCCGCAGCATCAAACACACCTACACGGTGCTGCCGCAAAAGGAGGGAACGTTCACGATCCCGGCGCTTTCCATCGACGCGGGTGGCAAAAAGCTCGCCACGCAGTCGCTCACGCTCACGGTTTCCAATGCGCCCGGCGGCGGAAACGAGGGAGCGCAGGAGCATAAATTCGCTTTTTCGGAATGGGTTGTTCCGAAGTCCACGGCTTATGTGGGTGAGGCGGTTCCCGTGGAACTGCGGGTCTATGTGGCCTCGCAAATTCGTTGGGACATCCATCAAATGCCCTCGCTCAGCGGCGGAGGTTTTACCGTGGCGACCATGCCCAAGCCTGCGATCAATAAAGTCACAAAGGACGGTCGGGAATATGATTTGGTGGTGTTCAAAACGGCGGTTACCCCGGTCAAAGCAGGCAAGCTGATCCTGCCTGCAATGGACGTCAATGCGGTCATGGTGCTGCCGCAGAAACGCAGTCAGCGTCCGCAGCTCCCGAATGGTTTCGCGGACATGTTCAACGACCCATTTTTCAACAGTGCGTTCGGCCAGCAGCAACAGCAGGTGACGATTCGCCCAGACACGGTGGAATTGGAGATCAAACCGCTGCCGCTGGAGGGCAAACCCAAGGATTTTTCGGGAGCTGTCGGGCGGTTCACCCTGGAAACCAAAGCCGCGCCGTTGCGGGTGAGGGCGGGTGATCCGGTGACGCTCACCGCCGTGGTCAAAGGGGTCGGGAGCTTCGACCGCATGAACGCCCCCGCTGTTGCTGAACAGCCGGGCTGGCGCATTTATCCGCCCAGCGGCAAGTTCAAAGCCGACGATGAAGTGGGCATCTCCGGGGTCAAGACTTTTGAAATCGCGGCGATCCCCGAAACCGCGCAAACCGAACTGCCCGCAGTGACGTTTTCGTTCTTTAATCCTTCCACAGAAAAATACGAAACGCTGGCGGCAGATCGGGGTGCGCTTGTGGTGGAAAGCGCGCCCGTTTCCACCCCTGCGCCGGTGGTTGCATCGGCGACTCCCTCTGCGACGCCTGCCGCGACGCCCGCGCCCAAACCAAATGATATTCAATACATCCGCGTTGATGCCGGTTCCTGGGGGGGGCGCTTCGATCCCGTCTGGCGCACGCGCGATTTCTGGCTGGCGCAGCTTCTTGCCCTCACGGCGTTGCTGGCGCTGAGCGGCTGGCAGTGGCGGCGGGTGCGGCAGAGCGACGGGGCGGCACGGCGCGCGGCCAGCTTGCGCCAGTCCAAGGCGGCGGTTTTCCGTGTGCTGCGGCAGGAGAAGACGCCGACCGAAGCGTTTTACAGCGCAGCGATCCAGGCGATTCGACTTGAAACAGCGCTTGGAAACACGCACTGCGACCCTGCCACTGTCGATGCTGAAGCGGCGTGCGCCAGTCGTCCGCTCGACTGCGAAACGGCCGAGGGCATACGCCGCGTGTTTGCCGCTCACGATGAACTCCGGTATGCGGGTGTCGGCGCTTCCGGGGGAGCGTTCGCTGAATCCATCCACCCCGATCAACGCGAGCGGGTGCTGCAAATTCTCGCGCAATTTGAAAAAAGTCATGCGTAGTTTCATTCTCCATGTTGCGGTTTTGATGTTGTTTTGCGGGAACTTGCTGGCTGCCGCCCCGGCGAATTTCGATGCGGCGAACACCCTCTACGACAAAGGGGATTTCCAAGGGGCGCGCTCGGGGTACGAGGCGATTGTGCAATCCGGCCCCTGGAGCGCCCATCTTTTTTACAACCTTGGGAATACGGCCTACCGGCTGGGAGACAAGAGCGCGGCTTTTCTGGCTTATGAACGGGCTCTGGCGCTGGATCCGGGGCATCCCGAGGCGAAAGCGAATTTGAATTTTTTACGCGGCGAAACCGGATCGAAACTGCCTGCGGTTGCGTGGTATGGGCGGGCGCTCTCATGGCCCGCCGCCAACGAGGCTGCGTGGATTGCTTCGGCGGCGTTTTTCGGCCTCTGCTTTAGTCTTGCACCGGTGGTGTGGAAGCGCCGGGCCGCCACTCTGCCCGCTCTGTTTTGCGGTATGGCGTTGGTTTGGAGCGGAGCGGTTGTGGGCTGGCAAGCCAGCCGTGGTGAGACATGGATTGTCACCGTGGACGCTGCCCAAGCCCGGACGCTGCCCGCTGAAAATTCTCAGGCAATGGCCACGTTGCCGATGGGCAGCCATGTCCGGCTGCTGCTGGAACGCGGCCCGTGGTTGCAAGTGCGATTGCCGGATGAATCCGCAGGCTGGATTCACAGCGACACGGTGAAGCCCGTCCGGTTGGCGCGTTAGGCGCATTTCTCGGAAAGGATTTCCGAAATGCAGAAAGTGGATCGTGCGCTCCGCGCGCGATTGCGGGGGTGGGCGTTGCAAGCAAAATCAGCTCGCTGCGCTCGATGTGCTTTGGAAAATCGCCCGCGGAGCGGCCGATCCACCGCGGTTAGAGCGTTTCTCAAAAAGAATTTCCTATTCGCCGGGGCGGCGTGGGCC
>JBAXQF010000161.1:0-3150 GCA_037131875.1 Verrucomicrobiota bacterium
TTACCTGATCCAGCCCACTATTCAATGCGAAACTATTCGCGTTACAGGATACTAGTCGCATCCGATTGAACAGCCGCGAGCATTCGCCGTGATCGCCCTTGCGCAGGTGGCTTTGAATATTGCGCTCTTTGTGGATCACGCAGTCTTGGATCACCGCATCCGGCCAGAACGCTTTGACCCCTTTATGGCGCATCGTGTCCCTCTGTGGTGCAAAAAAGAACGCCGGTGCCGCTGTTTGAAACAACGCCACCGGCGTAAAAACTCTTTTTCTGGGAGTTTCTTAGTAGCGACCACCGCGGTCGCCACGGTCGCCGCGATCACGGCCACCGCCACGGCGTTCTCCGCCGCCGCCGTAACCGCCACCACCGCCGCCGCCGCGACGCTCAAACGAGCGTCCGCCGCCGCCACCACCGCCGCCACTGCGCTCTTCACGAGGACGCGCGATGTTTACGGTGAGAGGACGGCCTTCGAGGGCTTTGCCGTGGAACTGCTCAATCGCGTTCTGGGCTTCGCCTTCGCTGCTCATCGTGACAAATGCAAATCCACGGCTTTTGCCCGTGAATTTGTCCTGCACCAGCATCACGTCACTGACGGTGCCAGCTTGACCAAAGAGGTCCTGCAGATCGGGTTCCGTTACGTTAAAGGGAAGGTTCCCCACGTAAAGTTTGTTGTTCATACTGATAACTGCCAAGCACTTTGGTGACGGTTCCCGGTCATCGGTCTCAAGTCGCCACTGATTAACTCAATCGCAAACTCCCCTGCCCCAACACTGCTGACGAATCCGCACAGTAGCCGGATTCTGGTGCAAGAAAAGCAAAATCCGTGTCCTGTTTTGCTCTAACATCCTCTCCGGGAACCCCTGAGCATGGGGGAACTTCAATTTTTCCGCATTTTTCCAAAAATTCTTTGAACGATCCCCCCGCCTCCCTGTCTGACTTTACGTTGAGGGGATGATTCGGGCCGTGCGCGGGTTTTTAAATAAAGGGGTTTGTTTTTACCGTGCGCGGCCCGAATCTGTTTTTTTAACTCGTTCCCAAGTTGCACTTGGGACTGCCCTGCTGCGTAGCAGCTTCGTAATCGCGAAGCGCACTTTGCAGAGCCCCAAAGGGGATAACGGCTGACTTTCGGTGGGTTCTGCGGGTGGGATTTCTCATTTTTAGACAGCTTCTGAGATTGCGATTCCGCTTTTTCCGATTTAGGCACTAAAGGGTGCCAACTTCTTTTTCTTCCGCTGACCAAGCGATCCGTTCCGCCCTGGCCGAGGACATCGGCCCCGGAGACGTGACGTGCGCTTATTTTGTCGATCCCTCGCAGACCGGCCATGCCCGGATTCTCGCCAAGGAGACCGGGGTTGCCGCCGGGGTGGAGGTGGCCGCCGAGGTGTTCCGGCAGGTCGATCCCGCGCTGGAGGTGCAGCTTTTGCAACCCTCCGGCACCAGTGTGACGCCCGGCATGCCGGTGCTCGCCATTGCCGGGGCGGTGCGCTCCATTTTGACCGCCGAACGCGTGGCGCTGAATTTTCTCCAGCAGCTTTCCGGCGTGGCGACGCTCACCCGACGCTTTGTGGATGCCGTGGCAGCGGTGCCGGGAGCGCGCGCCCGTATTCTCGACACCCGCAAAACCACACCCGGCCTGCGCGTGCTGGAAAAAGCGGCGGTGAAAGCCGGGGGCGGCACCAACCACCGCTTTGGCCTCTACGACATGGTGATAGTGAAGGACAATCACCTTGCCGCGCGCGACGACCTCGATTTCCTGCGCGGCGCCATCGCCCGGCTCGCGGCGGAACGGCCCGGCGTGCGGGTGGAATTGGAGGCGGACACCGTGGAGCAGGTGCGCGGATTCCTCACGCTGGAAGGCGTGGCGGTCATTCTTTTAGACAACATGACGCTCGACCAGATGCGCGAATGCGTGGCGTTGGGGGCGGGCCGCGTGGAGTTTGAAGCCAGCGGCGGCGTGAACCTGCAAACCGTGGCCGCCATTGCCGCCACCGGGGTGGATTTCATTTCCGTGGGCGCGCTCACGCACTCCGCCCCGGCGCTCGATTTCTCGCTTGATCTACAGCGGGAACGATAAAATGAGATTTATTGTATATCAGAAAAAACCGCTTCCGGAAACGGTATGAGCGCAACCTCATCGCTCAACGCCGAAGCCATCCAAGCTCTGCTGCCAGCGTCGCGCCGGATTGGCCGCGAAATTGTGGTGTTGGAGGAGACCGGCTCCACCAATGACGTGGCAGCCCAACTCGGGCGTGCTGGAGTGGCAGACGGGCTGGTCATTTTTGCCGAACGCCAGACGGCGGGGCGCGGGCGCTTGGGGCGCAAATGGGAGTCGGCGGCGCAGAAAGGCCTCTGGTTTTCGCTGCTGCTGCGGCCCGCTTTTGCGCTGGCGGATTGGTCGCGGCTGACCACCTGGGCGGCGGTCGGCATCGCACGCGGGCTGGAGGAGGCGCTGCCCGGCTGTTGCGCCGCCGTTAAATGGCCCAACGACATTTACCTTGGTGGCAAAAAAGCGGTCGGCATCCTCTGCGAAAGTGTGGCCGGGCCGGGCGGATACGCCGTGGTCGGCATCGGCGTAAACGTCAACCAGACGCGCGAGGATTTCCCGGAGGAACTCCTCGCCAAAGCCACCTCATTGCGGGAAGCCGCAGGGGAGGGGAGCGCGCCGCTGGATCGGCACGCCGTGGCGGCGGCGTTGTTACGCGCACTCGATGCGCTTTACCCCGCGCTGGAAACCGATTTCGCCTCCGTCGTCGCCGAAGCCGAGGCGCGGAGCTTTCTGGTGGGCCGGCGGATCACCGTTCACGCCCCGCAGGAAACCTACGAAGCCACCGCCGAAGGGTTGGAAGCCGACGGCAGCCTGCGGGTGCGCTGTGAAGAGGGGACAACGCGGATTGTCTCCGGCGGCGAGGTGAGCGTTTTTACGCGCTGAAAGCGCCAACGGTGGTTGGCCGCGGCAAGTTGTTAGGCGACGTGCCCCGGCAATGATCTTCTGCCGGGCTGTTCTTGTGAACAGGAGAAGCCCGGCTGAAGCCGGCTGGGTTGTTGGGCGGCAGGGGAACCACCAGCTGAAGCTGGTGGCAAAGCAGGAGGAGCCGGCTAGAGCAATTTACCAAAAACTATAGCCGTGTCTTGGGGCGGCGAAGGCCGTTGC
>JBAXQF010000162.1:0-3135 GCA_037131875.1 Verrucomicrobiota bacterium
CGGCCTTCGCCGCCCCAAGACGCGGCTATAGTTTTTGGTAAATTGCTCTAGAGCGCAATCTCCACGCGCCGTTGCCCGGCGAGGGAATCCGCCACCGCCTGGACGACGCGCATGTAAGCCACCCCCTCGTCAAAAGTGGGGTGCGGACGCGGCCCCGACGGAGCCTTCACCGCCGCAATGAAATCCTTTTCCACGGTCCACTCGCGTTCCAGCCCCGCGGGTATTTCGAGCGTCTGAGCCGCGCGATCTCCCACACGTCCAGCGGTGACGGTGTCCGTGTTGAAATCATACTGTAGCGTACCGCAATCGCCATAAACCTCCAACCGATCCCCGGGCGCGAACGCCGCAACCCCGCTGAACTCCAGCACCCCCTCGGCGCCGTTTTCAAACTCGGCGAGAACCGTCACCATGTCCGGCACCTGCACTTCGTAGTGGTCCCGCCTGCGGTGCACGACTTTTGCGCGCGCGGTCACGGCGCGGATCGGCCCCAGCCAACGCTGGAGCACCTCCACATAAATCCCGAGCGTGAGCACATTCACGCCGCCCATCTCGATCCTCTGCCGCCAATGTGCGGGAGCGGCGGCATCGAGAAAGGCAGACGAGAAACTCTGCAAGCGGATCTGGTGGGGACGTCCGATGACCTGATCCCGCAACAGCCTGCGCAGGAACGCATCTCCGCGCATGCCATGCGGCGGCGGGCAGAGCATGGTCACCAGATGCGGGCGTTTGCGCGCGGTGGCTTGCATTTCCCTGGCTTCCTGCAGATTCATCGCCATGCGCGCCTGGCAGAAGACGTGGCGCCCGGCCTCCAGGGCCGAGATGGAAACCGGCGCATGCATGTAGGGAGGCGTGCCGATCCAGACCACATCCAACTCGCGCAGCGAGACCAGTTCCGCCCAGTTTTTCAGCGGCGTGGCATGCGGAAGGTGTTTGCGGCAGAACCGCTCGGAACTGGCGTAGGTGGAATTCGAGACCGCCACAATCTCCACCTCCGGCATGGCGAGCAGCGCGGGAAGGTGTCGTTGCAAAACAATGCCTCCAGCGCCGACGATCCCGATGCGAATTTTGGAATGGTGCATGGAAGGGATTGTGAGGAAGCGAGTCCTCGGAGGTCAAAGCGTTAATGCAGCGGGATGGTGCGTTCAGGGAAAGCCCCAGAAAAGATTTTCGCACGCTTGCGCTTGCCATTCAGGCGGCAAGAGCCTAAGAAAGACATTCCGCCGCTTGCGAAACCATGAGGCGAGTCCTAAAGTGGCTCGCGCTTCCAAAATTCGCAGCCGCACACACGCACTCGTAGCTCAATTGGATAGAGCGTTGGCCTCCGAAGCCAAAGGTTGTGGGTTCGACCCCCGCCGGGTGCACCACTCTGAAACAGGGGTTTTTGCGGAAAGATTTTTCCGAAACACAGAGGGTGGATCGTGCGCTCCGCGCGCGATTCCGGGACGAGGCGTTGCCAGCAAAATCAGCTCGCTGCGCTCGATGGGCATTGAAGAATCGCCCGCGGAGCGGCCGATCCACCGCCCCTCTTCGCAGAGCAAATTCTTTGAACTGCTCTACAATTCCGCAAGCAGTCGCGCGTGGATTCCGTCAAACCCGCCGTTGCTGAAGACCACGATCACGTCGCCGCTTTGCACCAGCGGCTTGAGGCGCGCGATGATTTCGTTCACTCCCGGCTCGTAGTAGGCGGGTTTGCCGGTGGCGGCGATGTCGGCGATGACCTGTTCGGGGTTGAGCCGCTCGGCTTCGGGGATCTGCTCCAGGCGCGCCACTTTTGCAAAGAGGACGCCGTCGGCCTGCTCGAAGGCGGCGGGAAGCGCCTGCTGGAAGACGGCTCGCCGGGTGGTGTTGGAGCGGGGCTCAAACACTGCCCAGAGGCGCGCGCCGGGGTATTGGTGGCGCAGGCCGCAGAGGGTCTGGCGGATGGCGGTGGGATGGTGGCCAAAGTCGTCGATCACTTTGATGCCACGCACTTCGCCGCGCATTTCCTGGCGGCGCATGACGCCCTCAAAGCTGGCGAGGGATTGCCGGATGGTCGCCAGCGGCACGCCGTAGAAGCGGGCGGCAGATGCGGCCATGGCGGCGTTGCGCACGTTGTATTCGCCCACCAGCGGGAGGCTGAAGCGGGTGTCAAAGAGGGTGAATGCGCTGCCGCCCGCGTGGTAGGCCACGTCGGTGATCCGGTTGGCGGCGTTGGGCGAGAAGCCGACTTCCACGACGGGCGCGGGGCAGGTGCTGGCGGCGTCGAGGCAGTTGGGGTCGTCGGCATTGAGCAGCACCATGCCGTTGCCGGGGACGATGTTGAGCATCCGGCGGAAGCTCAGTTTGATCTCGTCGAGGTTGTTGAAGATGTCTGCGTGGTCGAACTCGATGTTGTTCACGATGACCAGCTCGGGCATGTAGTGGACGAATTTGCTCCGCTTGTCGAAGAACGCCGTGTCGTATTCGTCGCCTTCGAGGACGACGTATTTGGAATCCCGGAAACGCGCTCCCTGGCCGAGGTTCTTGGGAATGCCGCCGATCAAATAGCTTGGATCGAGCCCCGCGCTTTCGAGAATCCACGCGAGCAGGGAGGTGGTGGTGGTTTTGCCGTGGGTGCCGGTGACGACGAGGTTGTGGCGGCCTCGCAGGAAGAACTCTTTGAGGGTCTCCGGCAGGGAAAGGTAGTAGAGTTTCCGGTTGAGGACGGCTTCCACCTCCGGGTTGCCCCGTTTCATGGCGTTGCCGATGACAATCAACTGCGCCTGGGCCGGGAGGTTCTCCGCGCGGTATCCGGCGGTGAGCTTGACCCCTTTTTGCTCCAGGAAGGTGGACATCGGGGGGTAGACATTTTCGTCCGAGCCGGTGACGGTGAAGCCGCGTTCTTGGAGGGCGGCGGCGACGGCGCCCATGGCGGTGCCGCAGATGCCGAGGAAGTGGATGTGTTGGATGCCGGGATTCATGGAGCGTAAAGGGCCATTTTACGCAGGCCCGGCATCAATACAAGTGCGGGGGAGGGTCAAATCAGGGCAAACGCATTTCAATTTGAGGCAGACAGAGAATCTGGAACTCAGGAACTCACCTATTTTGGAGAACTGTACCCCCTCCCGGCTAGAGCAATTTACCAAAAACTATAGCCGCGTCTTGGGGCGGCGAAGG
>JBAXQF010000163.1:0-3111 GCA_037131875.1 Verrucomicrobiota bacterium
TCAAGAGAGCCTGAGATTTCTGGCCAGTCGCTACGGCAGCAACCCGAAGACCGTGCTCCCCTTGCACACCGCATTTGAGACGAGTTCTCTCCTTAACCGCTCTTTTGAAAATAGCGTGTCAGGGTGGGATTGATATTGACCTAACCTGCCTCACTCAGGAGAATCCATTGGCAAAATAATCCGCTCCTCCCATGAAAGTCTCCTTTGACATCACTCCCGTTGGTGGCCATCTCAGCCAAGTAAAATTTCGCATCGGGCGACAGACTGTGGAACCCTTCTCCACCGCCCCGTGGTGCGGCGAAACGGATGCGAAAAAACTCATCCCCCTGCTGCGCGTGTTGCGGGGAGATTTCTTCTGCGCCCCATTCGGCGACGGACCCGCGTGGCGGGGTGAGGCGCATCCGCCCCACGGCGAGCCCGCCAATGCTACATGGAAAGTGCATCCCGCCGAGCCCGGACGCCTGGTCGCCACGCTGCAGACACGCGTCCGACCCGGAACAATCACCAAGATCATCGAAGGTCGCGTCGGCGAGACCAACCTTTACCAGACCCATCTTCTGGAGGGTTTCCAGGGCGGGATGTGTCTCGGACATCACGCCATGCTCGACTTCACCCGCAACGGCCCGGGCCACATTTCCACGAGCAAACTCCGGCTCGCGCAGGTCCTCCCGGCCCCGTTTGAAAGCCCAGCCAAGGGCGGCTACTGCTCGCTCAAGCAAGGCGCATGGTTCCGGCGGCTCGACTGCGTGCCAATGGCAGATAACGGGAAGGCAGATCTCACCCGCTACCCGGCCCGCGAAGGCTTCGAGGATCTCGTCATGCTGCACCACAAAGATGCTGATGATTTCGCTTGGGCCGCCGTCGTTTTTCCGAAGAAAAATTTCGTATGGTTCTCCCTGAAGAATCCCGCACATCTCGCGTCCACCGTGCTGTGGCATTCCAATGGCGGACGCCATTACGCCCCCTGGAGCGGACGCCATCGCGGCGTGCTCGGCGTTGAGGATGTCACCGCCTATTTCCACCTCGGTCTTGCCGCATCGCTGGCAAACAATCCGTGGCGGGAAAAAGGCATTCCCACAGCGATCACCCTCGGACGGAGAAAAAGCATCCGCATCCCCTACATCATGGGCGTCGCTCCTCTCCCGGAAGGCTTCGATTCAGTCAGCGCCATCCAGCGCACAGCCACCGGCATCCGCCTCCAGGCTGTAAGCGGAGCGCACATCGATCACGCCGTTGATACCACATTCATCCAATAATTAACCAACCACCCGACCAATCCCCCAAATGAGCACCAGCATGAAAATATACGCCGACTTCCTCCACAACCTTCGCGGCAAAATCCTTCTCGGCTGCGACGGCTTCGTGGATGAAACCTACGAGATTGTAGAAGTCAGGAAAAGTCAGACTGAGTTCACCCCGATGAAAAAACTCAGGCAATTCGGTGAACTGATCGTCGCGCGCGCAGACGGCGGTGTCGGCCTTGAGCTCGTACCGAAACGCCGTTGCGAGGGCGGGTTCGGCATCAACACGGGGCGAGTGGCCGCATGCCTGGGCCTTAATCCTCTCCTGCCCGGCCTTTACGGCAGCCAGAGCATCGACCCGGCTTACGAGCAGTTCAAAGACATTTGCGATCTGGCTTCCCTCGGCGATCCCGCGTTGACGATTGCCTTGGAATTCGGTGATGGAAAAATTTTGATGAGCAACCTGGAGGCCGTCTCCAGCCTGACTTGGGAAGACTTCAAAAAACATTTCGGCGAAGAGAAGCTCAAAGAAATGTTCTCCGGGGTTGATATTTTGGGACTGGGCTATTGGTCGCTTACGGCAGACTTCGACAATCTCTTCCAGGGCTTCATGGGACAGTATGAAAACATCACGCCGCCCCGCCGCATGTTCTTCGACTTCGCCGACATCAAGAAAAAATCCAGCGAATCTTTTATCAAAAGCCTGGAACTGATCCAATGCTTCAACAGCAAGATCCCCATGACATTCAGCATGAACGAACATGAAGTGCTGGAATTGCTTTCGAGGGTGGGAGTCGAACGTCCGGAGGAGACGCCGACGGCGATCGCCGCCGCGCTGACTGCCGCCCGTGAAAAGATCGGATTCGACGAACTGGTTGTCCACACACCGGAGTTTGCAGCTGCATCCAGCGCTACTGAAGGTGAAGCATTCGCCATCCAAGATCGCCAGACAGATGTCGTCCGCCTGGCAGGCGCTGGAGACGCCTTCAATGGCGGCTACATCTGCGCATCCCTCGGAGATCTTCCGCTCAAAGAACGCCTCGTCATCGCCAATGCGGTTACCGCTTTCTTTGTCACCCGCGCCACCGGCCCCAGCAAGGAAGAGCTCCTCGCCCAAATTGAAAAAGCCTCGGATAAGTGAGCTTTTGAGAAAAACCCAGCAGCTTTGCGTGGTATAATCTCTTAGGTGTTCAGTCCCGCCTAATGAACGGTTGAACGCGAGGCACGGCGGACGAAGTGCGACTTGGCAATGCCACGCCGGGCTTTTTGCGGACCCCAAACTTTGATGTAGACCCCAGTTTCAGGAGTCCGAAAAACTGGCTCGAGCGGGAGGATTCGAACCTCCGACCAATCGGTTAACAGCCGATCGCTCTACCACTGAGCTACGCTCGATTCACGTTTGAAGAAACGGGAGGCGTATTTCTACGCTCCCGGCAGCATTTTGCAAGCGTTTTTGCACTTTTTCGATTTTTTTCCCACCGACGCGCCAAATTTCAGAGGCGGAGAAAAAACTTTGCCGAAGCCGTTGACAAAAGCAGGTTTTCCAGACATCTTTTGCACCCCCGATTCAAAGGCATCCCTAGCTCAATTGGTAGAGCACGTGACTCTTAATCACTAGGTTCTGGGTTCGAGTCCCAGGGGGTGCACCATTTTGATAATCAGTAACTTACAGAAGTTTCAGAGAGTCAATCGCCAAGCGGCGGTGACAGATAGGTGACACTAAGCGGCCCTCAAACGGCCTCTTTTGCTTAAATCGTTAAACAATGTTTTCGCCAGAGGGAAACGGAAAGCGCCGCTTTCGGTTACGTCAATAATTAGAGCAATTTACAAAAAAATGTGGCCAGTGGCTTGGGAGCGCCGAAGGCTGGTG
>JBAXQF010000164.1:0-3045 GCA_037131875.1 Verrucomicrobiota bacterium
TGCCTCCCATCCTATTGCCACCTGCAACTAAAGTGAACTCTGTTTGTGAGACACTACACTAGCGCGATTCCCTATCCGCAGCTGGTTCAGCCGAGGAAGGCGAAGCTGGCCATGAAAGTCGGATCCCATTACCGCATCCATGATATCCGCCGTGGAGACTGGGAAAAGCTGGCACGGGAATTAAAACTGCCCGCCGGAAAGATCGGCGAGCGGATCAATGCGGCAGCAGAGCAGATCGCCGCAGTGGTTGTTCCCGTTGCCAGTTCGATTGAAAACGAGGGGATCGCCCACCCCGTCGTCGGCTTATTGAGCAAAAGCTTGGCGTCGCATGTTGAGGCATGCCTTCAACAGTTGGACAAACCGCCTGGGCGGTCATAAATCCGTCAGATCTTCCGAATGAGCGGGAATTCCCATTTCACGACGAACGGCGGTTGGTTCTTGAGATTCCGCAAAGTGCTTTCGAGCACGTAGGCGTCGGCCTCCTTGTGCCTGGTCATTGTGATCATGGAATCCGGGTCGCGGGCAAACACGCTGTTGCCGGAGAGACGATCCTGGAGCGCGCTTCCTGTCGCGTTGCCTTTAGCGAAGTGGTGAAAAAGCGCAATGGCTGCGCCCGTTTGAACGGCGACCACCCCAAATCGGCACCGATCTACCTCGCCAGCTGTTTCGCCCTTTTGAATCGAAGAGCTTTCCTTAAGGTTTTGGTGCCAGTCTGGTGCCAAAATTTACTCAGGAAGCGAGCATTTTCGGTTTTTTATAGCCTTGCGGTTGCCTTTCTTGCGCGTGCCGTAAGTCGTTGGTAATAAATGCATTAAGAAGTGGGCCCACTCGGATTCGAACCGAGGACCAAGGGATTATGAGTCCCCTGCTCTAACCGCTGAGCTATAGGCCCAAGTTAATGATTTCCAACTACTTGCAAACCTTCGATTTCTGGGGAATTGACTTTTCTACGGCAAAATTCTACGGTCAGCGCGTGACTGGACGCAAAACCGTGAAAACGTGGAAAAAGACAAGGCTTCAAAATCTGGTTCGCCATAAGTCGGGCCGTTACTATGCCAGAGCTTTCGCGGATGGCAAAGAATTCTGGAAGTCTCTCAAAACTTCGAGCTTCTCCGTTGCCGAGGCGCGCCTGGCTGATTTCATGAAGGAGCACCGGGAACGCCGCCCGGCAGGTGAATCCCTGGAATCCAACAAGGCCACGTTCGCCGAAGCCCTCGCGATCCACCTCCAAAAGAAAGCGGACGATATTTCGCTCAAGCCCACCACCCTACACTACTGGAAACAAGTGTTTGCCTCCCTCCTGAAAAGCTGGCCCGGGCTAGCCGAAAAGGAAATTCGCAAGATCACAGTCACCGAATGTCGCGAATGGGCCAGACAGTTGGCCAAGAGCGCCTCCCCTACCCGCTACAACAACACCATTGCCGGGCTTTCTCACGTGTTTGAGGCAGCCATCGACGCCGGGATTATCTACCAGAACCCGGCAGGGAGGCTGGAGCGCGTCCGCGTTCGCCAGAAGTCGCTTTCCCTGCCAAGCCGGAAGCAGTTCCAAAAACTCGTCGCAAGCATTGCAAGCGCAGGAGCATGGTGCTCCAAGGATTGTGCGGATTATGTTGAGGGCCTGGCCTATACCGGCATGCGCAAGGGGGAAGCGGCCCAGTTGGTGTGGGCAGACATCGATTTTCAAGCCGGGGAAGTCATTGTCAGAGGCGATCCCGAAACGGGCACCAAAAATTGGGAGATCCGCCGGGTGCCGATGATTGGCGACGCCCGAACCCTGTTCTGCCGGATGCAGGAAAAACAGGCAGCGAAAGAACCCGCGGAAAAAGTATTCAAAGTGAGGGAGGCGCAGAAAGCCATCGACAGCGCATGCAAGAAGTTGAAAATCCCCCGGTTCACCCACCACGATTTGCGCCACCTTTTTGCGACGACATGTATCGAATCCGGAGTGGACATCCCCACGGTTTCCCGGTGGCTCGGCCACAAGGACGGTGGGGCGCTGGCGATGAAAACTTATGGCCACCTCCGGCGGGAGCACAGTATCGCTCAAGCTCAGAAAGTCTGCTTTGGTATTACGCAAGAGCGCAGTAAGGGTGAGAGGCGATAATGGCATGCTCCGGCTCGAAGTTGGGAACGCCACAAACTTGGGCTTGACTCTGCGGGATTGATGTTGGTTAAAGCACCGCAGGTTCTTTTTGGGCCTAAAAAATGTTCGATAACAGCAGACCGGAGAGACCGGTCAGCGAGCCCCAAGCTGCGGATGGCGTGCAAAGGGCTTGTTTGGAAATGGAACGGTTGGCATTCACTCCTGCGGAAATCGCAGGCATGTTTGGCCGCCATTATTCATGGGCCTACCGCCAAATCTATCGCGGTAATTTGCGCCCGCTCAAAGGATCAGCGAGCCTTCTGATTTCCCTCAACGAGGCGAATCGGTTTTTGTCGCAGGTTCAAGAGTATGATGGCCGCCCTCGCGGCAATAAAAAAAGCAAAACAGCAAAGGGATCCCAGAACGGGGCTCCCGCTTCAACATGCAAAAAAGCCGCAGCCGGTAAAACCGACTGCGGAATTTCTCCTGCATCCATGCAGGATGGCCCGTCGGAAAGCAGTTCTCAGGTGGATATCCTGCTGCACTCCGGCGACACCGATGCGCCGCCGCTTCCTCCGGATGATGATGGTTTGAAAACCATCACTCCGGCAACGAAGCCGTAGCAGATGTGAAGAGCTGCTCTCACTGGGGGAGAGAGCAGCTCAACACACATCCAGAATCAGACCGAGCGGGTCAAAGCCGCCAGCAACGGGATCTGACCCAAACACACCGAGCGAGGCGTGGATGACGACTCGCTATCTTTAGTAACACTCCCACATCCTGCATTTTTTCGGTTCATCGCGGAAGTACCTGCTGAGGGAGGCGTGATGTGATATGGGTGGGGTGCATGAGCCAGAGTTTGATGTATCACGCTTTTGGAGTCCGAAAGGGCTACGAGTATCACGCCACTAGTGTCCTGTCAGGTAAGTTAATGAAATAATTCCGAGTCCATTTTTCGCATT
>JBAXQF010000165.1:0-2965 GCA_037131875.1 Verrucomicrobiota bacterium
GATTAGAGCATTTTACAAAAAAATGTGGCCAGTGGCTTGGGAGCGCCGAAGGCTGGTGCAAGGCGGCTTGGCCCGCAGCGGCTGTGTTTGTAAACACAGCCCAAGGGACAAACGGTTTGCAACGGCCTTCGCCGCCCCAAGACGCGGCTATAGTTTTTGGTAAATTGCTCTAGCGTGCGGGCATTAGAGCGGTTTTGAAACAGAGTTCCTCGTTCCCAAGTTGAACTTGGGAACGCACCTTCCTGCGAAGTTGAACTTCGCAACCCTGCCATGTGCCCAAGCTCCCAGTCCTCAAATTGAGGTTCACTGGATCGCGCAATCCCGCTTTACTGCGCAGCCTTCCGCACGGCTTCAATCTTGATGATCTCCGCGACGCGGTCGCCGTGTTCAGTGGGCACCTCCAGTTTCTCTCCCACCTTGTGGCCAAGCAGCGCTTGGGCAATCCCGGCTTTATAGGAAATGATTCCCTGCGCGGGATCGCTGTCCCATGCACCCATGATGCTGTAAACATCAATGCGCCCGTCCGTGACTTCCTTGATGGTCACAACCGTGCCAATGGAAACGGCCTGCGTGTCGGGATTGGCAAAATCCGTGCCGCGCGCAAGACCCAAATCACGCTCCATCTCCGCCCGGCGGCGGGAAAGAACACGCTGCATTTCCTTGGCGGCCTTGAACTCAAAATTCTCGCGCAGATCGCCGTAGGAACGGGCCAGCGAGATTTCCTTGATGTTCTCGGGAATCTTCTTGTTCACCAGCTCGTCAAGCTCGGCCTTGCGCTTCTCCAGGCTCTCCCAGGAAACAATGAGCGCCTCCTGTTTTTCCGAAGGGGCGTCGCCGGTGAGCATCGCTTCCATCTCGGGGAACACGCGGACGATGCGTCCCAGGATGGAGCGCTTGTTGAGCTCTTCAAACACACCGGAAAGCATCACCTTGCGAATGGTGTCGCGCACGATCTCGGGTTCGGAACCGGCGAGCATGTCGGGAACAAGTTCCCGGTCTTCAAGCAGCAGATCATGCAGCTTGCCGCCGCGTTTGATCTCGTTGAACTGGTCGCGCTCCAAAGCGGAGAGCGTGGCGCTCAACACGCGGGCGTCCACCATTTCAGCAAAGGCGCCTTCGCGCTCCTTGCACAGCCAGGTGAGAACTTCGGTGGAAATCGTGTGATCTCCCAGCCAGCGGTCAAGCTCGCGCCGCAACTCGGCTTTCTTTCCCTGCTCCAGCAGCAGGCGGCCGATCTCGGTGACAATGCGGATGCCGCTCTTGCTCATGAGAACGAGAATTTTTTCCACCCACTTCTCTTCGCCAAAGGCGGAGGGGAAGGCGGCAAGCACCCGGCGCTGCTTGGCGGCGGGAACATCGGCAAGGATTTCGTGCAAGCGGCGCTCCTCATCATGCAGGAGTTCGCTCAAAGTGATGGTGCCTGCACCGGGGGCGATGCCGGTGATGGAGCAGAGTTCGTCCCGGCCCAGGATCAACTCCAGAGCCTGCGCGGTGTTGAGCCGGCGGCCCTTCTGCGCTGCATCCTCAACGGCTGCAACCACGGCTTTGAGCTGGTCTCCACCCTTGAATTCCTCCGTGCTTTTCAGGATATTGTCGAGCGCGGTGATCTGCGCCTTGGTCTGGCGGGCCGCGTTGAAGGCGGCGAGCAGTTCGTCCGATTGGGAAATGGCGTTTTCGCGCAGGAAAATCGGATCGCTTTTTTTCGTGGGAAGGGCGATGTGGCCGTCCTTTTTGAGCGCCTTCTTCGCGGAATCCCACCAGCGCTTGAATTCCGTTTCATTAAAAATCCCGTCGGAAAGCGCCTGGGCAATCTGATCCTGGGTGGCCTTGCCGCCGTAGCTGGCGAGGATCAGGCGGACAAGCCCCACGGAATCCTGCTTTGCCATCGCCTTGATCGCCTCAGCGTCCGTTTCCTTGCGCACGAGGATGTGATCTTCAGCCAGCGGCGTGAGCGATTCCGCCGCATACTGGAGCTGCATCGTGTGCCCCTTCTTGGTCTTGAAGTCAATGACGGCCTGGTTGAGCAGGAAATTGATCTCCGCAATGCGCCCGAAGCCCCAGCTTTTGTGCAAGCAGTAAGCCCCCGCAGGGAGCTTTTCGAGGGTGGAGGCGACGCGTGGGTTGATTTTGCCCGCTTGAACGGCTTTTTCGATCTCGGCTTGCATAGGGTTTAAAAACATAGGGAACCAGCGGGCACTTGGCTAACGAAAAGTAAAAGTTTGTTTTGGAATCCTCCCTCAAGGCTTGATTTCAAGCCGTTCTGCCCTTTGACTCCATTGCACGTCCCCCCTATGACCGAAACCGCTCCTCACCGCCTCTCCGAAGACCTCCAATCCTTGCTGGACAAAGCAGAAGGGCGCGCCCTGAGCATCGGCGAGATGGAATTACTGCTTCAGGGGCGGGGCTTTGCGCTCATCCTCATGCTGCTGGCCGCTCCGTTCCTCATTCCCAGCGTGCCGGGGCTTTCAACCCCCTTCGGCGCGGCCATTTCCCTGATGGGCGCGTGCATTGCCTGCGGGCGCAAGCCGTGGCTGCCCCAGTTTGTGCTGCGGCGGGAGTTGTCCTTTGAGATGCTGCGCAAAATTCTCGGCGTGCTGATCAAGCTCGTGGTGCGCATGGAGCGCCTGGCCAAACCGCGCATGCACTTTTTGCAACGCTGGCCGGGAATGATGAACCTCATCGGCCTGGGCATCGCCTCGGGAGGGTTCTTCCTGTTCCTGCCCATCATGGTTCCGGTGATGAACACCCTGCCCACCCTCTCCATCCTGTTCCTGACCGCCGGGATGATGGAACGCGACGGCCTGTTTGTCATCCTGGGCCATTGCTTCGGCATCGCCGCCTGGATTTATTTCGGCGCATGGATTCTGCTCGGCAAAGCCGGGGTGAGCTGCCTGCACGGTCTGCTCACGATTTAGAGCATTTTACAAAAAAATGTGGCCAGTGGCTTGGGAGCGCCGAAGGCTGG
>JBAXQF010000166.1:0-2902 GCA_037131875.1 Verrucomicrobiota bacterium
AACGGCCTTCGCCGCCCCAAGACGCGGCTATAGTTTTTGGTAAATTGCTCTAGCTGTTCAGCGCCGTCTTAGGAGAGGCGGGAGGCGAGCAGTTCGCGCTCGAAGATCAGTTCCTTCGGCAGCGTCTTGTAGAGCTTGAGGAACATTTCGTTCTGGAGCGTGAGCTCATTCCGCCACTCTTCCTTGTCGATCCTCTGGCAGGCGGCGAAGGTTTCGGCCGTGAAGTCCTTGAGGCCTTCGATGTCGAACTCTTCAGCAATGGGCATGCGGCCCACGGCGGTTTCCTGCGCCTTGGCGGTGCCGTTGCAGCGGTCGATGATCCACTTGAGCACGCGCATGTTGTCGCCAAAGCCCGGCCACATGAAGTTGCCGTCCTTGTCCTTGCGGAACCAGTTGACGTTGAAGATCATCGGCGGGTTGGCAATGGATTTGCCCATCTCCAGCCAGTGGCCAAAGTATTCGCCCATGTCGTAACCGGCGAAGGGAAGCATGGCCATCGGGTCGCGGCGCACCTGGCCCAGGCCACCGACGGCGGCGGCGGTCATTTCAGAGCCCATGCTGGCGCCGATGTAAACGCCATGGCTCCAGTTGAAGGCTTCCATGACGAGCGGCATGGTGGTGGCGCGGCGGCCGCCGAAGATGATGGCGCTGATCGGCACGCCCGTGGCCAGGTCGGCTTCCGGAGCGAGCACCGGGTTGTTGCCCATCGGCGCGGTGAAGCGGCTGTTCGGGTGCGCGGCTTTTTCGGTGGATTCAGGCGTCCACGGGTTGCCCTTCCAGTCGGTGAGCTTCGCGGGCACGGCGCCGTCCTTGCCTTCCCACCAGACGTCGAGGTCTTCGGTAAGGGCGACGTTGGTGAAGATGGTGTCCTTGGACGCGGAGATGAGCGCGTTCGGGTTGCTCTTCATGTTGGTGCCCGGAGCCACGCCGAAGTAGCCCGCTTCCGGGTTGATGGCGTAGAGACGGCCGTCCGGGCCGGGGCGCATCCAGGCGATGTCGTCGCCAATGGTGGTGATCTTCCAGCCAGCCTTCTGGTATTTGGCGGGCGGGATCAGCATCGCGAAATTGGTCTTGCCGCAGGCGCTCGGGAACGCCGCCGCGACGTAGTTCTTCTTGCCTTCGGGGGATTCCACGCACAGGAGGAGCATGTGCTCGGCCATCCAGCCTTCGTTGCGGCCCAGGTAGGAGCCGATGCGCAGGGCCAGGCATTTCTTGCCCAGGAGCACGTTGCCGCCGTAGTTGGAGCCGACGGAAATGATGGCGTTATCCTGCGGGAAGTGGGCGATGTAACGGCGCTCGGGGTTGACGTCGAGCATCGAGTGGGTGCCGCGGTTGAAATCGTTGCTGTCGCCGAGGTGCTTGTAGGCCACCGCACCGATGCGGGCCATGATGCGCATGTTGAGGACGACCATGATGGAGTCGGTGATTTCAATGCCCACCTTGGTCAGCGGCGAACCCGCCGGGCCCATGAGGTAGGGGATGACATACAGCGTGCGGCCTTTCATGCAGCCTGCAAGCAGACCGTTGAGCTTGGCATACATCTCGGCGGGAGCAGCCCAGTTGTTGGTGGGGCCCACTTCATCCTTGCGCGGAGTGCAGATGAAGGTGAGCTGTTCGACGCGGGCGACGTCGTTCGGATTGGAGCGTCCGTAGTAGCAGCCGGGAAGTTTCTCCTGGTTGAGCTTCATGAGGACGCCGTCCTTGACCGCGAGATCGTAGAGGTAGGCTTTTTCCGCCTCGGAGCCATCGACCCAGAAAATCTGGTCGGGCTGGGTCAGTTCCGCCGTGGTGCGGACGAATTCGAGGACGGCTTGATTGGTGGGTTGTGTGGTGCCGAAGTTCATATGTTCTTTGCTATTTTTTGCGCGGGAGACTCTGGTTGGCGAGCGAGCAGCGGACTATGCGTTTTTTGCTCTTTTCTCACCGCGAATAGTTAAAATGTCTGGTTCTTCGTGTTTTGACCAGACTGCATTTTGAGAAATTTATCTTACGCCGAAAAGACCCCGCTCACCGGGCGGTCGTGTGCTTCCATCGGCAGATGGGCGACGAGCTGCTCAGCAAAACAGATGCCGAAGGCCGGAGCGCGGAAGGCGGGGTGGGCCAGCAGGCGGTCGTAGTAGCCCTTGCCGCGTCCCATACGGTGGCCGTCGGCGGTGAACGCCATGCCGGGGACAAAGCAAAGATCCATCTCGCCGGGGGAGACGACGTGCTCGTCCCGGTGCGGCGGCTCCAGCAGGTTCCAGCGCTCGGATTCCAGCAACGCCTCCCGGTCAGGCACCTGGATGAAAACCAAATCCTCGCCATGGATGCGCGGGTAACACACCGTGCGATCTCCGAGCACCGCCCAGAGAAGGTCGACATTCGGCTCGGAGTCCAGCGGCGAGAAAAAGCCGACCGTGCGGGCGGCGCGCCACTCCTGGGTATGAGCAAGGGCGCGGCAAATCGCGGCGGATTTCTCCACCTTGGCCTCGGGCGTCAATGCGGCGAGCCGCACGCGGATGGCTTTGCGCAGTTCCGGCTTGGTCACCTGCTAAAGATTGCAGTGGGCGCCGTCGCAACAGGGAGCCTTTTGGGTCTGCTTGCAGTTGCAGAGCGCCATTTTGGTCGGCTTGTCCACCACCACCTGCTGGGGACGGAATTCGGTTCCCTTGTGGGCTCCGTCACAGAAGGGCTGTTTTTTGGAGTCGCCGCAGGAACACCAGTAGTAAGTCCCCGCTTCCAACTCGATCACCGCCGGTTTGTTGTCCGCTATGTTTGGCTTGCTCATATCGTGTAATCCGAAGGTTGAATGTTCGAAACAGCGTTTCATGCCGAATCGCCCGAAAGTCAAGGGATTATTAAAACCCGGATGGCTCTTCGCTATTTCCAGTGGGTAACTTTCCGCTGGAGGCGGTTCCTGAAC
>JBAXQF010000167.1:0-2874 GCA_037131875.1 Verrucomicrobiota bacterium
GACGCCACTCGCCGCCACGGAATGTGTAAAGACATTCAGGGAAAACGCTCTAGTATCTACACCCCCAGCGTCGATAACACTCCGGCAACGTCGCTGAGATCGTCAAAGAGGAAATCCGGCTGGTAGGCGGCAAGTTTCTCACGCGTATAGCCCCCTGTGGCAATGGCGACCGTCTTCGCGCCGATGACCTGGCCGCAGGTGATGTCGTGCGGCGTGTCGCCCAACACAAAAATGCGCTCCGGCGGGAACTCGACGCCGTGCCGCTCCCGCGCACGGGCTTGGGCGAAGGGCCCGAGCCGGTTGCGATCAGAGGCGTCATCGGCGTACGCGCCAAATTCAAAGTAGTTCCAAACGCCGTAGTGGCAGAGTTTGATCTCCGCGCCGCGTTCCAGATTTCCAGTCAGCAATGCCAGAGCCACCTGCGGGCGGGCTTTGAGGGCGTCGAGCAGTTCCACAATGCCGGGCAAGAGGCACCCTTTTTTGCGCGGCAACTCTTCCGCCAGATGGCGCAAGTAGTGATCCAGAAATTCCGTGGCCCGCTCAGATGTCCACTGCACGCCGAATTTTTTGAAGATATTCTCGGTGATAAGGTGATCCGTGCGCCCGGCGATTTCCACACCTCCCAGCCCATCCTTTTCGCCAAACATATCCTCCACCGCCAGCCGCATGGAGTATTCCCCAGCGCCGCCAGAGGCGATCAAGGTGCCGTCGATATCAAAAAGAAAGAGGTGCGTTTTGGCTGGTTGTGCTGACATAAGACCCGAGAGCCTGCCAGCAAACCGGGCCGGGCGCAATAGATCCTCCAGGCGTTATCAGGGCCACCGCATCTCAATTGAAAGGCCCAATCTATCAGGAACTCAGGAAATCAGGAAAAAGACAGAAGCAAAATCTTCAGAGCACGTATTTTAGCTGGGATAGGATACAGTCATTCCAAAATGGGTGATTTGCTTTCCCTCATTCTTTTCCTGATTTGCTGAGTTCCTGATCCTCTGTATTCCTGCTACTGCTCGCGGTCGGGCACCGTCACCTTAAATTTTGGGGCGGCTTTTTTTACCGGGGCGGGGGCGGTTCCCGGTTTGGGATAATCAGCCACGTTCTGACGGCTGGAGGTCGGCACAACGCGGACGGCGCCGCGGGCGTTGTTGCGCCAGCCGTTGGGGTCGGCAAATTCCTCCCCGCTGTTCTTGAGGCCGCTGATCTGGTTTTCCAGCCCGGTGCCATAGCCTTGGCGGATGATGGTGGGGGTGATGAAGACCAGCAGGTTGCGCTTGGTGCGGGCGTTGACGTGTTCCTGGAAGAGATAGCCCAGGACGGGGATGTCACCGAGAACCGGCACCTTGGCGCGGTTTTTGGTGACTTCATCCTGGAGCAATCCGCCGATGGCCAGGGTGTCGCCGCTCTTGATCAGCACGTTGGACTCCAGGGCGCGGGTGTCGATGATCGGGCTCAGCAGCGGGGTGCCGCCGCCGGGAGGGGTGAAGGCTTGGTCGCCCACCTTGTTGCTGATCTCGGGTTTGACGAGCATGGTGACAAAACTGTCTTTGTTGATGGTGGGCGTGACGGAAAGGGTGTTGCCGTATTCCACGGTATCAAATCCGCTAAAGACGGAGGTGGCGGTTTGTTCGTTGAAGTTGAGCTTGGCCACGGGCTGCTTGCGGGTGATCTTGATGTCGGCTTTGAGGTTGTTGGCCGTGACCACGCGCGGGTTGGCCAGGAACTCCGCATCCGTGTCCTCATTGAGGAGCCGCAGCGTGGCGCTCATTTGTGGTATGCTGAGGATGGCGAACTGACCCGCAAGAGAGCTCCCAAACTTCCCTCCGTTTCCGCCTAAAAAGATATCGGAAAGTTTGGTTCCGTTGTTGCCGACAAGCGTGTTGGTCGTGGAATCCAAAGTCGTCAGCCCGTTGGCCACCACCGCACCAGACCCAGCGAAACTAACAGTCTGCCCGGTTGCGGCTCCCCCCAACACCCCACCCCAGTTGATGCCGTAGCTCTGCTTCGGGTTGGCGTTGACCTCCACCAGGCGCGCTTCGATCATCACCTGCTGGGTGGGCCGGTCAATCGAGTCGAGAAAGAGGGCGAGGTTGGACATGTTGGACTTGTAGTCCCGGTAAAAGACCGTGTTGGTGCGCACGTCGATCTGCGGAGCCACCCCGCTTTGGATCTGCGTGGTGATCAACGCCAGCGCTTCCGCCGCTTTCGCATAGCTGAAGGTGTAGCAGCCGCTCTCGGTCGGTTCCTTGGCCTTCTCTGCGGCGGTTTTGACGAAATAGACGTTGTTGGTCTGGGAGAGATCGAGCCCCTTGGCTTCCACGATCACCTTGATCACCTCCATGGGCGTCATGTTTTCCAGCCGCATGTTGATGGTGCCGGTGATCTGGTCGCTCACCACAATGTTGATGCCTGCGTGGCGAGCCATGATGCGCAAAACGGTGGCCACTTCATCGCCTTGGATGTCATGCACCGTGCGGGCGTTGGGATTGAGTGCGACCGGGGCTTCAACCGCCGCGGTTGCAGGAGCGGCGGCGGGAGGAGCCACCGTCTCGACAGGAGGGACGGAAGCGGGCGCGACCGGAGCGGCGATCCCGGTGGGGGTAGATTCCTGGGCTTGCAGGGAAGCCAGGGAGACGACAGAGCATAGGAGGGCCAGTTTCCGCATAAAATTGAGGGAGGGTGTAGAGTTGACTGCGTTGCTAATAGAATGTCTTAGCACAAATCGAACCAAAGGGCTCGTCCGAAGGGTACTTTTTATCGCCCCTTCGCTGATTTACAACCTCAAAGCCTCCGTTTCCCAGGGCAAACGCATCAAAAATCTATCAGGAACTCAGGAAATCAGGAAAAAGACAGAAGCAACCTCTTCAGAACGCGTATTTT
>JBAXQF010000168.1:0-2851 GCA_037131875.1 Verrucomicrobiota bacterium
AATGCGAAAAATGGACTCGGAATTATTTCATTAACTTACCTGACAGGACACTAGACAGGGCGAAAGCTCCACGGCTATCTGACTGAGGAACTCAAGCTGGAAGCAGGCTGCTCCACGCTGTCGCGTTATATTCACCAAGAAAACGATGCACGGCGATTGCCGTGCCGCTGGCCTTCAAATCAGGACGAAGAGCGTCGAGAAGAATTCGTAAAACAGCTCAAAGGCGACTTCTTTTCGGACTTCATCGCCAAAACTCCCGAACAGCTCGTGGATTGCATCTGCAAGGGCATCAACAACCTGATGAATACACCATCCTCCCTCAAATCAACCTGCGCCATTGCGAAAAAATTTAGAGAACTGCTATAGATGTGGCCCTTGGCGGTGCTGCTGCTGATTTTGAGTGTGCCCAGAATTTCGCTGGGCGCCTTCGGCAAACAATTCCTCCTCGGTTTGGTGGGGTGAGCTATTGGAAATCTGCCGCTCGCCCGGGAGAAAGACACGCAAGAAAACAGCGCCAGTTCCCAGCAAACACAGCTTCGGAACGGGAAAGAAATACGTCTTGGCAAATGCCAAATTTTTGGTGAAAATGCTCTCACAGCCGAACCCCAACCAATCCCCAACCCGCAAAAAAATCAAAGCCAACGCTGTTCTCAGGTAACTCAATGAATACTGCCATTCACCTTACTGCCGTCGATTACGCGATCCTGCTGATCTATTTCCTGTTTGTCATCGGGATCGGCGTTGTGCTCAAGCGCTTCATGCGTGGCGGCGCAGCGTTCCTCACGTCCGCCCGATCCATCCCAGCGTGGGTTACGGGCCTGGCCTTTCTCTCCGCCAATCTTGGCGCGCAGGAAGTTATCGGCATGGCCGCTTCCGGCGCCAAATACGGGATCATGACCTCCCATTTCTATTGGGTCGGCGCCATTCCCGCCATGGTCTTTCTGGCCATCTTCATGATGCCCTTCTACTACGGCAGCAAGGCCCGCTCTGTGCCGGAATATCTCAAGCTGCGCTTTGATGAAAAGACGCGGGGATTCAACGCCATCTCGTTTGCGGTGATGACCGTCTTCTCCTCGGGCATTTCGCTGCACGCCCTGGCGCGTCTGCTGGAGACGCTCGTCCATTGGAACTACTGGACGTGCATCGCCGCTTCCGCCTTTATCGTGCTGGTCTACATCTTCCTCGGCGGCCTGACTTCGGCAATCTACAACGAAGTGCTGCAATTCTTCATGATCGTGCTTGGGTTTGCGCCGCTCGTATATCTCGGCCTCAAGGATGTGGGCGGGTGGTCGGCCCTCCAGGCCAAGCTCGTCCCGGTGGCCGTCGGGCAACATTTCGCCGCTGACAGTTGGTCGCGCTCGTGGGTTCACATGGGCAGCGCGCTGGAAAACCCGATGGGCATCGGCTGGTTCGGGATGGCAATGGGGCTGGGCTTTGTGCTCTCCTTTGGCTACTGGTGCACCGACTTCCTCGTGGTGCAGCGCGCCATGGCGGCCAACTCCATGAACGCCGCGCGCCGCACGCCGCTCATCGCCGCAGTGCCGAAGATGCTCTTCCCTGCGCTGGTGATCCTGCCCGGCATGATCGCCATTGCCATGAACCAGAGCAACGGCAACACCTTCCTGCCGCTGGCCGCCGACGGCACCCCGGACTACAATATGACCATCCCGGTCATGCTGGCCCGCTATTTCCCCACCGGCCTGCTCGGCATCGGCTTTACCGCCCTCATGGCCTCCTTCATGTCCGGCATGGCCGGCAATGTGACCGCCTTCAACACCGTCTGGACCTACGACATCTATCAAAGCTACATCGCCCCGGGCAAATCGGACACGCATTACCTCTGGATGGGCCGCTGGGCCACGGTCTTCGGCATTTTGGTCAGCATTGCGGCAGCCGGCATGGCCAAGCAGTTCAACAACATCATGGACATGTTGCAACTCGTCTTCGGCTTCGTCAACGCGCCGCTCTTTGCCACCTTCCTGCTCGGCATGTTCTGGAAACGGGCCACAGGGCACGGCGCCTTCTTCGGCCTGCTGGGAGGGACGGCTGGTGCCGCCCTCTTCCATGGCCTTTCCCTGACGGAAAGCGGCGTGCCGGGCCTCAAGGGAGGCTGGATCTCGCCAAAGTTCATCTTCCATAGCGAAATGGGGCAGAACTTCTGGATGGCCATCGTCGCCTGGGTAACCTGCTTTGCCCTGACCGTGCTGATTTCACTGGCCACCAAGCGCACCAAGAGCGACGCGGAACTCACCGGGCTCGTCTACTCGCTCACCCCAAAGCCGGAAGGCGAAAACGAGCCCTGGTACAAACGCCCGGCCGTCCTGGGTGTTCTCATCCTCGCCGTCGCCCTCGTGCTCAACATCCTCTTCGTCTAAACCACCCGCCATCTCATTATGAACTTCGATCTTCGCTTGCCGCTGGGGCTGCTCTTTTCCGTCTTTGGATTGATCCTTGTTGGCACAGGGCTGCTGGGCGGCCCCGAGCTGGCCCAAAAATCACTGGGGATCAACATGAACCTCTGGTGGGGCCTTATCCAGCTCCTCTTTGGCGTGGGGATGCTCTATTTCTCCCTGAAGCGGCAGAAACAAAGCCCGCCCACCCGGGACGCGGAAGCCGAGCAGACATGCTCGGGGAAGTGCTCCACAAAGAAATAGCCGACATTCAAGTCCATTCCCTGACGTTCGTCCGCCGTTCGCGATCCGGTCGCGAGAAACAGGCTGGACTGGCAGGCAAGCGCGGAGGCCGATTCTTAGAAACGGTCAGCTTCTCAGCGGCCATTGGCACCTCCCTGGCCATTAGAGCGTTTTAAATTAAAGTATTTACATTCGAGGTTAAAGAGGCGATGCTTTGT
>JBAXQF010000169.1:0-2688 GCA_037131875.1 Verrucomicrobiota bacterium
GGATTAGAGCATCTCTCAAAAAGAATTTCCGTTATTCGATGGGAGCGCCGTGGGTTGGCGCGCAAGGCGCAAGCGAAGCGGCTGTATTTTCCATACTGCCCGAGCTTGCAACGCAGCGCGACGGCCCACGCCGCCCCGGCGAATAGGAAATTCTTTTTGAGAAACGCTCTAAGCTTGGGCGGGGCGGTCTCCATCTGCACCGCTGCGGAAAATCCGCATGTCAAAACCCTGGTCACCTGGTCCGCCGTTCCAAAATTCGCAGACTGGATCAAGGGAGTTGTGAATGCCGACGGCAAAATCGAAAAAAACCCGATTCACGGCGGCCCGGGGCGCAGCACAGATCACCCGCGCGTGGATGTTCCCGAAGCCTACGTCTCATTGAAAATCCCCAAACTGCAAATCCAGGGAGACCGCGATCTCGCCGGTTTTCGCGAAGGATTTGAAACATATTTTCCCGCAGCCTCCGCACCTAAAAAACACGTGGTCCTTCCCGGCGCGGATCATGTTTTCACCACCTGGCGCGACCGCCAGAAGGTGATCCGGCACACGGTCAAGTGGTTCCAGAAATACCTCTGAAATCCGCAAATCCCTCAGGCAAACTTCTCCCGGCAAACAATACGCCGCCATACTATTCGCCCTGCGAAGCATCTTTTGGGTGACAGGCGTTTTAGTTTCGCCTATGACCCCTGTGTGCTTCAAGCCACAGAAATTTATTACCTTGTTTTTGGCGCCCTGACACTCCTCGGCGGAATCGTCGGATATGTCAAAGCCAAGAGCCTGCCCTCACTCATCCTGGGCGTGCTGTATGGGGTGGCATTGATCGCGGCGGGGATTTTGCTTTTCAACGGGCAACCCGACCATTTGAAGAACGTCAAAGTCGGGCTGATCGTGGGGCTCCTGGCCACTGCGGGGCTGGCTGGGCAGTTTATCCCCAAAGTCATGGTCAACCGCGCCGCGCCTCATGTGATTGTCATGGCGCTGCTGAGCGCCGTAGGCATGGTGCTGACCTTGATCGCATTTAGCGGAAAGTAGTGGATTTCAGGTTGAAATAGAAACCGCGCCGGGCAAACATGAGGAACATGTCTGCCAAAAGCGTTCTGGCCATTGCGGGAGCCGCCCTCCTGCTGCTTCTCATCTACCTCCTCGGGAGAGATGCCAAACTGCCGTGGAGGCAGCCCATCCCAACGCCCGCGCCAACCGCAACTCCGACCCCCACACCCAAGCCGACGCCGATTTACATCCCCCAAAAAAAGTTGGAAGTCTCCCGGCTTTTCAACGACATGGACGTGCGCACCCAAGTGGAGAGCGAACCCGGCGGCACCGCCACCGCGGAACGGGAGACCCGTTCCAGCTACGCGCTGGAGTTGAACGTCAAAGTCAAAGTCCCCAAACCCAATGCCGATCTGGAGTCGCTCTCCAAACTCAACCCGGCCTTGCCCAAACTGCTCCCGGGGCTGACTGAAATGCTCGCCACGGCGCAAGTCTCTCCAAAATACGAAGCGCTCTACGCCCGCAAACTGGCGCAGCTCCAGCGCAATCTGCCCCGGCTCGACCTCCTGCTTTCGCGCCACAACTTCTTTGACTGCGAAACCATCCTCCAACTGCGCCATCCCGAAACCCAGCGCACCGCCCTCCTGCTCCAGGCAGACATGGATGTCGACACCGACGGCTCCGACCCCGACCGTCTCCCCGCCGTGGATCCCAGCGACCCCACCTTCCAGCCCCTCACCAGCTACCGCTGGCCCAAGCAAACCGTGCTGACCAACCCCTTCCTGCCAGGGCGCGAGGCGCGGCTGCGGGCATTGGAGGCGGAACTGGCGCATGCCAAAGGGATGGGCGAACCCCGGCTCCAAGCCTTGCGCGATGCGGTGAGCGCCGCCCGGTACGAGGTGCACTTGCTGAAAACGTGCAGCTTCCTGATCGCCGCAACGGATCCCTATGTGGTGTTGCCGGGCATTTTTTCCGACGAGATGAATCCTGCATTCCAGCCAAGGGTAGGGGACTACTGTGCCGTCATCCATGGAAACACGATCTACCCCGCCATCGTGGGAGACGTCGGCCCGCGCGATCTCGTCGGCGAGGCCTCCTACCGCCTCGGCAAGGAAATCAACTCCGAAACCTCGGCCACGCATCGCGCGGAGAGCAACCTCAAAGTCACCTACCTTTATTTTCCCAACAGCGCGGACAAACCGTTTGGCCCCCCCGATCTCAGCAAATGGAGCAGCAGGGTGGAAGCCTTGCTCAACGAAATGGGGGGCTATGAAGGCACGCTGCACACCTGGGTGAACCTCTCAAAACCCGCCCCGACGCCCACTCCGACGCCCAGCCCAACCCCCATTCCCACCCCGGGAGCCCTGCCCAGCGCCTCGCCTGAAGGGATTCCGTCGGCTTCCGCCACGCCAACTCCAGGAACCTCCGCCATGCCAGCACCCAGCGCGTCGCCCGTGGTACCCAGTCCGAAACCGTCAACCAGCATGCCGGCACCACAAAAAAGCGGAACTCCGGAGAGGACAAACCAGCAACCTCCCCGGAGTCCGTAAGACAACATCGCACGCAAGCAAGCCTTGTCAACCGGGTGAAGAGCAGGCGTTTGAGGCCAAGAGAGCGCCGAGAGAGGGCGAGGCGAAGGCCGTCAGGCTAGAGCATTTTACAAAAAAATGTGGCCAGTGGCTTGGGAGCGCCGAAGGC
>JBAXQF010000170.1:0-2615 GCA_037131875.1 Verrucomicrobiota bacterium
CCTTGCACCAGCCTTCGGCGCTCCCAAGCCACTGGCCACATTTTTTTGTAAAATTGCTCTAGAGCGGTTCAGCCTACATCGGGGTCAGCTTCACGTCGTCGATGTAGAATGCGCCGTCGTCGATGTTCAAGACCGCCCGGATGTCGAGCATGCTGCGATACTCGATTGTGCTCCCGGGCTTCTTCCATTTGTCCGGCTGGTTCAAGTCGGCGTTGGTGAACTTGACGGTGACCGGTTTGTTGATGGTTGCCCAAACGGGGCTTATGGAAAAATTGACGCTGATCTGCACGGCTTCACAGGTTTTGCTCTCAGAGGGGGCGCGCCCGGCGGCTTTCGCCGCTGCGAGATCGCGAACCACCCAGCCCCCAATGAAAAGTGATGCCTGGCCTTCCCTCGCGTTGCGGCCTTTGACTTTAAAGCTCAGCATGTAGGTTGCATTCGCCTTGACCGTTTCAGCCCCCTGGTATTGGCGCAGGATGGCGGTATTCGCATCCGCAATGTGGCTTCCCCTCTGCACCGCCCAGCCCCAAGTTCCAATCGTCCCATTGATGCCGCGGGGCGTGACGCCGTCCCGATCGAAATCAACCGCGGCTTGGGGACATTGATTTGTTGATCCCGAAAGGAGCAGCGGCGGTTTGCGGATGATTTTGTTTTGAGACGGGCTGTAGCTGAATTTCATCACATGTTTGCCGGTCGCCTGGGCCGCCTCGGGATCTTCCTCGGGAGAGACCACCGTGAAAGAGCCGTAGATGTTGCCTTGCCGCATGCCGAAGGAGACATCCCAATCCTTTGGTTGGCGGGCAGACCATTTGGGGAAGGCTTTTTCGCCCTTGAGCTCGACCAGCGGCCCAAATTTCGGTTCCGTTGCCGTGCCGATGTTATAGGAAATGGCGATGCGGCCATTGGGTTTTCCCACAACGATGTCAAATTTGCCGTCGCCATTGAGATCCGCCGCAGCGGGAGCCACGCACCGGGTGGCGGGATTCCCCTCGCCGATGCTTGTCTTGCCGCCAAAGCTGATGGGCTGGGGCAACCGCTTCAATTCCTGCCCTTTTTTCCAGGGCCCTTCACTCAAATAAACGTTGATGCTGCCGGTGCGGTCGCCCACGAGCAAGTCGGGGATGCCGTCCCCGTTGTAATCGACCACGGTGGGCACCAACTGTTCGCGGCCATCACCATAGGCCAGGTATTCGCGGGCGTCCTCGCTAAACTGCGGGAGCCCGGCTCTGCCAAAGTTGTTGCCTGTGTTGAGGAGCAGGTGCACGGCGTTCGCCGAATAGCTTCCCTCCCCCACCAGCACGTCGAGTTTGCCATCTTTATTCCAGTCATAGGTCACCGGGGCGAGTAAATTGGCCCAGAGCGCGCCGTCCTTGGTGGTGGGAACCTTGATGGCATCAATGGCGGGAGGCTGGCGCCATTCGGGAGCCTGTCGCGTGCCGGTATTTTTGACGAGCATCAGGTCGCCGTAATAATTGCCGAGCACCAGATCTTGCGTGCCTTTCTTGTCAAAATCCCCCAACCCGACCTTGAGCCCGTCGCCATAATACATATCCCCAAAGCTCTTGGTATCCCAAAAAAACCGCCCCAAAAAGAGCGGTAGCATTTCACAATGGGTAAACTTCGGCTCCGTTGGGGTGCCACTGTTAAAATACACCCGGAAGTACCCATAGCCATCCACGGTGATGATGTCGAGAAGGCCGTCATTGTTCAAATCCGCGACCTGCACGGAAATCGGCAACGGTAGTCTCCCCACATTGCCCCCATCCAAAATGGCGTCTGCCTGCCCCGGTGCGCCCGCGAGATACCCATCTTTGTCCACCCCGTCCCACAAGTTGGATGCATCCGTAAACTGTTCGAAATCCCCGTTTTTGATCAGATTCGCTTTCGCTACAGAGGCCGAGGGGGTTTGTGCAAAAGCAAAAAGTGGGAGAAAGCAGGCGGCCAATAAATAAGGCTTCATGGGAGAAAACAGGGGGAGAAGGTTACTCCCCTTTAATAGAGCGTTTTTCTGGCGGGGGGGCAACTGGAGAAATCGGATGAAATTTTGATGCGCCCTCTCAGGCTTGCGTGGGCAGCGTGATCCAGAATCGGCTTTCCTGGTTGTTACTCTCGACGCCCATGGTGCCGCCGTGGAGTTCTACGAGTTGGCGGGCGTTGGCCAAGCCGAGCCCCGTGGAGGACTCGCCTCCGGTGGGCCGTGCGGAAAGGCGCTCGAACCGGCGGAAAAGGCGCTCTTGGTCCGCTTCTGTCAGCCCCGGCCCCCGGTCGGCAACTTCGATGCGCGCCTTGTCGCCCTTGCATTCGAGGGTCACGCTGATGGATTCTCCCAGAGGCGAGAACTTGATGGCGTTGCTGACCAGATTGTCCACCGCCTGTTTGATGCGGACGCCATCCACTTCCGCCATGCACCCTTCTTGTGTCGAAAAAACAAGCTGCTGTTTTTTGTGTTTGGCCAGCACGCGGTTGCTCTCGACCACGTCGCTGACACAGTCCGCCAGATCGAGATACGCCCGGTTGAGTTGGAGCGTGCCACTTTCCAGCGCTGCTGCGTCCAGAAGCCCATTAGAGCAATTTACCAAAAACTATAGCCGCGTCTTGGGGCGGCGAAGGCCGTT
>JBAXQF010000171.1:0-2557 GCA_037131875.1 Verrucomicrobiota bacterium
GGCCTTCGCCGCCCCAAGACGCGGCTATAGTTTTTGGTAAATTGCTCTAGAGCGGCAAACGCATCAAAAATCTATCTGGAACTCAGGAACTCAGGAAAAGAAGGAGGAAAAGCAAGTCACCTGTTTTGGAGAACTGTATCCCATCCCGGCAAAAATACGCGTTCTGAAGAGGTTGCTTCTGTCTTTTTCCTGATTTCCTGAGTTCCAGATAGATTTGGCCTTTCAATTTCTTGGGCATGTTCGTGATTGGCATTCCCGGCGCGCGTGTAATACTTGAAGGGTTGATTCTTTTCCCATGAGACTTGCATCCACTCTGAAAATCGCCTTCCGGGCGTTGCGGCGCAACAAAATGCGTTCGGTGTTGACGGCGCTGGGCATCATCATTGGCGTGGGAGCGGTGATTGCGATGACCGGGGTGGGCAACGGCGCAAAATCCCAAGTGGAAGCCCAAATCGCCAGCCTTGGGCAGAATGTCGTCCTGGTTTTCTCTGGCGGGATGAGTCCGAACGGTCTGCGCACCGGGTGGGGCGGAGCGGGAACGCTGAAAATTACGGATGCGGAAGCCATTGAACGGGAGATTCCCAACGTCACCATCGTGAGCCCGGAGATCCGCACCAACGCGCAAGTGGTTGCGGGCAATCAGAATTGGATGACGCAGATTCTCGGCGAGAGCGCGGATTATTTTGACCTCCGCCAGTGGCCGCTGGAGGAGGGCGCTTCGTTTACTGCACAGGACGTCCGCTCGACGAGCAAAGTGGCGGTCATCGGCAAAACCGTGGCCAAGACGCTCTACGGCAGCGAATCGCCCCTCGGGCAGATCATCCGGATCAAGAACGTCCCGTTCATCATCCTTGGCGTTCTTTCCTCAAAGGGGCTCTCTGTCATGGGAAGCGACCAGGACGACGTCATCATCCTGCCTTACACGAGCGCCATGAAACGCGTTGCGGGCGTCACCACCCTGCGGGGTATCAATATCCAGGTCGCAAACGCCAAAGACATGGCGCCTGCGCAGCAGCAAATCATCGCCCTCCTGCGCCAGGCCCACGGCATCCGGCCCGGCAAGGATGATGATTTCACGGTGCGCAGCCAGGAGGAAATTGCCGCGATGGCCACGGCCACCTCGAAAATCATGTCGCTCTTGCTCGGCGCGATTGCCAGCGTCTCGCTGGTGGTTGGAGGCATTGGCATCATGAACATCATGCTCGTGAGCGTTACCGAGCGCACCCGGGAGATCGGCATCCGCATGGCCGTGGGAGCGCACGGGCGCGACATCCTCTTGCAGTTTCTCATCGAAGCCGTGGCGCTGAGTTCCCTGGGCGGGATCATTGGCATCCTTCTGGGCCTTGGTTCCTCACGGCTCATCGCCACCTTGGCGGGATGGCCCATTGCCACCTCCATGAGCTCGATTGCAACGGCCTTTCTCTTCAGTGCCGCCGTGGGGATTTTCTTCGGGTTCTACCCCGCAAAGAAAGCCTCGCAGCTTGATCCGATTGAAGCGTTGCGCTACGAGTAAACCCAAAATCCAGCAATGAAGTGTCGCGCAAAGGAACGCAAAGAACGCAAAGGGAAAACGCAAGGACTTTGTGCTCTGTCCTTCCAAGATTCTGTCTTTGCGTCCTTTGCGGCCCTTTGCGCGAGTCCGTTCGCCGGGTCAGGATAAAGTGGGGGCAAAGGCGCTTCCATTTCCCTCTGTTCAAACCCGCAAAAACCGTTAATCTGCCAACCGCTCGTCCCCATGAAGATCATTGCCATAGCGAACCAAAAGGGAGGTGTTGGAAAGACCACAACCTCTGTCAACCTCGCCGCATGCCTTGCTGCCAAGGGTAAGCAAGTCCTCTTGATTGATCTCGACCCCCAGGCCAATGCCACCAGCGCCCTGGGGATCACGGATACGGAGGGCAAGAGCATGTATGAGCCGCTCATCGGACAGGCTGCCGCCGCGGACCACATCATCGCCACACGTTTTGATAATCTTTGGATCATTCCCGGGGACATCAACCTTGCCGGGGCCGAAATTGAAGTGGCCCGCCAGGAGGATCACCTCACCCGGCTGCGCACGGCCATGGAGCCGCTGCGCCAGCGCGCCCCGCTCGACTTTATCCTCATGGATTGCCCTCCAAGTCTCGGCATTCTCATGACCAACGCGCTGGCGGCGGCGGACGAAATCCTCGTCCCCATCCAGTGCGAATATTTCGCATTGGAAGGCTTGAGCAAGATTGACAACGTCATCCATCAAATCGCCGATTCCGGCGCGAATCCCGGCCTCACGCTTGCGGGCATCATCATGACGATGTTTGATTCCCGAACGAACCTGAGCAACCAGGTCGTGGCGGAAGTCCGCAGCCATTTCGGCGAGCGGGTTTACAAGACGATGGTGCCGCGCACCGTCCGCCTGGGCGAAGCCCCGAGCTTTGGCAAACCGATTATCGAATACGAGCCCATTGGAGCCGGTTCCATCGCCTACAACGCGCTGGCCAAGGAGTTCATTGCGCGGCACATGGAAGGCTAGAGCATTTTACAAAAAAATGTGGCCAGTGGCTTGGGAGCGCCGAAGGCT
>JBAXQF010000172.1:0-2491 GCA_037131875.1 Verrucomicrobiota bacterium
TCCCCGGCCTGCGCGACTACATCTGGAGCGGGGTCGCGCCGGATCTGCGCATCTCCGGCCCGGGCATCGACAAGCAGCCCATCCCGGCGGACTGGCTCTGGCGGAAGTAAACCAACTTAAAACCGCGTCCAGAGCACCACCTTATCGACAATTAATTCAAGAAAGAAACTACCCATTATGAAGATCAAAACCCCTATTAGCTTAAGCCTGCTGGCAACGGTTGCTTTATTGGCAACCACACCAGGGATGGCCGATCCACTCGTACACCCCGAGAAATGGGAGCAACGCAATTCGCCGGAGGCTGTTGAGACGGCGGCAAAGGAGTTCCTGGGAATGGTGGTTCTGGACGATGGTGAAATGAAGGCCAATCGGCTCTGGTATCGCAAGGAATTGGTCAAAGTCTCCCAGCTTGCAAAGGAAAAGAAATATCCCGAGGCGTTGGCCGCTTTTGAGCGCTACTTCCTCAACAAACTGGACGATCCGAGCCGATGGGCGCCCCAATATCCGGACAGCCCCTATATTGGGCCGTTCAAAGTCGATTGCTACTTCCAGGTGACCGGCGCCCCCCCACTTCTGGACGCGGATCACGCCAAGGTTCTGGCCGAGGCCGATGGGCTCCTGCGTCACACCCTGACCGTTGACGGCAAACCGGTGGATATCGGTGCTCCTGGAAGTGTGAACTGGAACTTCCCGTTGGAGGCGGGGAAGACGCTGGCCCCCGACGAAAGGGTGAGTCCGGCGCTGGCGAACCCCATCAATGGCTTCCGGAGTTTGGTGCAAGCTTACATCCTGACGCACAATCGGGCCTATCTGGACACCTGGGCCGAGTATCTGGAAGACTGGGCCCTCAACGCCCGCTACCTGGATTCCACCCATCCCTGCTTTTCCAATTCGGGTTTGAACGGCATTGATGCGGCGCCCATCAACCTGGTTCGGGATTTGCGGGGCTTGGCTGCGGCGCTGCCGGCAGATCAAGTGCCCCTGCCGCCGATGGTCTTGGCCCGGGTTCTGCGCAAGGCCTTGAGTCAACAACTGCTGAGCGTCGTCTATCGCCGCAGCAACTGCCACAACTGGACGCCCACCATGGTGGTCCTGGCAAACGCGCTGCTTTTTGATGAGTTTAAACTCGCGCCAGCCCTCTTCCGCGAGGCGCGCCGCCGCAATATCGAAGACAACGCGGTCACGCAAAATCTGCGCGATGGCACCGAGAATCAGCAGGATCCGTGGTACAACGGGAACTACCTGAACCTCTATCAGGCTTTTCTCATGCTCCAGGCGCGCCCGCAGCAGATCTGGACGGAACTTCCCTGGGTGGCGGAGTTGCGCCAGGATCTGGCCTGGAAACGGGAGGTGCAAGGGCATATGAATGAACACGCAAACTGGCTGCTCCGCGGCCGCACGCCCCAGAACGAGTGGCCTGCTGCATTTCGGGGGGGGCAAAAGGGTCTGTGCCGTGGAATTTCCAGCGATGGCATCGAGCAATGGGCCTACTTTGCCGCACCGGAAGCTTATAACGATCCGGAGAACGCCCGCATCGTCGCCGCCATCACCACTCCCGAGGCCGGGTTGCGCCCCAGTTACACCGATGAGTGGTTCCCCTACGCCGGCTACAACATCGTGCGCGAAGGCTGGGAGAAGGATAGCGGCTACGGCGCCATGTTCTGCTCGCCCAAGCCCGGCGCTTATGGCGGCGGCCGCAGTCGCAGCAACAACAACACTTTTGCCGTGGCGGCCTTCGGCCAGGATCTCCTGATCGAGGACAACCCCGGAGGCCATTACAATCATTCCAACACCCCGATCACCGTGGACGGCTTGCAGCAGTACTTCCATGCCGGCATCTACAAGGTGTTCAATCCTTCGGGACACAAAGGTTACCAAGTCAGCGCATGGACCGATCCCGCCCCTTGGCGCTGGCATTCCTCCCCGCGCTTTAGCCTGATGGAAGGCGTTTACGCAGGACCGTGGGCCGACTTGGTCCACCGACAGCCGCTGGGGCGCTTCTCCGCGGCAGAGGCCCAGGCAAATGGGGTTTCCCTTCCGCTGGATCAGACCCTTCAGGGGATCACGCACCAGCGGCTGGTGCACTTCCTGCGCCGGCACAATCTCTGGCTGGTTACGGACCGGATGATCTCCGAAAAGCCGCATCGCTATGAGCAAGTCTGGTGCTTCCCGATGATGCCGGGAGAAAATCCCGCCTTCACCGCCGAGCAAATCAAAGTCGATGCCGCCGCCCGCCGCATCTACACCGAGGCGGATGTGACTGAGTTCAAAACCAGACAAGGCGAAATCAAGCGGGAGCCGATGGCCAATGTTTCCCTCTATCAATTCACGACCGCCACGCCCAGCTACTCCAGAGGTGAGTGGATGACTCAAAGAAACACAGACATCAAATTCAAGAGAATCAAGACAGCCTGGGAGGGGCAGGGCGCGCAGCAGATCGTTACCGCCATTCTGCCGCGCAAACCCGGGAGCGGCCCGGAAAGTGAAATGA
>JBAXQF010000173.1:0-2326 GCA_037131875.1 Verrucomicrobiota bacterium
TCTGGATTACCGGGCGTCCTCTCTTTGGCATTCTCGGGTTTTACCATCCCTCATAATTATTGAAAGAAATAACCTGACAGGATACTAGTAGGCGGCCTGTGCGCCCTTGAGGTTCTTTTTGGAGATCCAGGGCATCATGCTGCGGAGCTTGGCGCCGGTCTTTTCGATCGGGTGTTTTTCCCCGGCCTTGAGCAGCGCGTTGTAGGTCTTGTAGCCGCCTTCGACTTCCGCAATCCAGGTCTTGGCAAACTTGCCGCTCTGGATGTCTTTGAGGGCCGCTTTCATCCGCTTCTTGACGCTGGCGTCGATGATCTTCGGCCCCACGGAAACGTCGCCCCACTTGGCGGTCTCGGAGATGGAGAAACGCATGCCGGCGATGCCGCTTTCGTTCATCAAATCGACGATGAGCTTCAGTTCGTGCAAGCACTCAAAGTAGGCCATCTCAGGCGAATACCCGGCTTCCACGAGGGTCTCGAACCCCGCGGTGACCAGCGCGCTTGCGCCGCCGCAGAGGACGACCTGTTCGCCGAAGAGGTCGGTTTCGGTCTCTTCCTTAAAGGTGGTTTCCAGCACGCCCGCGCGGGTGCCGCCGATGCCCTTGGCCCAGGCGAGCGCGGTCTTCTTGGCCTGCTTGCTCGGGTTTTGGTAGATGGCGATCAACGCCGGAACGCCTTTGCCTTCCGTATACTGGCGGCGGACGATGTGGCCCGGGCCTTTCGGGGCGACGAGGATCACGTCCACGTCTTTCGGGACGGTGATGGTCTTGAAATGGATGGCGAAGCCGTGGCTGAAGAGGAGGGTCTTGCCCTTGGCGAGGTTCGGGGCGATGTCCTTGTTGTAGATGCCGGCGATCTTGGTGTCGGGCGTGGCGACGAAGATCACGTCTGCCTTCTTGACGGCCTCGGCGGTGTCAAAAACTTGGAAGCCTTTTTCCTTGGCGACTTCGCGGGACTTGCTGCCGGGGTAGAGGCCGATGATGACCTTGACGCCGGAGTCCTTGAGGTTCAGGGCGTGGGCGTGGCCTTGGGAGCCGAAGCCGATCACGGCGCAGGTTTTGCCTTTGAGGGCGTCGAGGTTGGCGTCTTTGTCGGTGTAGATTTTAGCGGGCATATCTCTGGTTTGGGTTAGAAAAGGTTCTCAAATATTATTGACGGCGCACGGCGACTTTGCCGGTGCGGGTCAAATCGCTGACTCCGAAGGGCTCCATCAAAAAGAGGAACTTCTGGATTTTGCTTTCGTTGCCGGTGATCTCGATGGCGACGTTCTTGGGCTGCACGTCGATGATCTTGGCGCGGAAAATATCGCAAATCTGCATCACCTCGGAACGGGTGGCCGCGTCCACCGTCACGCGCAGCAGCACCAGTTCGCGGTCCACATACTCGTCATCGCGGAAGTCCTGGATCTCGATCACGTCGATGAGCTTGTTGAGCTGCTTGGTGACTTGTTCGAGCACGGCGTCGTCGCCCATGACGACGATGGTCATGCGCGAGCGGCTGGGATCACGGGTCGGCCCCACGTTCAGGGTGTCAATGTTGAACCCCCGACCGCTGAACATCCCGGCAATGCGGGTGAGCACGCCGAATTTATTCTCGACCAAAACCGATAGTGTGTGACGCATGGAAGGGCGGAGAGTTTCTTCTGGAAAGCCCCCTGCGTCAAACCGAAAATGACAACGCCTAAATTGGGCTTACCGACAAGATCAAGGGCTGGTTTTTGGCAATAGGCCGGATGCGCCGAAGAAAAGGCAAGTGGAGTAAGAAATTTGCAGGGGTGTTTGATGGGGAAAAATGTCTTCGTCCGCTCTTCGGTATTTCTCTAACCCGAAGGGTTTATAGACCATAGCCGGTGGTTGAGGCGCTTCCGCGCGCCGACACCACCGGATCCTCGCCCTCCTTCGCTCACCCCTTCGGAGTGAACCGCATGCTTTTTTAAACCGGGGGTGTCGCTTTGCTCAACCCCCGGCTATTCGCTTTGAACCCTTCGGGTTCATGAAGGTATTCGCCGGCGCATTTCCTTCCATCCTTCGTGTTCTCCGTGTCCTCTGTGGTGAATCCTTTCGGAAAGATGCTCTACACAAAAAGCGCCATGGAGACGCTGTAGCCGTGGACGAAGTTGGCGGGGCCGATGGGGCCGATCTCGCCGTTGCAAAAACAGCCCGCGCTTGGGTGGTTGCCGATGATCTGACTGAGCGCGTGCGCGTCGTGATTGGGCGAGCCGAAGAGGTCGCGTCCGCGTCCGTTGCACACAAAAACCAGCGAGGCAAACGGGAGCGGTTTGCGGGAGCGTTCGTGCAGGAGGGACATCCGCAAATCGTCATCGGCGGTGG
>JBAXQF010000174.1:0-2318 GCA_037131875.1 Verrucomicrobiota bacterium
TGCCCCCCCCGTCCGGTTCCCTATGGGACGGCTGTGATTTGGGAACGCACTTGTCCCGGCAACTCTATTGCCAGGATGGGAGCTTGCCATGCCATTGAAGCGCCATCCCCCCACCACCGCAATGGAGTTGCGCCCAGCAATGGCGTTCCCAAATGGAGTTTGGGAACGAGAGGGGGGGAAAAACGCGTTGCGCCTCTTCGTGCCTTCGTGCCTTCGTGTGAGAATAAAAACCCTCCGTATGCTTCCCTTTACCTGAAAACTTGACCCCTTGGCCTTTACCCTTCAATTTCTCCTTTCTCTCAACTCACAACTTTTTATGGCCGAAGAACGCAAAACCTTGGAACAACGCCACCAGATGTCCGACATCGAGCGGCTGCGCCACTCCGCAGCCCACGTGCTGGCCACCGCCATCCTCCGCATCTGGCCCGAGGCCCAGTTCGCCGCCGGCCCCGCCGTGGAAAACGGTTTTTATTACGACCTCGACCTCAAGCACCGGATCACGCCCGAGGATTTCGCGCAGATCGAGGCGGAGATGAAGAAGGAGACCAAGGCCAACCACGTCTTTGAGCGCAAGGTCGTCACCCGCGCCGAGGCGCTGGAACTGGCGAACAAGGGACGCTTGGGCGCTTTGAGCGAACGGACCACGCCTTCGGTCTTCAAGATCGGCAATTTGGAGGACATCCCCGAGGGCGAGGAGATCAGCCTCTACCAGAACGGCGACTTCATGGATCTCTGCGCCGGGCCGCACGTCATGCGCACGGGGAACATCGGGGCGTTCAAGCTCACGCACGTCGCCAGTGCCTACTACAAGGGCGACGAGAAAAACCCGCAACTCCAGCGCGTTTACGGCACGGCCTTCAAAAACAAGACCGAGATGGAAGCCTACTTCGCGATGCTGGAAGAGGCCAAAAAGCGCGACCACCGCAAGCTCGGCAAGGAACTGGAATTGTTCTGCTTTGACGAAGACGTGGGCCCCGGCCTCCCGCTCTGGCTGCCCAACGGCACGGTCTTGATCGAGGAACTCGAAAAGCTGGCGAAGGAGACGGAGTTCGCCGCTGGGTATGACCGCGTGCGCACCCCGCACCTGGCGCGCGAGAACATGTACCTCACCAGCGGGCATCTGCCGTATTACGCGGAGAGCATGTTCCCGCCCATGGAGCTTTCGGAAAGCGGTGATGAAAACGCGGTAAAGGATAAATACTACCTCAAAGCGATGAACTGCCCGCACCACCACAAAATTTTTGGTGCCGTGCCGCGCAGTTACCGCGATCTCCCGTTGCGGCTCGCCGAATACGGCACTTGCTACCGTTACGAGCAGTCGGGCGAGTTGTTCGGGCTCATGCGCGTGCGCAGCATGCAGATGAACGACGCCCACCTCTACTGCACCGAGGAGCAGTTCGAGGCCGAGTTCAACGCCGTGAACGAGATGTATCTCAAATACTTCAAGATTTTCGGCATCGACAAATACCTGATGCGCTTCTCCACGCACGACCCTGCCAAGCTCGGCCAGAAGTTCGTGGATCAGCCGGAGCTTTGGAAGAAGACCGAGGACATGGTACGCAACGTCCTCATCAAGAGCGGCATCAACTTTGTGGAAGTCCCCAACGAAGCCGCCTTCTACGGGCCGAAGATCGACGTGCAGGTTTGGAGCGCCATCGGACGCGAGTTCACCATCGCCACCAACCAGGTCGATTTCGCCGTCCCCTCCCGCTTCGGGCTTGTCTACAAAGACCGCGACAACACCGAGAAAACGCCGCTCTGCATCCACCGCGCCCCGCTCGGCACGCACGAGCGTTTCATCGGCTTCCTGATCGAGCATTACGCCGGGAATTTCCCGCTCTGGCTCTCGCCCTTGCAGGTGCGCGTGATGTCGCTGGGCGATGAGGAACCGCTGGTGGAATACGCGCGCAGCATCCAAGCCGAACTGCGCGCCGAGGGCATCCGCGCGGAGGTCGACGTCACCAACAACAACATCAAGGGCAAGGTGCTCCAGGCCGAACAGGCGAAGGTGCACACCATGCTCGTGGTGGGCAACCGCGACCTCGAAGCCGGGAACGTCAGCGTGCGCGTCCACGGCCAGGGGAACCTCGGCGCGAAACCGCGCGCGGAGGTGGTGGCGGATATCATCCAGTCCGCCAAAGAACGCCGGGCGTAGAAGCGTTTCTCACGCAAAGCCGCAAAGGCGCGCATCGGACTCACCCCCCTCGTCACCATGGCACTCACTACCACCCCACCACGCCGCCGGGGCATCATTCTTGCGGGTGGCTCCGGCACACGGCTGCACCCGGTAACAATCGGAACAAGCAAGCAGATGCTGC
>JBAXQF010000175.1:0-2243 GCA_037131875.1 Verrucomicrobiota bacterium
TTGCACCCATTCCTTATGGGACGGCTGTGTTCCCAAATGGAGTTTGGGAACGAGGGGGAAAGACCCAAGCTTTTCTCCTCTTGCTCTTTCCTTCGTGCCCTTCGTGTTCTCTGTGGTGCATCCTTTCTTTTTCCGCAAATCCCCATTCCGTGCTAAATTTCTCCCTCGACGCGCGCGGCGCGCGCTCAATACACTCGCCACTTTTCCATGTTCAGTCAGCTCGCCGATAAACTCCAAGACGTCTTCAAAGATTTGCGCGGCCACGGGTCGATCTCCGAGGCCAATGTCGCCGATGCCATGCGCGAAGTCCGCATGGCGCTGCTGGAGGCCGATGTCCATTACCAGGTGGCCAAGGATTTCATCGCCCGCGTCAAGGAAAAAGCGCTCGGCGAGGATGTGCTGCGCAGCATCACGCCCGGCCAGCAGATCGTCAAAATTTTCCACGATGAACTGACCACTCTCCTGGGAGGAGATGCCGCTCCGCTCGCGCTCGACCCGCCCGCGCGCATCCTGATGGTCGGCCTCAACGGTGCGGGCAAGACCACTTCCAGCGCGAAGCTCGCCCGCCTGCTGAAAAGCCAGGGGCGCACTCCCCTGCTCTACGCGCTCGACCTTTACCGGCCTGCTGCCATTGAGCAGTTGGCCGTGCTGGGCCAGCAGATCGGCGTCCCGGTTTTCCGTCCGGAGCCCGGCGAAACGGATGTGCTGCGCGCGACCAAGGCCGCTCTCGAATGGGCCAGGTTGCCGGAAAACCAGAACGGCAACGTCCACATTTTTGACACCGCCGGACGGCAGGAGATCGACGAGCCGCTGGTGCAGGAACTCCAGCGCATGCGGGATTTCCTCGCCCCGCAGGAAATCCTCCTGGTTGCGGACGCCGCCACCGGCCAGCAGGCTGTGAGCGTGGCCACCCATTTTCACGAGGCGCTTGGCGTCACCGGCCTTGTGCTGACCAAGCTGGACGGCGACGCGCGCGGCGGCGCGGCCCTCTCCATGAGGCAGGTCACGCAGCGGCCCATCAAATTCGCGGGCGTGGGGGAGAAAATTGACCAGTTTGAGGCGTTTGTGCCGGATCGCCTTGCCGGGCGCATCCTCGGCATGGGCGACATCGTGGGCCTGGTGGAGAAAGCCGCCCAGGCCATTGACGAGGACGAAGCGCGCCGGATGGAAGAGAAGCTGCGGACGGGCGGCTTTGACCTGACGGATTTTCTTGCACAATTCAAAATGCTCAAGAAACTGGGGCCCCTTGAGAATATCCTTGGCATGTTGCCCGGAATGGGTAATATGAAAGGCTTTTCCGTAGACGAGAAGCAAATGCGACGGGTCGAAGCCATTGTCCTTTCGATGACATTGGAAGAGCGCCACAAGCCGGACATCCTGAATGCCCGGCGGAGGGTGCGAATCGCCCGGGGCAGCGGCACCTCGGTTACGGAAGTGAACGATTTGATCCAGCGTTTTAATCAGATGCGAAAGATGATGAAGAACATGGGCCAATTCAAAAAAATGATGGCTCGCTCCGGCGGGCCGCGCATCCCCGGGATGCGTTAGCCCGACAGACAGACCAACACAGAAGCGACCAACCAATCTAACATTTATGGCAGTATCCATCCGACTCCGGCGCGAAGGCGCACTCAACAGCCCGTATTACCGCATCGTTGTGGCCGATTCCCGCGGGCCCCGCGACGGCAAATTCATCGAGCATATTGGCAACTACGACCCGAAAAAGGCCGCCAACAACGTCCAGATCGACCTTTCCCGCGTCGATTACTGGGTCGGCGTCGGCGCACAGCCCACGGACACCGTCCGCTCGATCATCAAGAACGCCCGCAAGGCCGCTCCCGCCGCCTAGGCGTAGCGTTTCGCGCCAAGCTCTGGCGCACATCCGAAATTTGAACAGGCCGGGGGCATCCCCTCCGGCCTTGTTTTATTTCCCAAAACCCTCTAGCATCACACCCCGATGGAAGAATTCCTGCGCTACCTCGTCCTCAACCTTATCGGAACTCCCGAAGGAATGGAGTTCACCCAGAGCCGACATGCCAACAAGGTGGTGTTTCAGTTGAAATTGCCCGCCAGCGAGGTGGGCAAAATCATCGGCAAGCAGGGGCACGCCATCGAAGCCATCCGCAACCTCCTTTCCCTGGCCGCCGCCCGGCATGGGGAGAAGGCGACGCTGCAAATTGTGGAACGCTAGAGCATTTTACCAAAAACTATAGCCGCGTCTTGGGGCGGCGAAGGCCGTTGCA
>JBAXQF010000176.1:0-2072 GCA_037131875.1 Verrucomicrobiota bacterium
AACGGCCTTCGCCGCCCCAAGACGCGGCTATAGTTTTTGGTAAATTGCTCTAGACGACTTATCGGTCGTATTTCCGCCTCTACTTCTTCGCTTCCTTTGCCCAGGTGTCCTTCAGGGTGATCGTCCGGTTGAAGACGAGTTTCCCGGGGGCGGAATCTTTGTCGAGGGCGAAGTAGGCGAGCCGCTCAAACTGGTAGCGCTCCTCGGGCGAGGCCTCAGCCAGCGAGGGTTCGCACTTGGCCGCGATGACTTCCAGGCTGTGCGGGTTGAGGTGCTGCTTGAAGTCGCCGTCCGCATCCGGCTCCGGCACCGTAAAGAGGCGGTCGTAGAGGCGCACTTCGGCGTCGATGGCGCGCGTGGCGCTCACCCAGTGGATGGTGCCCTTCACCTTCCGGTCGGAGTTGGGGCCGCCGCGCTGGGTGGTCAGGTCGGCGGTGCAACGCAGTTCGATGACGGTGCCGTTGTTATCCTTTATTACTTCATCGCACTTTATAATACATCCGTATTTCAGCCGCACTTCGCCGCCGGGTCGGAGCCGGAAATACTTGGGCGGCGGGACTTCCATAAAGTCCTCTGCTTCAATGTAGATTTCCCGGGTGAGCGCGATTTTGCGCGTGTTGGCGGGGTCGTCGGGGAGGTTGTAGGCGTCGAATTCCTCGAAGTGATCCTCCGGCAGGTTGGTGAGCACGACCTTTACCGGACGCAGCACGGCGAGCCGGCGGAGCGCGTGCCGGTTGAGGTCGTCGCGGATGGCGTGGTCGAGCACTCCCACTTCCGTCATGCCGTCGTATTTGGTGATGCCGATGTTGTAGGCGAAATCGCGCAGCGCGCGCGCGGTGACGCCGCGCCGACGCAGGCCGCTGATGGTGGGCATGCGCGGGTCATCCCAGCCGTGGACGAGGCGGTCTTGCACAAGCTGCATGAGCTTGCGCTTGCTCATGACGGTGTAGGTGAGGTTCAGGCGCGCGAATTCGTATTGGTGCGGCAGCGGGCGCGGGAGGGCGAGGGCTTCAAGAATCCAGTCGTAGAGGGCGCGGTGGACTTCAAATTCCAGCGTGCAGATGGAGTGGGTGACGCCTTCGATGTAGTCGCTCAGGCAGTGGGCGAAGTCATACATCGGGTAGATGCGCCACGATGCGCCGGTGTGGTGGTGCTCCACGTGGCGGATGCGGTAGAGCAGGGGATCGCGCAGCCAGATATTGGGCGCGGCGACGTCGATCTTCGCCCGCAGCGTGCGGGTGCCGTCGGGGAACTCGCCGTTCTTCATGCGCTCGAAGAGGTCGAGGTTTTCCTCCACGCTCCGGTCGCGGAACGGGCTGGCGGTGCCGTTGCGGCGGCGCTCGTCGATCTCGTCCGCCGAGAGGTCGCACACGAAGGCTTTGCCGAGCCGGATCAACTGCACGGCGTAGGCGTGGATCTGTTCAAAGTAATCGCTCGCATAGAACGGCTCGACGCTGGGCGTGCCCGCCGGGGCCGCGCCGAGGTGGAAGTCGGGTTTGCCGTTGACCTCTTGCGTCGCAGGCGTGGCTCCCTTGGGTTTGAGCCCGAGGCAGTGGTCGGCGAAGCCGCCGATGAGCCAGTTCACGTCGGCGGTGATGGAGTCGACGTATTCGACATCCTCCTTGGCCGGGTTCGTGTCGTCCATGCGCAGGTGGCAGACGCCGCCAAACTCGCGCGCGATGCCGAAGTTCAGGCAGATCGACTTGGCGTGGCCGATGTGCAGGTAGCCGTTGGGCTCGGGCGGAAAGCGGGTGACGATTTTGGCGTATTTGCCCGCCTGGACATCCCCGGCGACAACGTCGCGGATGAAGTCGGACGGGGCGGGCGAAGGTGCGTCGGCTGGATTGCTCATGGATTAAAAACGAGCAGCGTAGCAAGCCCGGACGGGAAGTTCAACACCGGCGACGGAGAGAAATGGCCGCAAAAAAGCGCAAAAGGCGCAGAAAAGGGATTCTGTCTTTGCGTCCTTTGCGTTCTTTGCGCGAAATCCTTTTCCTGTTCCTCGTTCCCAAACTCTATTTGGGAACACAGCCGTCCCATAGGGAACCGGACGGGGGGGGCAAAGTAGTGAT
>JBAXQF010000177.1:0-1978 GCA_037131875.1 Verrucomicrobiota bacterium
ATCTCAAACTGCGCGCATCTGCGATGTGTTCAAAGCTCGGGGACCCGGAGGGTTAGTGGATATTAGTACCCCACTCGGCGAAGCGCCGCCTGTTCGGGAAAAGTAACAGGCAAGCCCGCGCGCGCCGTGCTATATTGCACGCTGGCGGAAGCAAGCGGAAGTCAAGACCGGCACGTCAATGGTGCTTTTTAAGCCCGTATATTAGTATGGTTCCCTTGGTCTCGCGATGAAGGCATTGGTGAAGCGCCCGGGGTCACATCCCCCGAGCAAGCTATCCCGTTTGGAAGATTGAACCTATTTGCAAGCGTCCGAGGGCCGCAGGCCTCTGCCACACACAAAAAGTCGCATTAGCAACCAGAGGCAACATCCCATGAAACGCAAAGAGAGCAAAACTCCAAGAAAGAGCGCAAGAGCCAAGCGCGCGAAGAAAAACGCCCGCAAGATCAAGCCGGCCGACAAGAGCCTGCGAAAGATCAACAAGCACGCAGGCGGCATCGATGTGGGCTCCGAGGAACACTATGTGGCCGTGCCGCCGCGAAGCGTTCCAAAAGGGCAGTCCGCCATTCGCTCCTTTAGCGCGTTTACTTTCGGACTGGATGCCTTGGTCGAATGGTTGAAGCTGTGCGGCGTCACGACGGTGGCGATGGAATCCACGGGCGTCTACTGGATTCCACTGGCCCAAAAGCTCGCCGAGGCGGGCATTCATTACGTGCTGGCTAATGCCGCCCACGTTCGCAATGTTCCCGGGCGCAAGACCGACGTCAAAGATTGCCAGTGGCTGCAGGAACTCCACAGCTACGGCTTGATCAGCGGGTCGTTCCGGCCCGAGGACGACATCTGCAAGCTTCGCAGTCTCCAAAGGCATCGCGCGAACATCGTGGGCAGTGCTTCCTCCGAGATCCAGCACATGCAAAAAGCTCTTCAGGAAATGAACCTGCATCTCCATCACGCGGTCAGCGACATCAACGGAGGCACGGGCATGCGCATTCTCGACGCAATCCTGGCCGGGGAGCGCGATCCGAAGGAACTGGTCAAACTGCGCGATCCGCGCGTGAAGAAAAGCACGGCGGCTGAAATGGAAGAGGCGCTCAAGGGCGATTACCGCCCCGAACACCTCTTCGCGCTGCGCCAGAGCCTTGAAACCTACCGTTTCCACTGCGCGCAGCTGGAACGATGCGATCAGGAGGTGGAGCCGGTGCTCAAGGATCTGGCGGCAAAGGCGCAAGCCAGCCTGCGCCCCATCCCTCCCCTTCAAGAGGAACCCGCCTGCGGCAATGACCGGAGCCGGACTTACGAGCTCAAACCAAAAAGCCAGCCCCAAGGTGTGCCCCGCCAAGGCGCGGTTGCCCAAGGGGAGAAGCCCCGCCCAAAGGCGGGCAAAAACGCCCCCGGCATCGATTTCCACACCCATCTGCTCAACATCTGCGGAGTGGATTTGACCGCGATCCTCGGCCTGAATATCTTAAGCGTCCTGATATTAATCTCCGAGATCGGCACCGACATGAGCCACTGGCGCAGTGCCAAGGCCTTCTGTTCCTGGCTGGGATTATGCCCCGGCAACAAGATCACCGGCGGCCGAGTGATCAGCAGCCGCACGAAACGCGTTGTCAACCGGGCCGCCACAATCCTGCGAATAGCCGCGACGACTCTGAGGCGAAGCGACACCGCCCTGGGACACTTTTACCGGCGCAAAAAAGCCCACCTCGGCCCCGCCAAAGCAACCACGGCCACCGCGCGTAAACTCGCGTGCATCGTCTACTTAATGCTAAAACACAAACAGGAATACCGCCCGCCGGATCCCGTCGCTTATCAAGCCAAAATGCAAAAAGGCCGTCTCACCCACCTCAAAAAACAAGCCGCATTGCTCGGATTCGACCTCGTCGCATCTCCTTCATTACCAGCATAATCGGTTTTAGTTATTTGGAAGCCGGTGGGCGCAAGCCACCGGGCCCTGGTCCGAAGATGGGCGCGCCCCGGC
>JBAXQF010000178.1:0-1833 GCA_037131875.1 Verrucomicrobiota bacterium
ACACCCACACACACTTTCTCTCTTTCCCTACTCGCCGCTCTTCCGACCTGCTTCGGCGCGGGGCTTGGCTTCGGCGCGGGGCTTGGCTTCGGCGCGGGGCTTGGCTTTGGCGCGGGGCTTGGCTTTGGCGCGGGGCTTGGCTTCGGCGTGGGGCTTGGCAGTTCGGAGGCTTTGCGGCCAAAGAAAATCCGCCGGAAAAATCCAAAGAAACCGCCTGATTTCCGCTTCAGCGCGGGGGTTGGGCTGGGGGCTGGAGTGGTGGCAAGAAAAGGTTCAGCGCGGTGGATGGGCAGGGCGCTGCTCCCGGGCTGGGCCGGGGGTGTTTGTTCAGAGGCGGGAGAAGAAACGGGATCGCCGGGGGTGACTGTGATTTGCGCCAAAGCGGGCACCGCGCAAAAAATCAAAACGAGGGGAAATCTTTTCATGGGAAAAAGGAACAGCAGACCCATACCAGAGCTTTGCCTGGGGAGCAAGCGAAGCGATGAAAGGATCATTCACCACGAAGAACACAGAGGAGACGAAGACAGGAACAGGCTGTATTTCTTGTTCTTTCCTTCGTGCTCTTCGTGTCCTCTGTGGTGAATCCAGCCGCTTCTGCCTTGCGTGGCGCGAAAATTGCCCGATATTCATTTTTAATGTCTGCGCTACTTTCTGAGCCGTTTCGCCGCTGTTGGGCGGAGGTGGATTTGAACGCCCTGCGCCACAATGTCGCCGCGATTCGTGAGCATGTGGGGCCGGGGGCCGGGATCATGGCCGTGGTCAAGGCCAACGCCTACGGCCACGGAGTCGTGGAGCTTGCCCGGGAGTTGCGCTACCTGGTGGAAATGTTTGGCGTGGCGAGCGTCGCCGAGGCGCTGCAACTGCGCCGGGTCGCTCCCGGCACGGGCATCGTCATTCTCGGCCCGGCGCTGCCGGAGGAGCGCGAGGCGATCCTGCGCAACGGCTTCATCCCGGTGGTTTCCTCGCTGGAGGAGGCGAAATCCTATTCCAAGCTGGCGGGGTGCCTCAAAAGCGCGACCCCGTTTGGCGTGCATTTGAAGATCGACACGGGGATGGGGCGCATCGGCGTCTGGCACGAACAGGCGTTGGAAGTGGTTCGCGCCATCGCCGCGCTGCCGGGCATTCAGCTCTCCGGCGTGGCGACGCATCTCCCCCTTGCCGACGAGGATGCGGAACAGACCCGCGCCCAGCTTGCCCTTTGGAATCGACTGGTGGGCGAACTGCGCAAAATCGGGCCGGCGATCCCCATTATCCATGCGCTCAACAGCGCCGGGACAATCTTGTTCAATGACCAGCACACATCCAGCGGCGATCTTATCCGCCCCGGCCTGATTCTTTATGGATGCTCGCCCGTGCCGCAATTCCAGGCGCGGCTGCGCCCCGTGTTGGCGTGGAAATCCCGGATCACCCTGCTGCGCGAGGTTCCCGCGGGCCGGAGCGTGAGCTACGGGGGGACGTTTGTCACCCCGGCGCCCATGCGCATCGCCACCGTGTGCGCGGGGTATGCCGACGGGTACGCCCGGCATCTCTCGAATGTCGGCGCGGAGGTGCTCATCGGCGGGCGGCGCTGCCCGTTGCTGGGGCGGGTGACGATGGATCAAATTTTGGTGGATGTGAGCGGCGTGCCGCAAGCCGCCGTGGGCGACGAAGTGGTGCTCCTCGGCAGCCAGGGAGTGGAGGAGATCACCGCCACAGAACTGGCCGCGAAGTCCGGCACCATCCCGTGGGAGATTTTCACCACCATCAGCAGCCGGGTCGTGCGGTATTACATCTAGTGCAGTGTCTCACAAACAGAGTTCACTTTAGTTGCAGGTGGCAATAGGATGGGAGGCA
>JBAXQF010000179.1:0-1813 GCA_037131875.1 Verrucomicrobiota bacterium
ACCAACCCACGGCGCTCTCAGATCATTGCGCCAAATTAACCCGAAACTGCTCTAAGGAGGATGGGCGCATGGTGAGGATGTTTTGGAGCGATGCCTCAACCATGGCAGGAAAGCGCCAGCCAGACAATTCCCAAGTCACTGAGAAGTTGAGGCTCCGAGCGCCAATGAAACTTGGCATCCGAACCCAGGTTTAGAGCGTGTGGAAAGTAAAGTTTGATGCTTCAACGCGAGACTTCACCGGGCTAAAGCCCGGTGTTAGAGCGTTTCTCAAAAAGAATTTCCTATTCGCCGGGGCGGCGTGGGCCGTCGCGCTGCGTTGCAAGCTCGGGCAGTATGGAAAATACAGCCGCTTCGCTTGCGCCTTGCGCGCCAACCCACGGCGCTCCCATCGAATAACGGAAATTCTTTTTGAGAGATGCTCTAATGAGAGCACGCAGTTTTTGACACGTCTTTGGAACACACTTTCACCTCCGACTTTTCCCTCGTTACCAAGTTGCACTTGGTAACGCACTTTCCCGCGAAGTTGCACTTCGCACGCGCCGGTAAACTGTGCACCCTCCCCCTGCCCACAAACCCCACCGAAAGTTAGACGTCCCCACGTGCAACTTGGGAGCGAGGTAAAGATTTTCCTTGCAAAGGTGTATTACACCATAGAGAAAGGAAATAGGCGCACGGATTGCGATGCGGCGGCCCCGGCATGGTGCCGGGTTCCGCCCCAAACCGCGCAATCCCGCGCCGTTCAACAACCATCCACACACGGAAGTATATGCCACACGATGTCACACTGAGAGGGCCGGTTTACACGTTTCACTGCCTTGGAGTTCACGAGGCGAAGCAGGCGGGGTTGATCGACTCCTGGGAAAAAGAGGGAACGCACGCGCCGGTTTCGACGATCTTCGAGCACGGGGAGGGAAAGCTGCTTGCGGATTGGATCGCGCGTCTGCCCGACGCGCTGCTGGTCGCCACGGGGCGCTACCAGATCACGGTTTACCGGCCCAAGAGCCGCTTGATTCTGCTGCCCGAAGACGAAATGCCGCCGCTGGAGGACGAAGCGGCGGGCGCAGACGAGGAAGCTCAATCCACCCCGGAGGCCGCCCACGCATGAAAACCATGGATCGCATCATCCGGGAGAGCCGGGAGTTTGTCTGCGAACGCTGGGGGCAGGGCGAGGCGAGCGTGGTGTTCTACGCGCCGGTCACGCGGATCGACGGGATCACCTGGATTCACCCCGCCTGGGCCAAGGAAGCCACCTGGGAGGAGATCACCGCGCGGGCCGCGCGCATCTGGCGGGTCTCGGGATCGCTCTGGCATCCCGTCGCCTTCCGCCTGATCTGGCGCGACGAACCGATCTTCCCACTGCAAGCCAATCCGCTATGAAAAAGCGAAATGCACGCCGGACGAAAAAGGCGGACGCGCTTGAAGCACGCCGCGAACGCCAACGCGCCGTCTGCCATGTGCTTCTGGAGTGCTGGATACCGGTGGCGACCAGCGACAGGCTCGCGCTGCGTTCGGAAGGGCGCACTGGCCCGGTGATCGACGAGGAAGCGTTGGAGGCCGGGCTCAAAGCCGGAGCCTATGTGCTGAAGGTGCTGGAACGCCTGGCCCGGTTGGACGGACTGGACGCCGCAGAGAAACGCGAGCTGACCGCAGGGAACGCGGTCGACCCAGTGGAACTCGCCCGCCGCGTGCGCGCCGTGAGCCCCATGCTCATGGCGCGCCTGCAACTGGCCAGCCCACCGGTTGAGGAAATGGCCCCGGATTAGAGCGTTTTCCCTGAATGTCTTTACACATTCCGTGGCGGCGAGTGGCGTCA
>JBAXQF010000180.1:0-1809 GCA_037131875.1 Verrucomicrobiota bacterium
GCCTTCGGCGCTCCCAAGCCACTGGCCACATTTTTTTGTAAAATGCTCTAAATCGAAACTGCTCTAGAAGTATGCCGGGAGCACAACCTCTCGGAGGTGAACTTCCACCGGTGGAAGCGGCAGTTTGGACAGATGGACGTTAGCGAGGCCCGGCGGCTCACGAAACTGGAAGCCAGAGGAACTCCCCTCCGCAGAACTCAGCGGATCCACCTCAAAACGCCCTTGCCGGGTAATTGTCGCTGGGGGTCAATTTTATTTATCGTCGGTGGGCAAATGTAATTGTCGCTAGACAATGAACAGGATATTCCTCATCGGTGAAACAAAATATGAATAGCTCCGAACAAATCGCTACAGCAATGCCCCTCGCTGTCGCCATCCCGGAATTATTGGGGTCACGACAATAGGAGAAAAAGCGATGCGAACCCCTCCTTCCCCCAATACCCACACCGACCCCCGCTTGGTTGCGGATCGGACGCACCTGAGCGAAAAGCAAATTCTTAGCATTTTTATAATTACCGCCATGCTCATGCTGGGCGCGGCGGTTTCTTACGCGGCGGAGTGGCCTCTGTTCCGCGGCCCGAACGGTAATGGCATTTCGCCTGATGCCAGGATCAACATGGACTGGAATGCCAAACCTCCCGCCGTGCTCTGGACCTTTCGCATGAGCGACTCAGGCTGGAGCAACCCTGCAGTTGGAGACAACAAGGTTTTTGTCATCGACCATGTAACGAGTGAGAGTAAAGACGCCGAGGGAAAAGTCACCGGGCAAAAAGGCGAGGATATGGTCCGTGCGCTCGACATGAAGACGGGCATTGAAATCTGGAGTTTCGCCTATCCCGGCATGCCGCAGGAAAGGTATGGCACGACTGGACCCAGCCCGGCGCTGAACGATGGCAAACTTTACACTGTCAGCCGCAACATGCTGGTGCATTGTCTGGATGCAAAAACCGGCAGGCAAATATGGGAGCGTGACTGTGCAAAGGATTTCGACGCCCGTCCGGCTGAGGTGAACTTGGGGCACAACGCCTCCCCGTTGGTCGATGAAAACCGTTTGATCCTCATTCCCGGAGGTCTCGATGCAGCCGTGGTTGCACTCGACAAAAATACGGGTGCGACACTTTGGAAAGCCCCGGGCAGCAATGCCGGACACGCATCACCGATCGCTTACGGTAGCGGAAAGTCCAAGCAATACATAGCCTTTATCGGAGAGGGGCTGGTGGGGCTAAATCCCGAAACGGGCGCGCGCCTTTGGGTCTACGAGTGGAAGACAACCTGCAACCAAAACTCCGCCACGCCCCTTGCGATTGGAAACCGTATTTTTTTCGTCAGCGCCTGGAAGATGGGGGCCGGATTGCTGGATATTTCGAATGTTTCATCACCCACGCTGGTCTGGAAAAACAAAGAGGCGGAAGTGCGGTTCAGCAGCCCGGTGTACCTCAATGGAAACATCTATTGCACAAGCATGCCGGAAAATCCCGGTTACCTGTTGTGCCTTAACGCGGAAACGGGCGCGATCAACTGGAAACAGCCGGGATTCAACTTCGGCCCATTGAGTGCGGCGGGGGGCGCTCTCATTGCGGTCGCAGGCAAGACTGGCGACGTCGTATTGATCGAGCCAAGTTCCGCTGCCTACAAGGAACTGGGACGCATACATCCCTCAGAACCGACCACCGCTTGGAATGCTGCCATTGTGGTGGACGGCCGGATGTATGTGCGCACCAAAAAGATGCTCACCTGTTACGACGTGGTGCCATGACTAGAGCAATTTACCAAAAACTATAGCCGCGTCTTGGGGCGGCGAAGGCCGTT
>JBAXQF010000181.1:0-1807 GCA_037131875.1 Verrucomicrobiota bacterium
CCCGTCCGGTTCCCTATGGGACGGCTGTGTTCCCAAATGGAGTTTGGGAACGAGAGGAAGGCACGAAGGCACGAAGGCACGAAGGCACGAAGGCACGAAGGCACGAAGAAAAAAGGGGGGGCGATGCGAGGTGTTCCCGGAACCCGGAGGGTTCACAGAGAATAGCCGGGGGTTGAGCGAAGCGACACCCCCGGAACCCGCCCCGCCAAAGTCTCACCCCGGCAGGGGTGGCAGAACGCACGCCACGCAGACGAAGCTGGAGCTTCGAAGACAACGGCATTCCCAAGCTGGAGCTTGGGAGCAAGGGGAATCTTCTGGAGCAGCCCTATTCTTCAGGCTGGGTGAAACGGGAGTATCGAGGGTAGTGTGGGGCTTTCCGTAATGCCTCAGTGGGGGTAGGAGGTTCCGGCTTGGGGGGAGCTATGAACCAATACAGTACCATGCCGAGGAAGCTGAGCGCACAGAGGACAATCGTCCAAACGATCTTGTCCACATCTTTCATGTCCTGCCGCCGAAGCAAGGAAATCAAGGTGAGCAGCCAGAGACTCAATGCCATGATGCAGAGCGCGGATATGAAACCACCGCCCTGATTCACATTGAAGTGTAATTGATTCGCAAAAGGGTTCATGGAGAAGGCTATTTTACCCGCACGGCGCGCGTTTTATCGAGCTTCAGCTCGCCGCCTTTGGCGAAGGCCGGGGTTGCTTTCGGGTCGGTGACTTTCTCTCCCGCCCACTGCACGCTGCCTTGCTCCACCAAACGCCGGGCGTCGCCGCGCGATTTGGTGATCTGGAACGCTTGCGCATACGCCGCGACGACCACGGAGACGATGTCCGCGCCGATCTCGTCGAGGGAAATTGTGGGGAGATCCGCGCTGGCGAGATCCTTCTTGGAGAAGCGGGTGTTGAAGTCGTCCAGCGCGGCCTGGGCGCATTCGCGCGAGTGGTAGCGTTCGACAATGCGGAAGGCGAGATGCTTCTTGGCATCCATCGGGTGGCCGCCGGGCATTTCCTCACTCAGTAAGAGTAAATAATATCGGGCCATGAGCGTGTCGGAGATGCTCATCAATTTGCCGAACATCGTTTCCGGCGCTTCGTTCACCCCCACGTAGTTGCCCAGGCTCTTGCTCATTTTCTGCACGCCGTCGAGCCCTTCCAGGAGCGGCATGAGGAAGACGACTTGCTGCGGCATGCCTTCCTCCTTCTGGAGGTCGCGGCCCACGAGGATGTTGAAAAGTTGATCCGTGCCGCCAATTTCCACGTCGGCCTTGACCTTCACGGAGTCCCAACCCTGGATGATCGGGTATTGGATTTCGTGAAGCCGCACGGGCTCGTTGTTGGCGATGCGCTTGGCAAAGTCCTCGCGCTGGAGCATCTGCTGGAGGGTGACGCGGCTGTTGAGTTTGATGACTTCCTCAAAGGTCATCAGCTCGAACCATTCGCCGTTGAAAACCGTTTTCGTCTTTTCGGGATCAAGGATTTTGAACGCCTGGGCGCGGAAGCTGCGGGCGTTGGCCATGACTTGGTCATGGGTGAGCTGCGGGCGTGTTTTGCTGCGGCCGGTCGGGTCGCCGATCATCGCCGTGAAATCGCCAATGATCAGGATGGCGTTGTGCCCGAGATCCTGGAACTGGCGCAGCTTCTGGAGCGCGACGGTGAAACCGAGATGGATGTCCGGCGCGGTGGGGTCGACGCCGAGCTTGACGTTGAGCGGACGGTTCTGGCGGAGTTTTTCGAGCAGATCGGCCTCAGAGATGATCTGGGCCGCGCCGCGTTTGAGGAGTTCGAGTTGTTTTTCTGGGCTCATG
>JBAXQF010000182.1:0-1807 GCA_037131875.1 Verrucomicrobiota bacterium
TGCTCTAAGCCGCGATGCGGCAGGGCAGTCCCAATCAGGAGATTGGGAACGAGGACGTGCTGTGCGGGAAGCCGCCCTACTTCTTCACCCGCTTTTTCTTCTCCAGATTGGTGCGGTGCTTGATCTTCTCCACTTTGCCTTTTTTGAGGTAGATGGCGCGGAGGGTTTCGAGCATGGCGTCGCGGCGGTCGTAGAGGCGCTTGGGTTTGCGCGGGGCCACTTTGCTCAGCGCATAAGCGGTGATGAGCGGCAGGGCGATGGTGGAGTCCGTGTAGCAGACCACGCAGTCAGGCAGGGTCTCGGGATCGACTTTGCCCCAGCTGACCGCTTCCGAAGGCGTCGCGCCGGAGAGCCCGCCGGTGTCGGGCCGGGCGTCGGTGCATTGCAGGAAATAGTCGTGGCCGCGTTCTTCGATACCCATGACCTCCTGGATTTGCGGCTCGGTCTGGAGCATGAAGTTTTTGGGGGATCCGCCGCCCAGGATGAAGACGCTGGAGGTGAGGCCGCTGGATTTGGCGTTGTAAACGATGGAGGCGGTCTGGTTGACGTCGCGGTTGCAGTCGAAGGCAAGCTTGGAATCCCGCAGCGACATGGCGGCGACGTTCATGCCGATGGAGGAATCCCCCGGCGAACTGGTGAAGATGGGGACGCCGTATTGGTAGGCGGCGCTGAGCATGCTGGTCTCCTTGAGGCCGAGCTTTTTCTCCCGCTCGCAGACGTATTTTCCCAGCAGGTAATGGAACTCGTCGGTGCCCATGGTGCGCTGGAATTCCGGCCCCTGGATGACTTCGCGCACGAAGGCGTCGGTGTCCAACAGCACGTCGTAGTCGAAGAGGACGTCGTAGATGCGGATGATCCCCTCGTCGCGCAGTTTTACATCGTCAAGGAAGGGAGAACCGGCGAAGAGGTGCATGCCGAGGCCGTAGTGGAGATCGTGGTAAAGATTCGCGCCGGTGGAGATGATCCAGTCGATAAACCCGGCCTTCATCAACGGGATGAGCGCGGAGGTGCCCAGCCCGGCGGGGGTGAGCGCTCCGGTGAGCGAGAGGCCGACGGTGCCGTTGTGCGGCAGCATTTTCTCCGTCAACAGGCGACAGGCTTCCCCGAGGCGGCCGCCGTTGTAGGCTTTGAAGGTGTTGTCGATCAAATCCGCCACGCGGACGTTCTTCTTGATGGGGGTGGGAAGCAGACGCGGAAACTTTTTGTTCAAGGAACTCATGCCGCCGAACGGTAGCGCGCATTTTTTTCCGGTCAATTCCAAACCAAACCCGCGCGATTTGGGGACGATACACGAATCATCAATAGGGGAGAACCGGAACGAGACACCCCCATAAACCTAAAAAGGCGCAATACGATGAATTTTGAGGAGTTCCAACACCTGGCCCGGCTTTCCATTGTCGGCGCGCTTGATCCCGAGGAAGCCGCGCAGTTCCAAGCCGGACGGCGGGAGTTTGGCGCGGAAGCGGAGGCGTTTCTCGCCGAATGCCGCAAGCTGAACGCAGTGTTTGCGTTGAGCCTGCGCCCCTGCGAGCCCGACCCAAGAACCAAGGCGCGTCTTTTTGCCAGGATTCAGGGGGACTCCGCGAAAGCCCAAATCTTAGGGCGTGATTCAAAATGGGCGAGCCAACGGGCTCGTTCCCAAACTCCGATTTGGGAACGCACTTGCGGGCGCAACTCTATTGCGGCGTCGGGGGAAGAGAGCTCCGCCTTGCCTCCAAGCCCACTCCCGGCAATGGAGTTGCCAGGACAATGGCGTTCCCAAATCACAGCCGTCCCATAAGGAATGGGTGCAAAAGGGCGGTCTTGA
>JBAXQF010000183.1:0-1790 GCA_037131875.1 Verrucomicrobiota bacterium
AAGCGCCGAAGGTGGACGTGCATGCGATCTGGGAGGGGAAGGGCGAGCAGCTTCTTGTGACGCTGATTGAGGCGCGCAAGGATGAGAGGAGCCGCATCAGCAAGATCGAGCCGCTCGGCGGTGACGCCCTCCATGGCTTCCGTGCGACACTGGCAGATGGGCGCGTCCTCACCTATCAGGCGGCGCTCAACGAAGCCCCGCTCAAGGCTGAGAGCATCACCCTGCGCGGCAGCGTCCTCTTGACCCTTGCCGATGCGGCTGGCGCAACTCGCGGCATCGCATTGGACGCGCGCGACTGGAGCGCTGACGGGCGGCGCGTCCAGGTCCGCAATTTCGAGTTCGCCCTGCGCGCCGGAAATCTCGTCGACGTGCAGGAGATCCGCTATCCTGAAGGTGCCCTGCCGCGCCAGCCGGGCCTGGCCGGTATCCTGGCACCCGATCGGGACCTGGGCAGGGGGCTAGTGGCCCGCTGGAGCTTTGACGTGCTGGCCAACGATACCGTGCTGGATGTCAGCGGCCATGCGCATGACGGCACGGTGACAGGCGGAAAACTCGTGCCGGGAATCCAGGGGCAGGCCATCGAGTTCGGCGCTCGCGGATCCATGCGGGTGCCAAACCACGATAGCCTCAATCTCACTGAGGGCTTCACCCTTTACGGATCTGCGCGTCACCCCGGAAAGCCGCCGGGCGGACCTTGTTATGCCGTAAATGCGTCTGACACAAAAGCTTCGACAGGCTCTTATTTAACCTCCTGACCAAATCGCATATGACTGACCTTCTTGAAACTCACAAGGTATCCCAATCCAACCACCTCCGAAATGCAAAGCCCCGGGCGGTTTTGATGGCCAATAATGTTTCCTGGTATCCAGGGGACGTCATGCAATATGTCTTCGGGCCAGAACGGATCAAACGGATTGGGACCCTCTGCGCCTTGCACCCAACGCGCATCACCTCGCAGAATTGGGAAGAGCAATTGCCCTACCTCAAAGAGGCTGAGGTCATCTTCTCCTGCTGGGGGATGCCATCGTTAACCCCGCAGCAACTTGATCAGATGCCCAAATTAAAGGCGGTGTTCTATGCGGGTGGTTCGGCGCAGGCGTTCGCCCAGCCTTTTCTGGAACACGCAATCATCGTTTGTAGTGCCATCGCGGCCAATGCGATTCCGGTCGCTGAATTCTGCTTGGCCCAGATTCTTCTTTCCTGCAAAGGAGCTTTTTGCAACATGCTGGAATGCCGCAAAGGCCCTTGGACGTCAGGGCCAGGGAACGTGCCCGTTGGAAATGGGGTTTACGGTGAAACCGTGGCGCTCTTGGGCATCGGCGCCATCAGCCGACACCTCCTCAAACTGCTGAAGCCTTTCAATCTCCGGATTATCGCAGTGAGCAACTATCTTTCCCCGGCCAAGGCGCGGGATATGGGGATAGCAGAGCTGGTTGACCTGGAAACGGCTTTTCGCGAGGGATACGTGGTCAGTAATCATCTGGCTGACAATACCTCCAACAAAGGAGTGCTAACGGGCGCCCATTTCGCCTCAATGCGTGAAGGCGCCACTTTTATCAACACGGGCCGGGGCGCCCAGGTGAACGAGGCGGAAATGATCGGGGTCTTCAAAAAACGGCCAGATCTGACTGCGTTGCTGGATGTGCAGCACCCTGAACCTCCCCTTGCTGAAAGTGAACTTTTCCAAATGCCCAACATCCATTTAACCAGTCACATTGCCGGGAGCGCTAATCATGAGGTCCGGCGCATGGCCGACTACATGATTGAGGAGTTTCAGCGTTGGGAATCGG
>JBAXQF010000184.1:0-1715 GCA_037131875.1 Verrucomicrobiota bacterium
CCTAAATCCGGCAGTTGAAATCTTGCAATAATAGGCAAGTTGTTGATTCCATGCGGGATGGACTCCCCAGAAGCTCTTGCGAAGGCTCACCCACAGGGTGAGATCGAAATTCCACAAATTGGGACGGTGGATTTCCCAATAACCGGCCCCCTTGTGGTCGACACCGAAGGGGGGGCGCTATCACGTCCAGTGGGACGATGAGGCCCCGCTGACCCCGATGGGACAGTTGGTGTTCTTTGCCCAGTTCCTCAAGGCCAATGAACTCTTCACACGGCTTTGCGCGGATGCGCCCTTTGAGTACAAAAGCAACAACGCGCCGACGGCAACTGACATCCTTGGAGCCCTGCTCCTGTCGGTTCTGGCCGGACACAACCGCTATGCCCACCTGACTGCGCTGCGATTCGACACCGTCACGCCGCCCCTGCTGGGCATGAGCAAGGTGGTTAGCGAAGACAGCGCTCGCCGGGCGCTGGAAAGACTCGACGGGCACGTCGCTTGCGACTGGGAACAGCGGCACCTGAGAGCCTGCTGGGAACCGCTGCTCTATGAGCCGTGGGTGCTCGACATCGACACCACCATCAAGACGATCTACGGAAAACAGGAGGGGGCGACCGTCGGCTACAACCCCCACAAACCAGGCCGTCCCAGCCACGCCTATCACACCTTTTGGATCGCCCGCATTCGGATCTGCCTGGATGTGGAGGTGAGCCCCGGCAACCAGCACGCCGGCAAGCACGGCATGCCCGGCCTGTGGAAACTCATCGACTCGCTGCCCCGCGCCGCCTGGCCCCAATTACTGCGCGGGGACTGCGGCTACGGCAACGAGGCAAACGCGAAAGCAGCCGAAGACCGCGGCCTGGGTTACCTCTTTAAACTGCGGCAAACCACCAATGCCAAACAGCTCGTGCGTCTGCTTGAAACCAAGGGCGGCTGGAGCGATGCGGGCCAAGGTTTTGAGGGAGCCGAGGGAATGCTCAAGCTCTCCGGTTGGAGTTGCAAACGGCGGGTGATCGTGGTTCGCCGGTATCATGAGCGAAAAGGCAAGGGGCGCAAAAAGATGACCTTGCCACTCTTGGAGTTAATGGGGGGAGACACCATTGAACACGGCGATTACGAATACCAGATTTTGGTGACAAATCTGACCTTCAGCATCGCTGTCACCGCTCAATTGTATCGGGACCGAGCCGATAGCGAGAATCCCTTTGACGAACTCAAAAACCAGTGGGGTTGGGGCGGATTTACCACGGACGATATCGCGCGCTGCCAGATCATGGCCCGGTATATCGCGCTCGTCTACAACTGGTGGAGTCTCTTTGTGCGGCTGCTCAATCCCGACAAGCACAGCGAAGCGATCACCAGCCGTCCGATGATGCTTGGAGGGGTTGCCAGGCAGACTCAGCACGCGGGACAAAAAAGTCTCACCATCAGCCTCAGCCATGGGAAAGCCACCCAGATCAAAGACATGGTTGCGGCAGCCTGCAAGTTCTTAAAGGAGATAATCGCCGTTGCGGAGCAGTTGAGTCAACCCGAGCGTTGGCGGCGCATTTTGAGCCGCATTTATGTGAAATATCTCGGCGGTCGTATCCTCGCCAGTGCTCCACCCGCATTGGCGAGCGGCTGAAACCGGTGGCGCGAACCAGCCATCCTCCGATTCGAAAGCTGAGTTATCCCCGGCCCAGAATCGCTATGCATACGCCCCAACTGCCGGATTTAGG
>JBAXQF010000185.1:0-1581 GCA_037131875.1 Verrucomicrobiota bacterium
AACCCACGGCGCTCCCATCGAATAACGGAAATTCTTTTTGAGAGATGCTCTAACGCCGGGTTCGCAATACAGAACGCTTCGTCCCGGAGGGACGTTTGATGGGAAAAAGCACGCTCATTTTCAACCGTCCCTCCGGAACGAAAGGCATCGCCGGCGTTAAAACGCCGGGCTACTCTCAGGGCGTCCCCATGGGACGCGAAAGCGAAGCATCCTAAAAAATTAACCGTATAGATGGTATTACTTCAACAAGCGATCTGCCACCTGCGCCACATCCTTGTCTCCGCGGCCGGAGAGGTTCACGATGAGGATCTGATCCTTGCGCATCGTGGGCGCGACTTTGATGGCGTGCGCCACGGCGTGGGCGGACTCCAGCGCGGGAATGATCCCCTCGGTGCGTGAGAGCGTGATAAACGCGTTGAGCGCTTCGTCGTCGGTGGCGTAGCTGTATTCCGCCCGGCCCAAGTCGCGCAACCAAGCGTGCTCGGGGCCGACGGCGGCGTAATCGAGCCCTGCGGAAATGGAGTGCGTGCCGAGGATCTGGCCGTTCTCGTCGGCGAGCAGATAGGTCTTCGCCCCTTGCAGGACGCCGAGTTTTCCGCCTTGGAATCGCGCGGCGTGGCGGCCCTCAATGATCCCTTCGCCGCCCGCTTCGATGCCCACCATCTGGACATCCACATCTTCCAAAAAGGGGTGAAAAAGGCCAATGGCGTTGCTGCCGCCGCCGACGCACGCGATGAGCAGGTCAGGCAATCGCCCTTCGTGTTCCAGGATTTGGCGGCGCGCTTCCACGCCGATGATGCGCTGGAAATCGCGCACCATCATCGGGTAGGGATGCGAGCCGTAGGCGGTGCCGAGGATGTAATGGGTGTTGCGGACATTGGTCACCCAGTCGCGCATCGCTTCATTGACGGCTTCCTTGAGCGTGGCCTGCCCGGCGGTGACGGGGACGACCGTTGCGCCGAGAAAGCGCATGCGGGCGACGTTGAGCGCCTGGCGTTCCATGTCCACCGCGCCCATGTAAATGACGCACTCAAAGCCGAAGCGCGCGGCCACGGTCGCCGTGGCGACGCCGTGCTGGCCTGCCCCGGTTTCAGCAATCACGCGCTTCTTGCCCAGCCGCCGGGTGATCAGCGCCTGGCCCAGCGCGTTGTTGATCTTGTGCGCGCCGGTGTGGTTGAGGTCTTCGCGTTTGAGGTAAATTTTCGCGCCGCCGAGCGTCTCGGTCAGGCGTTCGGCGAAATAGAGCGGGGAGGGGCGTCCGACGAAGTCCTTCAGCAGCGCGTCGAACTCCGCCTGGAACGCCGGGTCTTGCCGCGCCTTCTCATACTCGGCGGTCAATTCATTGAGGGCCGTCATGAGCGTCTCGGGCACGAACATGCCGCCAAAAGCGCCAAAGTGGCCGTGAGCGTCGGGAAGCGATTCGGATTTCATTGGGAAAAATCCAAAGTTTACAGGCAGAGCCGAAACTTTGAAAGGAATTAGGAAGCCAAGAAACCAGGAAGGGCGAATTGTGAGTAATCTCGTCTTCTCGTTCCCAAACTCCATTTGGGAACACAGCCGTCCCATAGGGAACCGGACGGG
>JBAXQF010000186.1:0-1518 GCA_037131875.1 Verrucomicrobiota bacterium
AGTTCCGCTCACTTTTCATTCCACCGGCCGGTGTCTTTTCATTTGAGCCAATTCGGGGCCTGTTAACACAAATGCATTTTTCGGGAAAAATAGGGATTTTTGAGCCAAAAAGACTCTTTTTACCGTCGGAATTGGTTTGTGTTAACAGGCCCTAACGCTGCCTGCTGATCCAGGCAAAGAGGAGCACCCAGAAAGTGAGCGCGAGGCTGAAAATCGGAATCTGAAGCAACGAGGGAAGCGAGTAAATCATGCTCACCAGGGGGATCCAGACTCCCCATGCCGCCACCAGCGCGGGGAAGGTTCGCTCTTTGTAAAAGCGTCCGGTGAGCACTCGCCCCAGCCCGGCGAGCCGGTAGCCCTGGTTTTTCCATTCGTAACCCGCCAAGCCGAAAGGCGTGGCAAAGAACGGATTGTAGACAAACTGATCCACCAGCACCTTTTTCACCACGGTGGGGAAATCGGCATGTGCCCCAAACAGCACGGCTTGGAAGCGGTAGAGGCTGTCCACAACCATGCCTTGGAACCCCCAAAACAGGATTCCAAAAAGGAGGTTCCCGGCATTGTCCCGGCGGACTCGGCCCCGTTGGAATACCGCCACCGTGAGGAGTTCCGGCAACACCCCGCCTGCGATTGCGGCGGAAAGGAACGAAAACCCGTACCCCCAACGCGCCTTGATCTCCGCCAACTGCGCCAGCCAAACCCGTGCGGGTTCACAAAAATAGTAGGCCAGCACGATGGCAAGCATCACCATTTGGACGATCAGGCCCGGCAGGAAATTCGCGCGGGCAGCCTGGAGCCCCACAAGCAAGGGAAGGGGTTTTGGGTCGTTTTGGTCAGAAGTTTTCACAAGGAAGCCGCGAAGCGTAACCGTGTTCTTCAGAAAAACCAGTTTTCAAATGGGGCGCAACCACGTAAAAGGTTCCCCACCCATGGCCCCACACGAAATTTTTTCCAAAATGACGCCCGGCGTCGCGTCGCAGATTTTCAGCTTCCTGTTTGAAAAAGAGAAGCCGCTTTACACGGCGACCGTTGAGACCCTCGCCAAAAAGCGGAATCTGCGCCCGGTGTTTATTGAGCGCAAACCGCGAGAGGAACGTTTCACGTGGCTCAAGGACTCCGTTTCCCGCGCCGTCAATGACGGGGTTGCCGCACACTTGCTGCAAGTCTGGCTGATCGGGGCGCAATCCGCCATGCTCTGCGATTTTCTGGACGCGCTGGGCATCGCTCATGACGCAAACGGCACGGTGGAACAACTCCCGCCCGCACCCGCCAGGGAAGCGCTCGCCGGGGCGATTGACACTCTGCTTGCCAAACACGAGGCCGGAGTGGTCGCCGTCTATCTGCACACCTTCCAGGCGCTGCACGAGGAAGGCGGCTGGCCCACGCTCGGCGAGTTGCTGGAGGCCGATGCGCGCTTGAAGCTGGGAGCGTAGAGCGTCTCTCAGCGCAGGCAACCAAACATCTTCATGCCGGGCTTTAGCCGGCACATCCGCTTTGCCACCGGCTTCAGCCCTGACA